>CAZRIL010000389.1:0-1515 GCA_964600115.1 uncultured Chthoniobacter sp. | reverse complement strand
AACGGTGTCGTTACCGCCTACATATCCGCAGTGGGAGTTTTTGACGGCTCGACCGGCCTCGCTAAGTTCAGTGGGGGGAACTTGAAGACCTCAGTCTAACTTTTCATCGGTTATCAAGGAAGCAACGGAACAGTCGATATCAGCGGCACTGGCATGGTCTCAGCAAGCCAGGTTCGCTTCGGTGCGGCGGGTAATTCTAACAGTAGTTTGTTGCTTCGCGGCGGGGTCCTCACCACCGGACAGGTCGCTGAGACCAACGACAATGGCACGGTGACTTTCAATGGCGGCACCCTCCGCCTCTCCGGAAACCAAAACGCTCTTTTCAGTGGCTTCGAAAATGGCGATGTGCGTCTTGTGGATAGTGGCGGAACCATAGACACTCAGGGCTTCACAGTCGCCACGTCCCCCGGTCTCACCGGCAACGGATCCCTCACCAAGCAAGGCAACGGCACGCTCACGCTTTCTGGCAACAATTCGTTTACCGGTGATACCAGCGTGCAAAACGGCACGCTCCGGGTGGGTGCCGGAGGGAGCATCAATGGTTCCAACTTCG
Organism: uncultured Chthoniobacter sp.; assembly: GCA_964600115.1. Taxonomy (GTDB): domain Bacteria; phylum Verrucomicrobiota; class Verrucomicrobiia; order Chthoniobacterales; family Terrimicrobiaceae; genus QYQL01. The sequence continues at coordinate 962 of CAZRIL010000389.1, read as the reverse complement.
CGCAGATTGGCAATGTCTCCGGCCAGACCGGTTCGCTCGTTATCGAAAACGGGGGAACCGTAAGCAGTTTCCTTACCAGTATTGGATTATTCGGAGGCAATGGCACGGCCAGTGTGAGTGGAAATGGATCGCGATGGACCACAACCAACAACTTTTATGTGGGAAATTCCGGCAACGGCACGCTGCGGGTGCAGAACGGGGCCGTCGTGGAATCGGTTGGCGGCTCATTCTTTATCGGATATCAGGAATCCGGCGAAGTCCTCGTGACCGGAGCGGGGTCAAGAGTGTCGTCCAACCTTACGTCGCAACTCGGTTTCGACGCCACGGGGACCCTTACCTTGGAGAACGGGGGAGAATATTCGGCCTACGCTATCCAAATCGGAGCGAACGGCGGCACAGGGATCATGAACATCGGCACCGGAGGCGCTGCGGGCGTGCTCTCCTTGTCGGGGGGATTTGTGAGAGGAACAGGATCGGGCACGATGAATTTCAACCACACCGGAAACCTTACCTTTTCGTATGACATCACCGGTAACATTTCGGTCAACAAGCTGGGCAATGGCACGACCGTCCTGAGCGGGAACAACACGTTCACCGGTGGCGTCACTGTGGCCGGAGGAACTCTCTCCTTGGGCAGCAACTCTGCGGCCGGCACCGGCACAATCACAACAACCGGTTCCGTGATCGACTACGCCAACGGCGTTACGATCGCCAACCCGATCGTGCTGAGCTCTAATCACACGCAGCTTCAGGTCCTGACCGGCTCGGCCACCCAGCAGGGCGACATCAGCGAGACCGGCGGTGCCCGGCCACTGGAGAAGATCGGTGGCGGCGCGCTGGTCCTGACGGGAAACAACACCTACTCGGGCGGAACGCTGCTCAGCAACGGCACGCTCGTCATCGGCAGCGACAATGCGCTCGGCAGTGGCACGCTCACGATCGCCGAAGGCACGACGATCGGT
>CAZRIL010000388.1:0-1531 GCA_964600115.1 uncultured Chthoniobacter sp. | reverse complement strand
GGCACATAGAATCCGCACGGGGAAAAGACAACTTTATTGCAGAAGTCTCGACAGATGAAGCCGAAACACAGCAGTCGCCCCTCGACCTGTTTCTCATCCTCGGGGCACTGGCAGGCGAGGGCGTGCGCGTGCAGACGATCGCTCCGAAGTTTTCCGGACGGTTCAACAAGGGGGTGGATTATGTGGGAAACGCGGGGCAGTTTGTGTGCGAGTTCGAGCGCGACCTCGCGGCGATCCGCGTGGCAGTCGCCGAATTCGGGCTGCCGGAAAACCTCAAAATCAGCGTGCATTCGGGCAGCGACAAATTCTCGCTCTACGCCCCCATGCGGGAGCTCCTGAAAAGGCACGGAGCGGGGCTCCACCTCAAGACGGCTGGAACAAACTGGCTGGAAGAAGTCATCGGCCTGTCCCTCGCAGGAGGCCCCTGCCTCGACGTGGCCAAAGAAATTTACGCAAAAGCCTTCAGCCGGATTGACGAACTGAGCCAGCCCTATGCCACGGTCATCGACATCAGGCGCGACCAGCTCCCCGACCCAGCTGTTGTTTCAGGATGGGACGGCAAAGCCCTTGCGGCGGCGTTGACCCACGAACCGCCGGACCCACGATTCAATTCCTCGCTCCGGCAGCTCATCCATGTGAGCTTCAAAATTGCGGCGGAAATGGGGCCTGTGTATCTGGAGGCTATCGACTCGGCGCACCCAACGATTGCCGCATGCGTGACGAACAATCTCTACGACCGGCACATCAAACCCCTCTTTATCGGGTGAAAACCAGCCTCTTTGATATCCAGGTCAACGGGTTTGCGGGCGTGGATTTCCAACAGCCCGATTTGACCGCAGCCGATCTTCGGATCGCTGTGGATAGGCTGGCTGCGCACGAGACCCGCAAGTTTTTTCTAACACTCATTACCGACGGCATCGGCTCGCTCTGCGCAAAGCTGAAAAACATCGAGCGGATCCGGTCTGCCGATCCTGTCGTCGGCGAAGCGGCCTGCGGGTATCATATCGAGGGTCCGTGGCTTTCACCAGAACCCGGATACCGTGGCGCGCATGACCCCCGGCACATGGGACCGCCGAACATCGCGGATTTCGAGTGCTTGCAAGAGGCCGCCGGTGGCCAGATCAAACTGCTGACTCTGGCACCCGAGCTGCCGGGCAGCACGGATGTCATCCGCCATGTTGTCCTCTCGGGCGTGAAGGTTTCCCTCGGGCACACCAACGCATCCGAAGCCGATATCGACAAGGCCATTGATGCGGGCGCGAGGTTTTGCACGCACCTCGGGAACGGTGTCCCTGCCGAAATGCACCGGCACGACAACGTGACCCAGCGCCTCCTGGCCCGTGACGAGCTGAACGCATTTTTCATCCCCGACGGGATCCACCTGCCCCCTTTCGTTTTGAAAAGCTTTTTCCGCGCGAAGCCGGTCGGGAAGGCATTCTTTACCACCGACTGCATGGCGGCGGCGGGAGCGCCATCGGGAATTTACCGCATCGCGCACCATGAACTCGTGGTCGGCGAGGATAGGGTGGTT
>CAZRIL010000387.1:0-1575 GCA_964600115.1 uncultured Chthoniobacter sp. | reverse complement strand
TTCCTTTGCTGGAGGAGTGGGTTGCATGGATGCAAGGCGGCCCCGAGTCCCAGGTTTCCCTGCGAAGCGCCCTCCACTCCAGCGAGCTTTACCTCGCCTGCTATGAGTCCGCCGCCAGCGGCGACCGCGTGGACCTTCCGCTCCGCGGCCAGACATCCTTCCCATTGGACCGCGTGGCCGCACGGCAGTCCGGAGCCTGAGCGCCCCGGGAGCGCTCCATGCCCGCCCGGAGGCCCGAAAAGAGAGGCAATGCGCCTAGGAACGCCTCCGGTGTTTTCCCGCGCGGCGGAAAAGCACGAAGGCCGCGCCGAGGGCCAGCAGCGCATAGGTGGAGGGCTCGGGAACGGACGTGAAGGCGATCCGGTCGAGTTCCACCATCATGTTGCCGGACGGGGTGTCGAAAATCACGTTGAGGGAATCGATTCCCGAGGCAAACTCGGGAGTCCAATTCGGCAGTTGGCTGAGATCGATAGTGAAGGAGGAGGAGGCGAACTCGGAGTCCGGTACGGTGAATGTGCCACTCACGGTTGGGAGGAGCCCGTTGCCCAGGTCCACAGCGAGTGCCTTGAGGTTTTGCACGCTGTTGAAGTCGAAGCGCAAAAATTGCTGCTCGGTCGCGTAGAGGGAAAAACCCGAATAGGTGATTTGGTTGACGGAGTCCTGTGAGTCGGTGGTCACGAGGAGGTAATTTCCATCCGCCACCTGCGCGGTGGCCTGCGCATTCGGGTTATCGTAGTCGTCAATGTCGCTCTGAATCTGGCGCTGGGCATCGTCGTAGCCGGCAAGAGTGACTGTGGAATTGACGCTCGCAGAAGGGTTGGAGGGGTAGGAGACCGTGAACTGGGAAACGCTGACGGTGAAATCATCAACGACCGAGTCGGTCTGCGTTGGCGAGAGCCCGGCTGCACCGTAGAGGGTCGCCGTGATGCCCGCCTGCTGGTTCGTATGGACGAGTGCCCAATTTGTCACTTTCGACGCATCGAAGAAAACCCCGGGCACAAGAGTGGACTGAACGGTTTTCACACCTCCGGCGAACTGCGACCAATCGAAGGCCGCAAAGGCCTGGTTGCCATTCTCGTCGGTGAGAATGTAGTTGAAAGTCCCCGTCTGGCCGGGCGCGACCTGTGCCGACGCCGTCATGCTGACCTGCGAGGCACCCACGAACAACCTTGGCGTGACCGTGCCGGTGATTTGATCTCCGGGACCATTCGGCGCAAAGGTGCTGGTCGCTGCATTATAACTCCCCGCATTTGTCAGCGTGTAGACGGCATTGGTCCCGAAATTGGTGATGACCTTCCCGCCGATTCCCGGGGCGACGGCCGACCCGGTGCCGGCCGTGGCGTTCAGGAAGGTCACACTGATGTTTCCCGACGAAACATTAACATCCGTGCCTGTGTTGACGAAGGTGCTCGCGATGTCCCATTGATTAAACGACGCGTTCTCGTAGCCGGCCGCAATCACCAACTGCGAAGTGACCGTTGACCCGCTGCCCAGCGAAGAATTGGCAAAGATCGCAGACGCGATGACGCCGGAATTGTTTCGTAATCGGAGAATCGTCCCGCCCTCCGGAAGAAC
>CAZRIL010000386.1:0-1582 GCA_964600115.1 uncultured Chthoniobacter sp. | reverse complement strand
GGTAGTGGTTTTTTGGTTTGAGATCAAGGCGAAGGTATCTGGTGGGATTCTCCCGATGGAAGAGTGAGGGCGGATGAGGTTGTAATCCTGAGAACGCCAGTGCTCGATGAGGAGCCTGGCCTCAGGGATGGAACGGAACCAGTGCTGGTTGAGGCAGTCATCGCGGAAGGTGCCGTTGAAGCTTTCGATGAAGGCGTTCTGCATGGGCTTGCCTGGCTGGATGTGGTGAAGGTGGACTTTGTTCTCCACCGCCCAGAGATGAAGAGCCTTTCCGGTGAACTCGGGGCCGTTGTCCACGGTGATGGAGGCAGGCAAGCCGCGAGAGAGGGCAAGTTTCCGGAGGACCTGAACGACGTCAGCCCCGCCGATGGAGGTGTCGACTTGGATGGCCAGGCACTGGCGGGTGAAGTCATCAACGATGTTCAGGCAGCGGAAGCGGCGGCCGCAGGAGAGCTGGTCATGAATGAAGTCCATGCTCCAGCGCTGGTTGGGGCGCTCGGCGGCAGCCAAGGGCACTCTGACCACGGCTGGAAGCTTTTTGCGGTGCTTACGGCGCAGGGAGAGCCCTTCCTCGCGGTAGATGCGCTCTGTGCGTTTATGGTTGATGACAAGCCCCTCGGATTTAAGGACGTCATGGAGGATCGGGGCACCCCACCGGGGCTTGAGAGCAGCCCAGTGCCGCAGGCGATGTCGCAGGGCGACATCGCGGGAGGGAAGGCATTGATACTGGAGGCTCGAACGGTTCCAACCCGTCAACCGACAGATCCGGCGCAGGGAAAGCCCAAAACGAGTGACGACTTCTTGCATGGCAGATCGACGCGCTTTGGGCTTTAAGATTTTTTTGAGAGCAGATCCTTGAGCACCATGTTGTCCAGGGCCTGATCAGCCACAAGCTTCTTGAGCTTGCGGTTTTCATCTTCGAGCAAGCGCAGCCGCCGGGCGTCGCTGACCTCCAAGCCGCCAAACTTCTGTTTCCACTTGTAGAAGGTCCCTTGGCTGATGGCGTGCCGTCGGCAAAGGTCTTCGACCTTGGCTCCCGCCACGGCCTCCTGCAGGACCTGAATGATCTGTTCTTCGGTGTGTCGTTGTCGCTTCATTGGTTGGATGGATTATGCCCTTTCCGGGCTCCCATCTCAACCCAGCTCCGGCCCAACTATGGGGGGAAGCTCACGAGCAACAAACAACCGACAACCAATTTTGAGGAGACGTTGAGACGTTGAGGGGGAAGCAACGAGGCAGGGGGAAGAAAAATCGTCCGGCCTGCTCCGCTCGCAGTGCCACGTCTTTTGTCACCTCACAATTCCGAAGTACGTCTGGATTGCTCCACGCAAATCCTCGGGGCGGAACGTTCCAGGGATGGTGTTCCTCAGAGTGGCAAGAATGCCGGGCCAGTCGTCGTCAGCAGTCGGAAACTCCTGAAGACAGCTGTCGAGATCATCTTTGATGGACTGTGGTAAATCCGGCCAGGCAACTCCTGGAAGGGTGGTAGCGAGGCGGAAGACGTCTGCGCGGTGCTTCTTGATGTTCCGGGAGTCTACGGCTTCGCCTGCCGCCTTGGCTTTGGTCAGGTTAAGCCAGGCAA
>CAZRIL010000385.1:0-1584 GCA_964600115.1 uncultured Chthoniobacter sp. | reverse complement strand
ACCAGGCATTGCCGTAATTGCCGCGGAGGTGAGGGTATTTGTTGAGGGCCGGATAAAAATGAGCGGGCAGCATTTCCCCGTGGGTGTAGATGTCGACGCCCGCGTCGTTCGACTGCTCGAGAAGTTCGGCGAGGTCGCGGAGGTCGTGTCCGCTGATCAGGATTCCCGGACGCGATCCCACGCCGAGATCCACCTTCGAGGCTTTCGGGTTGCCGAAGGTCTCGGTATTGGCGCGATCCAGCAGGGCCATTGCGATGACGGAAATCTCACCCGCCTTCAGCGACCAGCCGACGAGTTCCTCCACGCTCAGATCACGCGTTGTGGCATCAAGGGCTTGGAAGAAGAAGCGGTCAACCTGTTCTTCGCGGAATCCCAGCACCTTGGCATGATGCGCATAGGCGGCCAGACCTTTCACTGCCGTGATGAGCAATTCCCGTAAGGAACGGATATCGGGGTCGGTGCAGCTCAGAATCCCGATCCCACCGGCTTTTTGCAGGAAGTCCTCCGGTCCGCCACTCCAGGTCAGACAGTCCGCTTGATCTTCCGCTGCCGCGGGCTGCTGCGCGAGGATGGCATCACGGCGATTCAGGCCTTCGGCGATCTTCTCTTCGAAGTAGGATGCGCTCCAGTTGGCGTTGGTGATGGTCGAGAAGAGGCACTCGACGATGAAATCCACATGGCTGCGCCACGCGTCACCTGCCGCCGATTCCGCGGCGCGCGAGATACCCTTGAGAGTGTAAAGAAGGAGGTCTTGATAATCCGCAAGCGCCGTCGGTTTTCCGCACACTCCGCGATCCTGACAGCCGGTGTTCTTGAGGGATTCCTGACATTGAAAGCAAAACATAATTCGATCTTTTGGGGTTTGAAATACGAGGTTGGCGGCGGGCGGATCCGGGGTCGTCCCGGCTCAGGAGCCCTGCACGCAGGGGTTTTTTAGACGGCGCTGAAAATAAAACAAGAAAAAAAGGTATGTGTTTCTACAAATTGGCTCTAAGAAGGCCGTTCGGATAGAACAAAACCCTCCGCACGCTACCGCAGGTAGCAACCGGGATCCTCCGCCCACGGGTCGCCGAAGCGCTGCCAGGCGCGCACGCGGAACCCGCCGCCGCAGAGGGAGAAATCCGGGCAATCCGCACACTTTCCACCCACGGGACGCCGCCCGGAGCGGAGTCCGGCAAGGACGGGATCTTGGGATTCTGTCCATATCCGGCTGAAGCGGTCCTCCTTCACGTTGCCGAGCGTAAGGAATTGCCAGAACTGATCGGGGTGGACGTCTCCCTGGGTATCGATGTTGGCTAGGCCGACGCCGGAGCCATGGGCGCCACCGCCGTTCCATTCGAGCAGTTTGCGGGCCTGGCGTGCCGCCCCGGGATCACGCTGCTCTAGCCTCCGGAGCAAATAGGGTCCGTCAGCCGGCTGATCGACGGTTAAGACCTCCTTCGTGAGGCCCTGCCGGTGCCACGCCTCGACGCGCGACATGATGACATCGAGCGCGTTCCGGGTTTCCTCCGGCCGCAGAAGGGCGAGATCAGCACCGCGTCCGCTGTAGACCAGGTGGTAGAAGCACACGCGGTCGATGCCGTT
>CAZRIL010000384.1:0-1589 GCA_964600115.1 uncultured Chthoniobacter sp. | reverse complement strand
TTTTGGCATCCGAGCCTGCTCCGCAGGCGAAATGCCGAAAGTGCCGAAGGCATGGTGATTCGGTCCATCGGCTCGTTAGCTATCTTGGATTCAAGAGGTAAGTGCGACAAAATGAGGCATGAAATACAAGCAGATGGGAGAGCAGGAACGGTATGACATGTGTGCGATGAGGATGTCATTGTGGAAGATGTCAGAGATAGCGGCGGCGCTAGGGCGGCACCGGAGCACGCTTTACCGGGAATTGAAGCGCAACCGCTGTGAATCGACAAGGAAGTATGCAGCCTCAATAGCCCAAATGCACACGCGAGCGAGGCGAAGACGGTCGCGCAGGAACATGCACTTCGGGAAAGAGGCGTTTGCGCCGATAGAGGTAATGATTCGGGGGGATTGGAGTCCGGAGCAGATCGTTGGAAGACGAAAACTGGAGGGGAAACCGGTGATGAGCCACGAGACGATCTACAAGTGGATCTGGGTCGACAAATCGCGCGGGGGATCGTTGTGGACGCACCTCAGAGGAGCGAGGAAGTTCTACCGGAAACGTTACGGCGGATACGACAGCCGTGGACGCCTGGCAGGGAAGAAGATGATCGGCACAAGGCCAGCGGTCGTGGAAAGGCGCAAGCGCATCGGAGATTGGGAGATTGATACGGTTCACGGCCGTGGCAAGGCGTGCCTGGTGACGATCGTGGAACGCAAGACCGGGCTGGTGCGAGTCGGTCCGATCCGCCGCGCCACCAAGGAGTTGACGCTGGAGAGAACAATCGAACTTCTCTGGGCGGAGAAGAGGCGGGTGAAAACGATCACTGCGGACAATGGGTGTGAATTTCACAACTACAAGGACCTGGAGCAGGTGTTGGATACGGAGGTCTATTTTGCGACACCGCACCATGCCTGGGAGCGGGGCTCGAATGAAAATGCAAATGGACTCATTCGACAGTATTTTCCAAAGGGAACCAACCTGATAAATGTGACCCGAGGTGCCTGTTGGAAGGTCATGAGTAAGCTCAACGATCGTCCCAGAAAACGGCTGGGATTTAGGACTCCGAACGAAGTGTATGGACTAATTCCATTTGTCGCACTTCAAAGTTGAATTTATTCATTTTTACTTTTTCTTGAGGTGGACGATAGTGGAGATGCGAGCCATCTTGTCATAGCCAATCAAAATAAAGTCAATATCTGGTTCTGATGCGGCAAATAATTGGATGGCTCCTTCGCTATATGGCAGAAAGCCACCTTTAAGAATCTTCTTTTTTTCTTCTCCCGTAAATTTGATTGGCTGGCTTCACGCATGAATAGTGATCATGTCATCGACTATCGAGAAATATACTTTTGTCTTTGTGTCGTCTGCAGAAATATACACTCGCTTTTCGGTGTCAGCTAAGGTCACAGGAAAGCTAACTGGGCGATTGGCAACTTGCTGCTGAAACTGAAATACTTTCGATGCAAAATAGTCTTCTGCTTGAGAATTGCAGGCACCAAAACCAAGTAGTGCTATGGTAACAAAGACAGGTAGTAGATAGCGCATATGTTTTTGGCTAACGTCCCCGATGACCGATACCCACTTGCTTCTGGCAGACAGCCTGCGTCAG
>CAZRIL010000383.1:0-1613 GCA_964600115.1 uncultured Chthoniobacter sp. | reverse complement strand
CGCCATCGTGGCGCTGGATGGCAAGCCAACCGATTCCTCGTCCAAGCTCCTGCTCCAGGTCTTCAGCCAGGAGGCGAACAATGGAAGCTATTCTCAGGGATCCGAAGTGCAGACTCTGAAAAACATCGGGAGGCCGCCGACAATGGTGACAAATTTTGCCGGGAAAATCCGGTTCAACCGCCCGGATGCCGACAAACTGATCATCCGTGCGCTTGACGAAAATGGCTATCCCCTTAACACCGCTGCGACGGGCGCAGAACTCTCCCTTTTGCCGGCAACCATGTATTACCTCATAGAAAAATGAGCGCGGCCCGAATCGCTGTTTTCTCCTCAAAACCCATGCCCCGGCATGGGTATGCATCCTGGTCCGGATTTTCCCTACTCGAGCTGCTTGTTGTCATGGCCATCATCGGGATCCTGTCCGCACTGACCATCACCGGATTCGGAGGTATCGGACGTGGAAGTTCCGTTCAAGGCGCGGCAGATCTGGCGTCCAGCCTCGCGCTGGCCGCGCGGATCGATGCCATGTCGGGCACGAAGGGGCTGGGCGGGGCATTGCTTGTGATCGACCACGATCCCTCTGAGAGCGATTATTATCTGCGAAGGATGGCCGTGTTCAAAGAGGTGACCAGCCAGGGGGATCCAACGACAAAACAATGGGTCCGCTCGGGCCAGTATTCCCTCCTGCCGAAGGGGGTCGTCTTCCTGCCCGATTACTCGTCCGGCCTGGATTCCTCCCTGAGTTTCAATTTTAAGGACAACAAGGAACAGAATGGATCTTCGGGAACCCAAACACTTTGCATTCGGTTCAACAGTTCCGGACAAATTGTCAGCACCAACGGCGGAGCGGGAACCGCCAGATTGGTCTTCGTTTCCAATCCGAATCACCCCGGCCCACCTCCAGAGTCGCTGCTGGCCGGGCGAAGAGGGATCCTTCTTCACAGCATCGGCCGTCCGGTTGCCTTTCAAAATGTGGATCAAATGCCCCTCAATCCATGAACCTGAGATCTATTTCTGCAAAAGAACGACAGGCTGCGCGGCCGACTGATTCCGGGGGCTTTTCCCTTGTGGAGATCGTGCTGGCCATCGGCATCGTCAGCTTTGCCCTGCTCACGCTCGTCGGACTCTTCGGCGGCATGATGAAATCCGCCGGCGAAAACAGCGACCGAAGATCCCTGCTGGAAGCCGTGGACTCTCTGCGGGCGACACTCAATACCTCCGACTCAGCGGGAGAAACCTCCTCGGAGCGATTCGCGCGGATTTATGACTGGGTGAACAATGGCCAGACGCAGGATCTCGCTTACATCACCTTCCGGGCGGATGCGACGGACACGCCAAGCTCAAACGGATCCAACATTTGCTCGAAGTGGCTCACGAACTGGTCGAGCTATTCCTCCTATGACAATGCACGTGTTGGCCGGTGGGTTCAAGTGACCCTGGCTTTCTCGCAATCCAACAACCCGACACCAACCCTGGCACCGAATGCATCGGGATATTCCCCTGCGGTTCTGATGCTCCAGGCGGACTTCAGAAATGTTCCCGCCCCCGGAGTGGGAACGAATGTCACGCCTGATATGAGTGCCATCATCGGAGTCATGAGATGAAAAGGTGGA
>CAZRIL010000382.1:0-1619 GCA_964600115.1 uncultured Chthoniobacter sp. | reverse complement strand
CCCGTTGACGGCTTTGGTGATCGAGGTTCCGGCGGCACCGTTGGAAATCACGCCACCAATCGTCAGAACCCCAGCTGTCGTCGTAACCGTCCTGGTGCTGCCGACCGCGCCGAGGGATACGGAGCCGTTGCCAAGGTTCAGATTGTTGGTTCCCGTGAAGGTGAAGCTCGCGTTCCAGACCTGGTCATTATTGGTTCCGAGGGCGACGGCCGATCCGCTGGTGTGGTCCAGCGTGCCGCCGCCGATCGTCAGGGTTCCTGTGCCAATCGAGGAATTTCCGGATCCGGTGCCCCCGTTGTTGATTCTTAAGGTTCCGGCGCTGAGAATGGTGCCGCCAGCATACGTATTGTTTCCAGCCAGAACTAAAGTGCCTGCACCCATCTTGGTTAGCGTTCCGGCCCCGGAAACAACACCGTTGATCGTGGAGGAGCTTGCGGATTGGTTGAAGCTAAGGGCGTCATTCAAAAGGAGTGTGCCATCAAAGATGGCATTCGAATTCGATCCAATTGTTTTTACCCCGCTGCTTCCCGAACGGACGGTGAAATTGTTGCCAATTGTGCTGGATGCGTTGATGTTCAGAGTCGCATTCGCACTGCCTGCTGTGTCACCGAGAATGACGCCTCCCGAGCTGGCTCCAAGAGGCGTGGTTCCGGTGGCTGTAAGAACTCCGCTAAGAACTGTCGTTCCTCCGCTGAAGTTTCCTCCTGCAACGTTGAAAACACCCGTGCCGGTTGATGCAACGACAAGAGAAACCTTGGCACCGCCATCGCCGTCGCTGAGCGTTCCGCTGTCTGTTATGCTTCCACTGCTCGCGGCGTTGATCGTAAGTGTTACGGGGTCAGATCCCGTGGAAATCCCCTTGGCGTTGTTACGAATCGTGAGAGACGCTGCAGAGTTGTTGGTCCACGTTTGGCTGGCTCCAAGCCTAACGTTTACCGTATTGCTGCTGGATCCAAACGTTACGCCTCCCGAGCCGCTGTTGACTGTAATTCCCCCGGAACCAATCGTCAGAAGGCGGGCCGTTCCGCTCCCGGATGTGCCTGTCCCTAAAAGTGTAACCGTTCCGGCAGAAAGAAAGGTCATGGAATTTGACGCCTGGTCGGCCTGAAGACCGATGGTAACATTTCCAGTGGCTGTGGAGATGTTAAAAACCGTGTCGTCTCCACTTCCTGGAATTGCTGCCGGATTGGGAGTCGGTGCCGCAGAATCGGTCGACCAATTTGCGGTCGAATTCCAAAGGGCGGTGGTACCCCCCCAATAAATGGTATCTGCTTGTAAGGTGGAACTAGCCGCAACCGACACTGCAATCATGGCCACACAAAGAGCGGAGATTTTAGAATAGTTCATAAAGGAGGGGAGCTCGATTTTCATGACTGTTCGTATTTCACTATATCGATCCGATGCTGGCCGCATTGACCGTGAGAGTCACCTGAGCCATGCCTGTCGCAAGCCCTCTGGCATTGTTGCGGATCGTCACACCAGCCGTGCAGTTGCTGGTCCAGGTCTGGTTCGCACCCAGCACGACAAACAAATTCCGGTTCGCCGTCGCATCACCGATCGTTACCGCGCCGACGCCCGATGCCACCGTGATGCCATCGCTGCCGATAGTGAGAAATCGG
>CAZRIL010000381.1:0-1623 GCA_964600115.1 uncultured Chthoniobacter sp. | reverse complement strand
CTGACTACGGATCAGAAGGTTGAAAGTTCGAGTCTTTCCGGCTGCAGTGTTTTATTTTCAGGGGTTACGGGGTGTAAAAAGCTCTGGCAGATATTAAGAATTTTAACCTCACCGGCCCTTTGTTGTTTCTGGGCCGCGCATGATGGTGGAAATACTTGGGCGATTTTTCCGCGAACCACGTTTCTCGGCCCCTCCAGCTCCGCCAACGGGCCGGATTTTCATGACTTGACGGGATCCCGACCGCAGTGAGCCACGCGTTCCTCCGGCGGCAGCGGCGGTGCCCGGCAAGGACGTCCATACTGCAGGACGGCACTAATAGGGAAGTTCCAGGAGTTGCTGGCTCCCCACTATGTCGAGCAGATGCGCCGGGAGGAGAGAGACATTTTCGCGGATCCGGCTTCCTCCTCGGTTAACTGCGGGCAAATTATTGGACAGCGCGGCGGCCCCAAGTCAGACTGGAAAAGATTCATCAGAGCCCTATGAATGACGGAATCAACTGGCTGATCCTCATCCTGGTGGCGTGGGCCATCGCCGCTTACCTTCTGGCCCCCTGGTTATGGAAACTGTATTTCCGGCGCCACTTCACCGACGCCCCGCGCATCACGCAGACATCGGATGGCCATCCGGGCGACCCGGTCAATATCGCCATCGAGGGAGAGGAGGGAGACCTCGTCCGCGCCATGCACTCAGCAGGCTGGTATCCGGCGGACCCTATCACGCTCGCGAGCAGCGTGCGCATCGTGGTGGACTCGGTGATCCGAAAGCCGGACGACAACGCTCCGGTCAGCACCCTTCTGCTGTTCGGGCGCAAGCAGGATCTGGCCTTCGAGCTGCCGGTTGGAGACAGCCCGCGCCAGCGGCACCATGTCCGGTTCTGGCGCAGGGACAAGCTCAAGGACGGGCGTCCGGTCTGGCTTGGTTCGGCGACGTTTGATGAGCGTGTTGGCCTGAGCCACACCACCGGCCAGGTGACACATCACATCGGCCCCGACGTTGACGCCGAGCGGGATCTCATCATGAACGGGCTCCTGAAAGCAGGACGGACGCAGGACGAGTATTATGTGGATGGTTTCCACAAGGTGCTGGAAGGCCGCAACGGAGGCGGAGATCCCTGGCACACCGAGGGTCGGCTCGGGGCGGTTGTTCTCAAAAATTAGCGCCATGCCACCCATCGTCAAAAACCTCATGGAGTCCCCTCCGGCGGAGACCGAAACATTTCAAACACTCCTCGACTTGCCCGGCATCAGGCTGGAGCAGATCGTTTCAAACGGTCAGGCCTGCGCGCAGGGGTTCTGGTATGAACAGAAGGAACCGGAGTGGGTGATGCTGGTCCGTGGTGAGGCCATGCTGCAGTTTGATCCCGGCGGGGATGCTCCACTGAAAGCCGGTGACTTTCTTTTGATTCCTGCCAATGCCCGGCACCGGGTGGAATCCGTGTCGGCCGATGCGATCTGGCTAGGCCTCCATTTTTCTGCCTGAGGCCCGTCATGGGCTCAACGCTCCAACTCCTGGGGAAAACCTACAAGCACAGGCGTCCCGCCTGTAAAGACGCACGCTTGCGCTTGCAGAGTCAGTGCCCAAACGGGCGAGACGCCCATTCTTGTAGGTTCCAAGGTCATGGGA
>CAZRIL010000380.1:0-1638 GCA_964600115.1 uncultured Chthoniobacter sp. | reverse complement strand
ATGATCTGGCTGTAATCGACTTGGTAGAGCGGCTTGCCGAGCCTCCACGCGATGCCAAGGGCGGCGCGGGTCTTCCCCGTTCCCGGCGGGCCGTAGAAGTTCAGGATGCAGCGCCCGGCCTGCGGCTGGATCTCGCTCAATTTCCAAACCGCTTCCAACTGCTCGTGCATCTCAATCGAGCGGAGCGCTGCGGCGATGTCCTCGCGCACCGTGCTGTGGAGCACGAGGTGGTCGAGGTCGTGGCGGGGTTCAGGATCAACGAGGATTCCGACCGGCGCGGCCTGCTGCTCTCTGCGGCGCTGGCGCGGCGTGCGGTGGTCCTCGCGGTCCTCCATCATTTCTGGTTCGTTATTTTCTGGCATGGCTTTCTAGTTTGTTGGTTATGAGCTACGCGTTGTGCGTAGTTCTGAACCTTGGCCTCTCGCATTTGCCGCACTGAGTCCATCAGTATTTGCCTCCATTTTTCGGCTAGTTTCGAGACGGAGAAAATCCCGCAAAAGTCGCGTTTATCGGGCTTGTGGAATCATTTTGCGATGCGCCGTGAAGTCGGGTAAGGGCGACGGTTGTATGGATATCAACAACCGACCCATCATGTTCACGGCTGCAGTTTCTCTGCTGCCACTTGCCTGCCCAAAGCCGCTCCACCAGCTCGATCCCGATGAAGAGAAAGAAGCTGCAAAGCGTGCAGCCCGTCTCGCGAAGGCGGTGGCATCGGCGCTGGGCCACAGCTTTTTGACCGTAACGGCGCAAACTCTCGCCGAAAGCGTGAGTGGTTCGGATGCGGCGGCGCGCAACTTGAAAACACCTGAGTGGATCCGGCTGCCGAACAAAAGCAGATGTCCATACACCCAGCTTTCGCGCTCGAAGATATACGAGTTGATCACCCCATGCGCGGCCAACGATTACAACGCGCCAGTCCGTAGCGTTTCCCTGCGGCAACGGGGTTCCATAAAAGGAACGCGTCTCGTCAACTACGACTCGCTCATCGAATACATCCGCAGTCATGAGTCCCACGGCCCGTAGTGGAGGGCTTCGAGCATCAACCTGCGGGCTTCCGAGGGCGAATACCTCACCACGCTGGTAGTGATTTTCCCGATGGCGTAGTAGGCATTCTTGTGAGCGCAGACGATCCGCCCGTTGCTCGGGTCAATGACGACATCTCCGATTTCAACCCAGGCGTGCCCGTAGCGAATTCCGGCAATCGGTCCCTGCCCGGTCACTTCGCCGTGGACGAGCTGGATTCCCGGACATCGGGAGTTTCCGATCACGAATCTTACCGCAGCCTCGTAGCAATCGCCCTTCATGACGCCGCCCTCATGTCGATCGCGCTTTCCAGATCCGCGAGCGCGGCCCGCACGCACCCGCCGCTCCCTACGGCAATTTCCTGGGCGAGCCGCTTCGGGGCTTTCCACCGGCGGATCAGCCACTGCGCGATTTCATCCGACTCTGGGCCGGTGATTTTGAACGCTTGGAACCGCGTTTGGAAACGTTCCGTTAGCAGGTCGAGTTGGAGGTTGCTCGTGCCGATGATCGCCCGCCCCGGTCGTAGCCGGTCGAGGTAGGAAAGCATCAGGTCTTGGGCTTCGCGGGAACAGCGGTCGAGTTCGTTCACGATCCGCACGCTCCACCCACCGCCGA
>CAZRIL010000379.1:0-1647 GCA_964600115.1 uncultured Chthoniobacter sp. | reverse complement strand
CCAGCAGAAAGTCGCGATAATCCTGCTGCACCGTTCCCATCTTGCGCAGGTGGGCCAAGACGGCAAAAAACGGATCCCACGACCGGTCCTCGTTGAGCAGAATGGTGGGTTTGCCCGCGAGGTTGCGGTCAAGGGTCTGGTAGCCGACAAAAATGGAGACGGCCTTGAACATGTCCTCCAGCGTGGCCCCGGGGGTGAAAACAAAGGCGTCGGACTCGACGATCTTTTTCTCAATGTTGGCCAGGGTGATGCGCTGGTCGCCGTTGGAGTTGTAGATATCCCATCCTGCGGCGAAGAGCAGATACAAAAGGCGGGCCCGGGAGGCACGGTTGGGATCGCCGGCGCCAAGGACCGTTCCGGAGAGACGAATTTTAGGCATGTCGAAAAAAACAGTGGCAGCATACAGCATGCCACCCCGGTACCATCCATGCCGAACAGGCGCTGTCCACCGGAAGTTTTGCCCTCGCGGCAAAAGGAATTTCACGTTCCCGTCCGCTAACACTGGACGACCGGAGCAATCGCAGGTAGGTTTCCGCAATGTCCGCGGTCGCCGCCACGCTGCTGCCGAAGCCCTTTCACGCGATTCTTCGCAAGTTCAATGGACCCCGGATGCAGCAGTGGATCTTTGGTACCTGGACGGTCGGCGTTTTCGCTTTCCTCTACATTCCGATCCTTCTGCTGATCGTTTTCTCCTTCAACGATTCCAAGCTCGGTCTGGCCTGGGAGGGTTTCACCACCAAGTGGTACGCCGAGCTGTTCGGCAACGACGTTCTGATCCGCGCCTTTAAAAACAGCATGATCATTGCCTCGATCACGACCGTGTTGTCCACGGCGCTCGGCACGATCGGGGCGTGGTTGCTGTACCGGTACAGCTTCCCTTTCCGGCAGGCGATCTCACTGCTGATTTTTATTCCGATGGTGATTCCGGAAGTGCTGATGGGGGTCAGTCTCATGATTCTTTTCAACAACGTCCTCGACCTGAACCTTGGCTTCACCACGGTCATCATCGGCCATACGACATTCTGTTTTCCTTTTGTGCTGGTGGGCGTGCAGGCCCGCCTTCAGGGCATCGATCCGTTTCTGGAGGAGGCCGCGATGGACCTCGGGGCCACGCCCATTCAGGCGTTCTGGAAAGTCATCGTTCCCTACCTCATGCCGGCCATCATCGCCGGAGCCCTCATGGCATTCACCCTGTCGTTCGACGAGTACATCGTCACGGTCTTCACCGCCGGACCCGGCTCGCAAACCCTTCCCCTGCAAGTGTACGGGCTGGCCCGCAAGGGGCTGGACCCGCAGCTCAATGCACTCAGTGCCCTGTTTGTCCTCGGCACCATTGTGCTCGTGCTCTTTAGCGAACTGATCAAAAAACGTAACTGAACCGTCCTATGAAAACGCAAACACCCATGGCGGCCCTGGCCGCTCTCACCACGGGAATTCTTCTGCTTGCCGGCTGCGGCAAGCCGGCGGATTCATCATCCCCAACCGGGAAACCCAGCGAGGCTGCAACGCCCGCGCCGCAGGTGCAGACCGACGGCGGAGGCGGCGACAAGGAGGACCCGGTTCTGAATTTGTTCTGCTGGACCGAATACGTTCCGCAGTCGGTCATCGAGGCGTTCACCGCCAAGACGGGAATCAAGGTCAACGTGC
>CAZRIL010000378.1:0-1661 GCA_964600115.1 uncultured Chthoniobacter sp. | reverse complement strand
AGCTCGAGCAGACTGAATCCATGGAGGGCCGTTACGCCTCTCTGTTCCTGTGGCCGGCGTTTCATTGTGGGGGCGAGCTCCATTTTGATTCCCTGAGGGCCACTGTCGTATTGAGGATCTGGAACTCGATATGGTTGTTTGCAAGCTCATCCGAGACCGCTTTGAGATCGGTTTGGTAGTCGCTGACATTGTCAAATCTTCCCGAGAGAGCGCCTTCAATAATGCCGGGCGGAGTCTTGGAATCGGTATCGAGCCGCTGGGCGGAGGATTCGCTGATCAGGATCATGGTGACCTGCACGGCGGGCGGCAGCTGGTTGGCTGTAACCGGCTGCTTGTCCGTTACGCTGGCCGGCCACGCATTCTTTTTGGAATCATACTGAAAATTCGCCGTCAGCTCCTCGCCACCCGCATCATCCGAAACGGGAAGGCGTGGCCAGACGATGAAGGCGATGACATTGTCGATCAGCGGGGTCACAGCCGGCGCAAGACCGGACGTGCCCTGGTTCTCCAGCGGATCCGTCCAAGCGTGGGCAGACCAGAAGGTGTTCCAGTAGGCTGCCCAGGCGGCATTGTTCGTGCGCGCCGGAGGTGAAGCGGCGAATATTTTCAGTTCTTCCGTGGGTTGGACCGCCTGCATCAAACGGTAGCGGAACCGCTCCGGGGCGGCCGCCTCCGTGCCCGGCCGGAAGCCGGAACTCCCTCCATACTGCACGTAAAATGCACAGGCGTTCAGCAGGCCGGAGGTTGTGCGAACGGTGGGATCCCCGGAGTAGGTGAGCGGTGATTGAAAGTAGAGCTCCTGGCCGTAGCCGGGGTTCTGGGTATTCTGCGTCACCAAAAATTGGAGATCCGACTGGCGGAGATAGACGGTGGGGTCGAGAGGGTTGTCGTAATCCCAGTAGGTGTTGAGGGTCGCCTGCGAGAGCCTCCGGCCGACGAGGTCAAAAGTGGCTCTGGAGCCGGAGAAGGCATCAATTTTGGCAGAGGTCCGGCCCACAGTTGTCCCGATCGAGTTGGTGATCGAAAGGAGAATGCCCAGCAGGAGGACCAGAATCGTGGTCGCAACCATAACCTCGACGAGAGTAAAACCGCGGCGGTCCGCCCCCCTCCCGGCGCCGGGAGGAACCAAGAGGATCAATGGATCAGGGGGGGGACAACCCATGGGTTAATGGGTGGTTTGCTTCGCTAGTAGAAGAGAAAAAACCAGCTGCTTCTGGTTGCTCACAGGTGCGGTTTGCGGGTAGCTCAGCGTCACCTTCACCATCTTTGCGCTCTCGGGCGCAAACGTGGCCACATCGCTGCTCCCACCGGTTCCCTTGACACTCGCCCCGGCGACCTCGAACGCCGCCTTGTAATGGGCTCCCGAGGCGTCGGAAGCCACACCTTCCTGGCTGTAGTAGTAGTTCGTCTGGTTCAGACTCTGGATATTCACCGCGTTGGAGCTTTGGGTATTGAATGAAATCTGCTGCAAATCTCCGCGGAGCTGGCGGGCGATATTCGAGACGGCAGCCTGTGTGGTCGCGTCCCGGACCGTGTTCAACCCGACCGCCATCGTGCCCAGCGTCGCCACGAGCCCGAACGACACAATTCCCAGCGCCAGGGTGATCTCCACAAGGCTGAACCCCCGGATGGCGAAGCTCATGGACTTGCAGGCGCCGGCT
>CAZRIL010000377.1:0-1673 GCA_964600115.1 uncultured Chthoniobacter sp. | reverse complement strand
CCAAGCAGGGCGCTTTTCAGGCCCACGAAGATGAGGGTGACGACCAGGCTCCCGAGCAGCCAGCCACCCACCGTGTCCTGGGGACTCGGGCGGCTCATACACCACTCCCTTGCCCGCCGCGGGCCTGCTGGCGACGGCGTGCGTATTCCTTCTCCGCGCGGGTGAGGGCCCGGCGCAGATCTTTGGCCTGGCAGTGGATGGTGCGCAGCTGGTAAACCAAGGCAAAGGCCAGAGCCAGGCCGGCAATCGCCAGCAGCAGGCGCAGGATGTCATTGTCCATTTTCGTCCTCCATTATCTCGGCCAGCTGATGCACGTCCCGGGCGAGTCGGTCGACCCGGGTATCGACCATCCAGAAGAAGGCGTAGTAAATGATCGGCGGCCCCCACGCGATCACGTGGTCGAGGGCGGTCAGGCTATTCATCGTCGTGGGCCTCCCACGGATTGAAGCCCGGTAGGCGGCTGGCCACCCTGGTCTCGAATTCGCGATACGCGCGCTTGAGGCGTCCGCGGGCCAGGAGGAGTGCCGCCTGAAAGCCTCCGAACCCCAGTGCCATTACGAGCACGATGGCCCCGGGGCTCATGTGGGAGAAGAGGTTCACGCCGCGCCGCCCGCCTTCTTGAGGTCCTTGACTCTCGGCTTCCGGTGCAGGGGCTGGCCGACTGCGGGCTGAAATCGTGATACTCGCTTGGTATCCGCCTCGGCGGCGGAACATCCGGCGGTCTTGCGCTTGGCCGGTGATTTGCTTTTGGACATAACTTATTTACTTGTGGAATGATACACCACTCGCGTTGGCGGGCGGACCCCGCCGGCTCCCCGTGTGAGGGGCCGACGAGGCCCGCTGGGCTTGCCGCGACGGCGACGCACTGGTGTGTCAGAACCCGATGTCAGGCTTGCGCCCGGTCAGGACGGATTCCTCAAAGCTCGGCTGACGCTTGCGCCCCCTCTTGGAGAGGATGTAGCTGCCGGTTTCCTTGAGGCCTCCGTAGATGCTTCCGCCGAGCTCCATACAGGCGTTGAGCGCCTCCATGGTTTGACTCTGGCTTCCGCGTTGCGTTCTGTGGCTGTCGACGACGATTCTCTTTTTCATATTCACTACCAATCCCATTCCTATATTTGGATGTTTTCAAGAGTAAAATCCCATATGTGGGATTCTGAAAGACGCACAATTCGATTGTGCGATTCAAGTTACGCAAACAGCTGGGAATGTTTCTCAGAAAAAAACGTGGAAGTTTAACGCTTTCCCAGTATGCGAAAAAACTTGGCATCTCGGATTCAACCCTCCAAAGACTGGAAATCGGCCAGCAAAACATCACGATCGACACGCTGGAGCTAATTTCAACCAGGCTGAAGTGTACTGTTGGTGAGATTTTTCCCGTGTAATCAGCTTGTTACCCCCATCTCTCATGCTGGAGCGATGGGCGGCTGAGTTCCGTTGTGGCCTGTCTATGAGCTTGTTTCACTATGTAGCCTTTGCCGTGGGATATCCAACCAAGATCGATCATATCATCTTCCGACAGCGCTTACGATCGTGAGTTCGTGATATCTATAGAATTTGCAGATGATCAGCAATTGGATCAGGCAGCACTACGGCAACATCCAATATGTGTGCCTGAAACGAATGCGTTGTTCAGGCGCTGTGGCATCATTTACTACGAGTCGCGCCTTTCATGG
>CAZRIL010000376.1:0-1678 GCA_964600115.1 uncultured Chthoniobacter sp. | reverse complement strand
AGAGCAAAACCCGCGCCATTATCACTCCCAAACCCGTCTTATCTTAACGCCATTCCGGACTGACCCTTTTACTTTAGTTTTCCGGACATTGGATTTTTTGCCTAACGTCTCGGATCAGACACCGGCGAGCGCAAGACGTTGCTGACACGACAGATAGCCTTCGAGCCGTTGCCTGCATCCGTTTTGTTCGCCCTTTGGTTGGTGACACATATCCTTCACTTCCAGTTTGCAATGTCCCCGTAGCGATGTGTTATCGCTAACTTATCGGAAAGGGACAATGTTGCGGGGTGTGAACCCGGCTCACCTTCTGGAACAGGCCGCCCAAAGAAAGCATAATACTGAATCCAATAGTCCAAAATCTTCCCGGTTTTAGGATCTCGGAAAGACATCGGCTCCTCTGGAAAGAAGTCCACATCGCCACTTGCCACTTTGAAGCAATCCACAATCAACTCGCTGCAATAATACGCTTCCTCTCCAGTCAGGTAAACTGCGTCATATGGAAGCCCACGAAGACGAAACGCTTCCTCGCGTGCAGCGGGAATAAGGTCCTGATGCTGTGAACGTAGTCGGCCCACAAAGACCCGTGGGCGCTTCTGACCGTCAACTGAACGGCGCATGAATACGGAGAATGGAGTCAATCGAACCTCCGGTGGAAATGCTTCTATGATGTAAGGCAGTCCGCCAACGACCAAATACATGCCGACATGTGAAACGTTTGCTCCTCTGTAGCCGAGTTTCACAGTCTCAATAGCGGGACAGGCTGAAACGCACTCCAAATCTTGAAAGAGCAAGTCTCCGGCACTATGTTTGTAGTTCGGTGATGGTTCGAGGCTCATAAGTTGATAAGAGAGTGGCGCGGTTGGAAGGGCTAACGCCAAAGGTGAGGCATCGGCTTTAGCCGGCTGCCTCAACCGACTTGTTCGCTGTGGCATTGGTTTGTAGAGAGACTAGTTCTTCACCGATGACTTTCGCAAAGATCTTCTGCTTCACAGTGGCGGGATCAGCGGCGATGTCCTCTTCAGAGAGTTCGGCTAAGGCTGCATTGAACTTAGTGATAAAGTTCGTATACGAAGCTTCCTTTTCCTCCTTGGACATTAGCTTCTCTTTTTTTGGTGTTCGAGGAACTTGGCAGATTATCGCGGTGTCAATGCAACGGAGTACTCCAAAACAAGCATTGGTGAACTTCAGTCTAGGACGGGCGTCTTTCGGCACATTTGTGTTTTGAAATGCTTCACACCGCTGGCTAATCTCTGGCGTGGTGAAATCGATTGGTTCCATTCTATGACCGAACTCATTTCTTATCTTGCGAATCAAATGAAGATCGGAGTGCACGGATTTTGGGATCAAGCTCGTAAGATAGGCGTAGTCAATCCGCGATGAGAATGTTCCTGCTGGCCCATTGAAACCAAGGAACTCTTTTTTGAGCTTTGGCTCATCAATCAGACTTCCCTCAATGAGAAGCTTCAACCGGTCGTCGAGGAATGCCCCTGCCATCAGAGCGCAGCCCCGATCGGATTCGGGGCTGAGCGTCTGACGAAAGGCGAATACCTGCTCGACGAGCGGTCGCAATTTATCGGGATCGAGAGCCATTGTTTTCTTTACAGCGAGACTTTATGGTTGCGAACCCGGTGTGAACAGGCAAGCGCGGCCTTGAAAAAGTGCGGTGTGTTTGCCGTTC
>CAZRIL010000375.1:0-1681 GCA_964600115.1 uncultured Chthoniobacter sp. | reverse complement strand
GTTCATCACCACGTAAGCGTGAATCACCCAGTGACATTTCTCGGCAGCTTCAAAGAGTGCTTTCTCAAATGCCTCAGCCGCACCCTTCGTGCCAAAAACGTCATCCCGGTAATTCCCGCGATTGATGATGTGATAAATCGCACCCTCAAATTCCAATCTGGGTTTCCTTGCCATGTTCGAAGCTTTTAACAGGAGTTTTCATTTTTAAAACATTTAAATTATAGGCCCGACCCCATCGGCTGTTCCGGTTTGCTCGCCACCATTGTTGTCTCGCGTTACGTGGATCACCTCCCGTTCTATCGTCAGGAAAGCATCTTCAAGACACGCCATGGGATCTTCATTCCCCGGCAGAATATGGCGCGCTGGGTTGAGATGGTTGCTGACCGGCTCGAGCCAATTTACAATATCCTCAAACAAGGTGTGCTTGGAGGTGACTACCTCCAGATGGATGAAACTCCGGTTCGCTATCTGTCTCCCGGAGTCGGGAAAGCCATGCTGGGATACATGTGGGTAACCACGCGTCCTGGAAGTGATGCGATCTTCCACTGGGAAACGAGTCGCAGCGCCCAGTGCGTGAAAGACATTTTGAACAAGGACTTCGAGGGCATCCTCCAGACAGACGCCTATGCGGCCTATGGGAGTTTTTCCAAAGATCGTCCGAAGGTTACAATGGCCGGGTGCCTGGCTCATGTGAGGCGCAAATTTTACGAAGCCTTTGAGCAGGATCCAGTCCTTGGAAACTTCATGCTCAGCCACATCGGCGAACTCTATGACGTGGAGCGCTCCTTGCGAAAGGGAAGGGCGGGGCCTGCGCTACGGAAAGCCCAACGCAACTGGGTATCCCGTCCCATCCTCTCGCGCATGAGAAAAGCCCTCGAAATCATGAAACCCAAGTTCTTGCCCCAGAGCAATACAGGCAAGGCCATCCGCTACGCCCTTGGCGTGTGGGACTCTCTGCTCGTTTATTTGGATGATGGCCGCGTGGAAATCGACAACAACCACACGGAAAATGCCATCAGACCCACGGCCGTTGGAAAAAAGAACTGGCTCTTTATCGGAGCTGCTGAAGCAGGAAAGAAAGCTGCCATCCTCTACACCATTGTCGAATCCTGTCGTCGCCTTCACATTGACCCCTACGCTTATCTCCAGGACGTGCTCACAAGGCTCCCCAGCACCACCAATCACACGGTGTCTGCTCTCACGCCCGAGAACTGGGCCAAGGCACGCTCCTCGAAGGTCGATCTGCGAGCCGCAGCGTAACGAATAGAAACGTCAGTTCGTATCGATCTAACGGTTATGCACAATCTGCGTCGATTTTATCGACCTGTGCTATACGTGACGCTTACCTTGGATATTTGATTTTTGCTCCCTGACCCCAGCACCCCAGCACCTTGTCAATTAGGATAACTCCCTTGGATTGCGATTCACTTTTTTCTTCATGTCCAACTCGCGAAGAATCTCCTCATGCCGTTTTTTGTTGATGGGATAGATGGCGGTCAAAGCAATACCCAAGAGCAGCGAAATGGCCGGCATGGGGCCGATGGCGATCCGGATGGCTGTGAGGGCGGAGTCAGGTTGTTCCGGGATCGCCTCGCCGGAAAAACTTGAGATGTAACCGGCAAATGAGAGGGCCTGCCCCACAAGAAATGTTCCCAGAGCCAGCGCAATTTTTTGGAGGAAC
>CAZRIL010000374.1:0-1687 GCA_964600115.1 uncultured Chthoniobacter sp. | reverse complement strand
TGGTATTTGTCGTCGAAGGGCTGATGCGTCCAATGATGCAGCATGAACCTGTTGATGCCCTGCGCAAAAGCCTCGTCGCCAAATATTTTCAGAAAAGCGGGGTCTTCGTTCCACATACTAAAAGTCGGACCGCCTGTTAGTGCCTCGGAAGCAACGATGGTCTTGCTCGCCGCCTGGGCCGCTCCGGTATCCGCCGTGAAAATGGATGGGCCATTTGGATTCCCTTTTTCGGTCCAAAATTCGCACATGGGCACGTCGGGAGCTGTCGCACCTTGGTTCCTGTCAAACGGACCCCGGTAACACTCGTGCCAAAACTCAAGGCCCGCGTCATTACACATCTTCCTGGCTACTTTCCAGCCGTTGTCGAAGAAAAGACCGCTGATCACGTCGCGGTAATCCCACTCGAAACGCTTGGTCTCCTCGGCGCTGCCCAACACCAGTGCCGGGACCGATGACTGGGAGATGACCTGCCTGTTGGAATCAAAAAACCATGACCGAATTAAAGGCTGCCCCAGCGTCACCAGCCAGGGAATGGGGTCGTATCCCTTGCGTTTGATGAACTCCTCCCTGAATGTGGGCGTCCAATTCTGATCTCCCGATTCATAGCTATCGATGGTGATGCTCTTCAACGTCTTGCCGACATACTCCCCAAGTTGCTCTTTGATTGGATTGAGCACGTGTTCCCAATTGAAACGGCTGCTATTCAAACTCATCTTATCCACTTCAAACGTATGGCTGACAAGGTCTTCGGGAATCGGGTGCGGCGCAGCCCCGGTCGGCGCATACCCAAAACGGTAAATCCCCCATTTTCCTGCGGGGGCTTTCCAGTTCAATTGCCCCACGGCATCCATTTTGCCGGACAAATCAATCACATCCTTGACATTTATATTTTCCTTGCGGGGGACAGCCAACACCGCAATGTCGTGTCCGAAAGCCCCTCCACCGATTGCAGGAAGCGTGAGTGAAAGCTCTTTTCCTCCTTCGGCCTCGGTAATGCTCCATACCACTCTCTTCATTCCGCGCTCAAGGTCGATCCACGGGCCGCCGGTGGTGGAATAGCCGGGTGTGCCGATCAGGCTGATCTCGATGTCCAATCGCTTTGCCTCAGCCAGCGTATGGCTCAATGCATCCCAATACGCTTTGCCTCGATAGGTCTGTCCAGGCCAGGGATTATTGGCAATTTCGGCGCCGAGATTGAAAATCGTGGCCCCGCCTATGCCTGTTTCTTTCATCGACTCGAGGTCTTTGGTGATTCCCGCCTTGGAAAAGTCGGCCCCCATCCAATGCCACCAGACCCATGGTTTCGCACGGCTCGGCGGATTGACAAATTGCAAAGCCAAGTCGGTCGGCGGACCATTGTCTTGCGCCGGCGCCGTTAGTCCATAAGCAGACATCCAATGAACTAGAAACAAGACTGCAATGATTCTCTTCTTCATGGGTTGCTCTCATTCTTCTTAGGACCGAATAGTTTGCCGTTCACAGGTCTCGGAAAAATGCCGAGAAAGGCGGGGACAAAGAATCTTGGCGGGTAAGGATTTGGTGGAGGGTACGGAGTCGTTCGCGGGTAGGAAATTGGCGGGGCGCGCGGCTTCGGCGGCCGATCAGATCCGCCGCCACATAGCTATTTCGGTCTGCGAACTTTTAAGTCGAACGGCGCAAGGGCGGTGTCCACTTCCAGCGGCGTCCT
>CAZRIL010000373.1:0-1695 GCA_964600115.1 uncultured Chthoniobacter sp. | reverse complement strand
CCAGCAATCTGAGCAACCCCTCAGAACATGTCAACACTTAACGTAGTAATACTAAAAACAAGATTGGCGAATACGTTCTCGATGCCAACGACTCAGCGGTCCTCCACGTCGAGTTCGAAAATGGGGCCTTGGGCGTCATTCACACCACACGCTGGGCGGCGGGCCATCAGAATCGTCTCGCTCTGAGAATCTCGGGAACGAAAGGCACGATAGAGATGGACTCCGAGCGCTCCACGACGTCGTTCCGTCTCTGCAATGGCGAGGGTTTGGACAAAGCCGAATGGCGCGATGTGGAATGCAAGCCGGGGCTGAACAACTATCAACGATTCGTCAAAGCGATCCGAACGGGGACCCAAGCAGCGCCCGATTTTGCACGCGGCGCTGAGATCCAAAAACTCCTCGACGCCAGCTTTGAGTCCGACTCGAAGCGGGCGGCGGTGAGAGTCTGATCAGGTTTTCAATTCGGGAACATCAACCCAGCTGCGCCGGGCCCAGGACTCCAAACCGAGCTCGGCGAGTTGGACCCCCTTGGCGCCCTGCAAAAGGGTCCACGGGAACGGTTCGTCGAGCACGACGTGGCGGAGGAAGAGCTCCCACTGAACCTTGAAGGCATTGTCGAAATTCTCCTGTTCGGGAACTTTGCTCCATCCTTCGAAGAAGTTGATCGACTGGGCAATATCCGGATTCCAAACCGGCTTGGGGGTGTTTCCGTAATGCTGGGTCCAGCACTCGCGAAGACCGGCCACTGCGGAGCCGTGGGTTCCGTCCACCTGAAGGGTGAGCAAATCGTCACGGCGAACCCGGACCGTCCAGCTGGAGTTGAAATGGGCGATCACGCCCCCGTCGAGTTCGAACGTCGCATAGGCCGAATCATCCGCCGTGCAGGCATAGGATTTGCCCTGCTCATCGACCCGTTCGGAAATGTGGGTCGCTCCGAGACAGGATACGGCCTTCACATTTCCAAAAAGATTATCCAAGACATAGCGCCAGTGACAGAGCATATCGACGATGATTCCGCCATCGTCTTCCTTGCGATAGTTCCAACTCGGCCGCTGCGCGGGAACGTTGTGGCCCTCGAAAACCCAATAGCCAAACTCGCCGCGGACGCTGAGGATCTTTCCGAAGAATCCCTGCTCCTGCAATCGCTTGAGTTTGAGCAGACCGGGGAGCCAGAGCTTGTCTTGGACGACGCCATTTTTAACGCCTGCCGCTTTTGCCATGCGGTAGAGATCGAGTGCGCTTTCGGTTGATACTGCCGTTGGCTTTTCACAGTAAACGTGTTTGCCCAGCGAGACCGCTTTCTTGACCCCGTCGGCCCGTCGGCCCGTCGTCTGGGAATCGAAATAAATCGTGTTCTTGGGATCCGCCACGGCCTGGTCGAGGTCGGTCGTCCATGTGACGCCGGGATCCATGGATGCCAGTTGCTGGAGCTTCGCTTCACTGCGACCAACGAGAACCGGCACAGGGAGAATGACCTCATCGGGTCCGACTTTGACACCACCCTGTTTGCGGATGGCCAGAATGGACCGGATATAATGCTGGTTGGTTCCCATGCGTCCGGTGACGCCGTTCATGATAATTCCGACTTCGTGAGTTTTCATAAGATTTTCAGGATCAAGGTTTCTGAGTGCACTGGGGGCGGGCGCCTTCCGGGAGCGGGGGAACGTCGATTCCCGCTTTCGGAAGCGTTCCTTC
>CAZRIL010000372.1:0-1698 GCA_964600115.1 uncultured Chthoniobacter sp. | reverse complement strand
CGAGTTCCTCCGCACGGGCACCCAGCAGGGCGTGGCCAACTCGATCCTCGTGAAGGTCAACCAGATCGGCTCGCTCACCGAGACGCTCGACGCCATCGAACTCGCCAAGGAAAACAAATACACGGCGGTCATCAGCCACCGTTCGGGCGAGACCGAGGACACCACGATTTCGGACATCGCCGTGGCAACAAATGCCGGCCAGATCAAGACCGGCTCGCTCTGCCGCACCGACCGGGTCGCCAAATACAACCAGCTCCTCCGCATCGAGGAGGAACTGGGTGACGACGCAGTTTACGGCGGCAAGTTCTAAGGTCGCTTCGCAAGAAATCACACGGCGGCGCGGGATTCACTTCCCGCGCCGTTTTGTTTTCCCGGGCAATCCCGCGCATCTCCCGGAATTTCTCAAGTGCGCAGGAGGGCGACATCGGGTATTCTCCCTGCCAATGCGTTCGCGCCAGCTTCCATCGTTCCTCCCTCAGTGGAGAATCCTTACCCCTGCGCTCTGGCTGGTGTTCATTGTCTGGGCGGGCATTTTGATCATTGTCTCCTCGCGGCCTGGAATCCCGGGCCCCGAACCGTCGATCCTCGGCTTCGACAAGTTGCAGCACTTTGTATTTTTCGCCTCGGGGGCGATGGTGTTCGGCGCTGCTCTCCGCGCGACCTTCAAGCTTCACTGGGCGACGCTCTTCCTGATTGTGATCGTGACCCTCAGTTTCCTCGGGCTTGCCGATGAAACAAACCAGCTGTTTGTCGAATACCGCAGCGGCGGCGATCCGTTCGACTGGCTCGCCGACCTGATCGGGACGAGCTGCGGACTTGCCTTCCTTCGAACCTTCTATGCCAAACGACCACCAGAGAATCCAGGAACTCCGGCAGATCATTGAGGAGCACGACCGCCGCTACTACGCGGATGGATCGTCGACAGTTTCCGATTTCGAATACGACAGGCTTTTCGCGGAGCTGAGCGCGCTTGAAAAGAAGCACCCTGACCTCGCCTCGCCCGACTCCCCCACCCAGCGCGTGGGCGGAGCGCCAATGGAGGTCTTCGAGCGCGTCGAGCACCTTCAGCCGATGCTCTCGCTCGAAAAAGTGGATGGGGCCGACCATCCCGACAACAAGGAGGAGCCGGATCGCGAGAAGCGCAATCGTCTGCAGGACGAGAACACCCTGCCCCGGCTTCTGGAGTTCGACAAAACGATCCGAAAACAACTCGGCCGGGATCAGGTGGAATACGTCATGGAGCCCAAGGTGGACGGCGTTTCGATCGGCATTCATTACCGGCATGGAAAGCTTGTCCTCGGTGTCACCCGGGGCGATGGCCGGTTTGGCGATGACATCACCGCAAATATCCGCACCATCCGAGGAATCCCGCTCCGGCTGGACATGAAAAATCCTCCGGCGCTCCTCGAGGTGCGCGGCGAGGCCTACATCTCCACGGGCGATTTTGAAAAGCTCAACGCGAGGATGGAGACCGCCGGCGAGAAAACTTTCCCCAATGCCCGCAACGCGACGGCTGGAGCACTCAAGCAACTCGACCCGCGGCTCGTGGCAAAACGGCCGATCAGCGCCGTCTTCTACGCTGTTGGCGCCTGCGAGGGCATCAGCTTCGAAACACACTCCGAAATGCTCGAGGCCCTGAAGTCGTTTGGCCTGCCAACCCAGCAGCGCTGGTGGGTCTGCAAGGACATCGAGGAAGTT
>CAZRIL010000371.1:0-1713 GCA_964600115.1 uncultured Chthoniobacter sp. | reverse complement strand
GAGTAGGTGGCCTGCTGGAAACCGTTTGTGGCATCATACCCCAAAAATGTGCCCGACTTGCTACCAGTGCCATCCCGACCGATAATCGACGCGCTCGCAATGCCGTTGATTGTTGGCACGCCGCCGTTGACGATAAATTTTTCACCTGTGGCCGTTCCCAATGAAGCCGTCCCGGAGGCGGCTCCAAGGATCAAAGTTCCCTGGTTGGAGGCGTTGACGCTCGCGGCGGCCGCGCTGCGGATCAGGATGGAATTTGCCGGTGCCGCTGCAGCGCCAACGGTATAAGTCAAGCTGTTCGCAATTCCTTTGTCCAAGAGAAGCTGGGCTCCGTTGCCGTAGGTGAATTTTGCGACAACCACGTTATTAATAGCCGTGGCGATCGAGGCGCCCGTGTAGGCCACGTCTCCGCTGCCCGCGGCAGTTGCAATACTGATTGCACTGGCACCTCCGAGGCCGAAAGTGACCGAGTCAGAGGAAGAATTGCTCAAGAACACCCCGCCATTGCCGAACGGGGTTCCCGTTGCAGTGGCCGAGGCGCTGACAAGCGACCCGCTGTTGATATTGTTCACGCCTTGATACGTATTGGCGGTATTCGTCAACGTCTGCGATCCCCCATTCGTCATGTTCAGATGAAGCTGAATGGAATTCGTAGTGCTCGAGGCACTGATGCTTCCGCCGAAGGAATACGCTCCACTTCCGCCGAGGCTAAGAATGCGCATGTTAGTGCTCCCGTTGACGGTCCCATTGGTTCCTGTGCTCACCAAGCCCGCTGCTCCTGCGCCAGCTCCGCTGCTGCTTCCAACGACCAGCGTCGTTGAAGTATCGAAATTCACCGCCGCATTGATCAGTCTGGTGAGAGTGATGGCACCGCCGCTGACGTTCTGGAGGGTCAATTTGCCAGCAGTAATGTGGATTTCCCCCGATAACATATTGCTGGCAGTAGTGGTATTGTTGAAAGTGAGGTTGCCGGCACCCGCTTTCGTAAAACCTTGATTTCCCACCAAGGGCGCACTGATCGTTGAAGAAAAGGCAGAGTTGGTCACGGTAATGGTCGGCGTGCCGGTCCCGGTCGCCAATGTCAGCACGCCGCCGCTGGCGGCCAGCGTCCAGACATTCGTAGTCCCGGGGCTCGTTGTATCGGTGAACACAAGATTGCCGATTGTCCGGGAAGAATCCAACGTGACCGTATTTGCCGCTGTGAGGTTGGCGATGAAGCTGGCCGTAAAGTCTGCGCCATCGGCAATCGTGCCGCCCGACCAGTTGAGCGGGTCGCTCCAAGTGCCTCCTGTGGTCGCATTGTTATAGGTGCCGCTTGCGGCTCGAAGCCCCGGTGAGCAGGCAATGAAAAGCACGGAGGCAAAAACGATGGGGAGGAAACGTCCAGGGATGTTCATGGGATGAAGCAGTTGATTAAGGGAACTAGAAATCTGCCTGAGGGAAGAGGCAACGGCTGTTCTGTTCACATTGGTGAATACAGGCTGAGGCAATTCTCTCGCACCCGCAGATAATTCAACAACCGCCCGGCATTCGAGGTTCTTGTCCTGGGAGAACAGGGCGTCCCAGCCCGTTGAGCATGCGCAGGAAAATACCCGGTGCCACTTACTGGCAGAAAATCATTGCGCTTGCGCATCTCATGAAGCGAAAAGGACGAATTCTCACAGGAAATCCGCCTACTCGACGAAGACCTTGAGAAGCCGGTAGCGCTGCTGGTCG
>CAZRIL010000370.1:0-1719 GCA_964600115.1 uncultured Chthoniobacter sp. | reverse complement strand
CATCGGCTCCGAGCGGGAGTTCGTCATCAATCTGGCGAACACGGGTTCGTTCAACCTCAACGCGCCATTGACTGATAACGGCGGCGGTGCCTCCAGCCTAACCGTCAGCAGCACGGGCACCGGCATCACGAACCTGAATGGTGTGAACACCTACACCGGGCAGACTACGATCAACAGCGGGACCACGGTCGTGGGATCGGCCGGTACAATCAACTCCTCCAGCGGTCTGGTCGTAAACGGCGGCACGTTCCGCTATAATAACACCACAACAGCCCTCACCCCGGCAACGACGCTGAATGGCGGCACACTCACAGGAACGGGGGCTGTCACCCTCGGTGCGGTGAACGTTGCCAACAATTCGGGAGCAATCATCACCAACAACAATGGCGCAGCCGGAGCCGCCCTCACCGTGGGCAACCTGACCTTCAATGGGGCGGCCACTTTAAACCTCTTCCTCAACAGCACCAGCCCGGCCCTCATCGCTGGCGCGCTCTCGACCAGCAGCGCAGGTGCCGTCACAATCACCCCGGTCATCAATACCGGCTTCTGGTCCACTGGCACAACCTACAACCTTGTTTCTTTCACCGGAGGCGCCATCGGCGGAGCGGGTGCCGGTCAATTCAGTCTGGGAACCATTGCCGGACTCAGTTCGCGGCAATCCGGGGTCCTCGGGAGCACCAGTACCAACGTGTCGCTGACCATCAATGGCGACAACCCGTATTGGACGGGCGGCACAAACGGCGATTGGAACACGACCCAGGCCGGCAACTGGAAACTCGTCACGGCGGGAACTGACACCACCTTCATCCAGGGCGATGAAGTTCACTTCACGGATGCGGCCACCGGAACGACGACAATCAATATCACCGAAAACGTCACGACTTCCGCCATTCTTTTCAACAACACCACGGCGAACTACACGATCAACAGTTCGGGCGGATTCGGCATCACCAGTGCCGCCAGCGTGACCAAGAACGGCACAGGCACAGTCACCCTCGGTTCGACCAACACCTACAGCGGTGCCACCACGATTAACAACGGCACCCTTCGCGTTCAGGGCGGCAGCGGCATCGGCGATTCTAGCGTCGTCACCACGGCCAACGTCGCCACCGCCCAGTTTGAAGTCCTCGCAAGCGAAACCATCGGTGGCTTGAGCGGCGGCGGTGCAACCGGGGGCAATGTCAACATTTCCACCGGCCAAATTCTGACCATCGGCGGCAGCACCGCGCAGACCTTTGGCGGTGCCCTGACCGGTGACGGCGGACTGACCCTCTCCGGTTCGGCCAACCAGACCCTGACCGGTGCGATCAGCTATGCAGGTGCTACGGTTTTGAACTCCGGAACTCGCCTGGCCATTAACCGCTCGGATTCGGTCAACTTCAACAGCGTCATCACTGGTAGTGGCACCTTTGCGCTCACCGGAACGGGCACCGTCGTCTGGGGCAATAGCAACACCTTCGGCGGTACAGTTTCACTCGCCAACACAGCCGGGACCACCTTCGATCTGGGAAATCAAAACCAAACGATAGGTGCCCTGACAGGCGGCGGAACAACCGGCGGGACGGTCGCGCTTGGAACGGGCAATCTCACCATAACGGCATCAAGCAACCAGACCTACAGCGGACTCTTCACGGGATCGGGCGATCTGATTATCAACGCGGCGAGCCCGGCGGCCACTGTCACGTTTGGCGCGACCAACACGGCTCAATCCACGGCCTT
>CAZRIL010000369.1:0-1727 GCA_964600115.1 uncultured Chthoniobacter sp. | reverse complement strand
AGCTTGTAGGGCACTTTTGCCGTGAAATACCCGGCCCAGCGACGCGCAAAGATGCTGTCAGGGATTTGCTGAAAGAACTTTCGATAAGCGCGGCGATTGGGAATCGGAACGACCATGTCAAAGCCGGTTCGCTGCTGAATGTCCGCGATGATTTCTCCGGAGAAATGTTCCGCGTCGGCCAGAACAAGTGTCGATGGCGGGCGCGGCTGCAGGATCTGTTCTGCCAAGTCGATGAGCTCCGGTGTTGCGTCGACGACGCTGCGGGATGCCGTGCCCGTCGTGAAGCACACCGGCTGATGAGTGTCCGCATCCAAGACCCAGAAGGTCTGAGCCATCTTCACGGGGCGATGCCCTCCTTTCTCCGCGCGTTCGCGCATTTGCCGTTTGCTGTAGCTGTGCATCCGATGGGGATCGATGGCCAGGAGTCGCCCCTGAAAATGTCCGGAGGCATGGCGGAGTTTACCGAGCGCCACCTGCATCCGCCGGCTATCCTGGACGGTGCATTCACTGAGCCATTGGTGGATCGCGCCATCCGTGGCTACGAACGGCAAGCCATTGGCAAGCTCGAAGCCTCCTCGCTGATGCAACGTGCGATTGGCGCGAATCCCGGCCGTGCAGACCGCGGCT
Organism: uncultured Chthoniobacter sp.; assembly: GCA_964600115.1. Classification (GTDB taxonomy): domain Bacteria; phylum Verrucomicrobiota; class Verrucomicrobiia; order Chthoniobacterales; family Terrimicrobiaceae; genus QYQL01. The sequence continues at coordinate 1,100 of CAZRIL010000369.1, read as the reverse complement.
TCGTGGACCAACTGCATGGCCAAACGAGGTCCCAACTGGGCTGTCGGTTGGCCTGTCCAGCCACAGAGCAAGTCCCAGGTTCCCAGACGCAAGTGCTCCGCAACGAGTAGCCACACTCCCGCGAGGTTACCCGTGACCTTGTCGGCCAACAGTTGACGTACTCCTCGTTCAATGCTGAGAGGATCGCAGGGCTCGGACGTGGTGCGTTGGCGACTGACGTGTACTTCCAGCATGCTGCGGGATTCAGAACGAGGGCGGCAGCTGTAGAGTTTTTTTTTGCAGTCCGAAGTCGGCAATGACACGTTCGACGCTCCGCGTACTGATGGGCAAGCCCGTCTGACGCAACTTCTGGGCGATGACGTCGGCGGAAGCTTCCGGATCCAGAAACCGGTGTCGAATCACTTGTCGGACGAGCTCATCGGTCCGTCGATAGTTGCTTTTGGGACCGCGAATCTTGTTGGCTAATGCGTGCGCTCCTCCTTCGTTGTAGAGGTGAAGTAATTGGAAGTATCGCTGCTTGGTGAAACCATACTTCTCGGCTGCCCGGCTCGGGCCAAGCCCCTCACACTGTCCTTCAATCAGCATGGCGAGCTTCCGCGCCACCTCATCCCGCTGACCGACTGGCAGGGAGCCATGCTCGCCCACAATGGCCTGAACCTCCGGATCGAAGTACATCTGCGCACCTCCTTCGGGCAGTTGTGGCAAAGATTGCATCCATGCCTGAGCAGGATAGTGCCCAGCCGCCAAAAGGTCAATTAAAATATGGCGGCCAAAACTCGCAGATGCCTGCAGAACGATGTCCTAATTGGGTGATGGCGGCCTAATGCCGCCATAAATAATTTGACCTTCAGGGCGGCCCTGCGCTCGCCGATTGCGGTGTAGACTTACGGCAGGTCAACTGAACTGGCCTCAGAAAATCCCTGGCTGTGCCAGTGGCACGCAAAACAGCAGGCAAGGGTGTGATCGCCGTTTCCCTTGGCAGAGCCAGATAGGACACGGCAATACAACGACGACGAACTTCCAGGCTTGGCCGATCACATTGATATTGTACGCAACGCTGGCTCACAAGCAACCGGCGACTGGTATGGGTTACTATATCG
>CAZRIL010000368.1:0-1727 GCA_964600115.1 uncultured Chthoniobacter sp. | reverse complement strand
ATCTCGCCTTCGTTCAGAAGCCGCCGGAGGGTGCAGTCACATATCGCATGCATGACTCTGTCTTGTATAAGATCTGCTAATTTCTGCAAGAAAATACCGCGCTTCGTAGCCGCGGTCGTGAAAAGGTGGCGGGGTCCGGTGAACTCGCGGAGGGCGAACAGCGAACTTGCAGGGACGCGGCTCAATGACGGAATCTTGCCGTGTGCTCGGGCTGGGCTGAGCCGCAACGATGATCGATCACGCTCAATCCCGTCCCACCTCGTCCGTGGAGTCCCGACCAGGATTTGGAGTCTAGCTGGCGTCCATTTCCCTTGGTTTGGTTTTACTGCCTGTGGCCGTCAGCTTGGTCATGCCCATGGTTTTTGGCGCTGATCGCCGCGATTCTTCGTCCGTCTGGGGGCTGTCCGGGGCGGCCCCGCTCATTGTGACGGTGCTGATCTCGCCGGCCTATTTTTTCGGGCAAATAATCGCCTTTGTATTCCTGCGGAGGTGCGCCACCCGAGCCGCCACGCTCCTCTACTCGGCAGCGCTGGGTGTCGGATGCGGAGTTCTCGCCTCGGTGATTTACTGGTCATCGATTGGTGGTGGGAGAATTCTGCAAGCTAATTGAGTGCCTTTCATGGATGGCGGACCGTGGGGTGAGCAATTGGTTCGCACTCACTTGCTGGGAATTGACGTTCCACAGAGGTCCGTCCACCGGCTGAAGAGAGCGGACTGCATGGTCGTGGCGGATTGACAGTGCCGGTATGCGTGGATAGCGGGAGGGAAGGATGAATATCATGGGTTTTGTCGCACTGGGTGTTTCCGTGGTCGTCTTTGCCGCGGTTTATGCGCTACTACGAAAACGCCCGCTCGGTGTCCGTTTGGTGGCTACGGCAGGATTGGCAATTCTTGCGCTCCCCTCCCTTTTCGTTGTTCTCTACTACGGACATTTCCTTCCGGAGACCGAAAGCTTTTATGCGTTCCGGGCCCTGCGTGGCTCGGAGTTCGCCATCCTCGGAGCGGCCGCTGCCGCTGGCGCTTTCGCGTCGATTCTTCCCCCCTTGTTGCTGGCCTTTCCTCTGTTTGCTCTTCTATTAATCGGAACCCTGCCGTATCTAAAACCGCTTCTCAGTCCTCTCGATCGGCAGCAAATGCACGACCGTTGGAACGGGGTGGCGTGTCTACAGAGCACATCGTCGACTTGCGGGCCAGCCAGTTTGGCGACGGCGCTCGGGTTCCTTGGGGTTCGGATCTCTGAGCGGGACATTGCCGAGAAAGCATTTAGCTATTCCGGGGGAACGGAAGCGTGGTATCTCGCTCGCGTAGCCAGAGACTTAGGATTCAGGGCAACTTTTCGGATGTGTCAGAGCTTTGATCCTAAGGTCCCCGTTCCGGCAATTGTCGGGGTAAAGATTGGGGGAATGGGGCACTTCATCGTCATCCTCTCCCATGAGGATGGCCGTACAACATTTGTTGATCCACTTTCTGGTCCCGCCACGGTGCCGGCCGAGACTTTGCATTTGAAGTATCGGTTCACAGGATTTCATCTGGCCATCCAGAACGTTCAATGAGCCGGAAAAGAGGGCTGGAAGGGGTTAGGCGCCGGTGTTTCTTGCGTCCCTTATCGATCCTCGCAGATTAAGTGCGGGATGCTCCGTTTCAAGAACGGCCGCGCCCCGGCAACAGCGAAAGCCCCAGCCCGACCACCATCAACGCCGCGCTGGTGCCGAAGGCGATTTGGCTGG
>CAZRIL010000367.1:0-1730 GCA_964600115.1 uncultured Chthoniobacter sp. | reverse complement strand
GCATAACTCCCAAGCGGGTCGCCACTTCCGGCGACCCGTTTTTGCTGCTTTTCCGGCAGATCGGTGCCGACTGATACCCGTCTGATGCGAGCTGTATGGCACCATATTGGGCACTTTTCCGAACAGCTCGGCACCACTCGCGGCACCGTTTCATGTCGCCTTGGGCGCCCGGAATGGCCGTCATTTTCGGGTAACGTGGTGTCCGCGTTCCGCCTCCTTGGCCGTGCTTCCGCCAACCATGCCCACGACGCCCAACACGGCCGCACTGTCGGCCCGACGTTGCGTTGGGTGCCGGGATGGGAGAACGGGGCCAACGCCCCAGACCGGCCAAACACGGTGCAAACGTGGCCCCGACGTGGGCCGATGACGTATAGAAAACTGGAACACACTGGCTACCTCTCTGCTTTTAACCGCTGTCGGGTGGGCTGCTTGTTTGCACCCCCACGGAAAAGTAAAATGCCGGTTTTGCCAGGGAGGATAGCCCAATGGCAATAAAACGTGGCAAACTCATTCTCGGCAAGGGTTCTGCGCGGTTTGTGAAACGCCGTCTTTTATGGCTCCCGCAGAATGATGTCGTGCTTGAGGCTGATTTCTGCCCGCTGCCTGAGATCCTTGGTGGTCGCCTTTGGATCGGTATGGTGGTCAGGCAATGGAATGGTGACATCCAAGCACTGGAGATTCTGGAACACGCCCCTTCGGTGAACGACCTAGCGGATATTCTGGCCCAAGCGATGCAGAGTCCGTTGAGTGACGAGGGACGCGGACGAGCGGAAGGCATCCACCTGCGCGACAACCCGGAATGGGAAGAACTATTTCCGCACTTGCGGCAACTGAAGATCGAGGTGGTCGTCACCGAAGTCCTTACAAAATGGGACGAAGTTGTTGCCGAGTTGATTCAATACTTACAGCAACAGTGGTCAAGTCGGGCGGGGCGAAAGTCGGTTCTCAAGGCTGAACTTGGCTACGAAGACGAAATATTGGACCTGAAACTAACGGCAATCATCTTTCCGTGTCATCGCCGGGCGCGGAGACGTGCTTGTGGAGATGAGGGGATGAATGGGCGATAGACTACGGTGCCTGCCATCGACCGGATCTCGCTCTTGTCCGTCGCCCTATCTTGGGGCATAATTCGTCTTTGTTCCAGTCCGTCACGGAGGGCGAAGTCGTGTCCAAACGAACAAAGAAGCACAAGCCACCAACCCACGCCAAGTTCAAGATCGGGGATCGCGTCTGGGTGCGGCACGGCATTAGGGACGAGGACCATCCCGACATTCCACTGGGCGGCTGGACCGGAACGATCTCCGAGGTCCATAGGCGCGGCATGTACAGCGTCCATTGGAGCCGGGAGACGCTAGCGAGCATCCATCCGATCTACAGGAAGCGATGCGCCATTGACGGCAAGGTTCTGGAGGAGTATTGGCTGGGTGAGGACGATCTCGAACCCGATCCGGGTGGGCCACTTTCCATCGAGCAACCGACCCACATCACGCCCCGCCCGCTGTCGGCAGACGAGCAGGCTGACCGGGTGCGGATGGTATTTGGGTTGACTAGCGATGATCTTTTGCCCGCCGTGGACGAGGATTCGTTGGAGACATATTACGACCACCTTGTTGAGCAAATGTCGCTGCCCGTGGAGGCACGGTACTGTCCGCAGGAGGACTTCCTCAATCCGTTGCCTCTCCGCAGGGTCAAGATCGTCGCGTTGGATCGTGAGATTGCCTGGGACAAGG
>CAZRIL010000366.1:0-1738 GCA_964600115.1 uncultured Chthoniobacter sp. | reverse complement strand
GGCATCATTGCTGGTTTCGGTCTGTGCGCTATCTCGATGCAATTCTTGATTCGGACGCACGGCGCTCAGATCATCGAGACACCGCTCCTTTTCATCGGCGGTTTCGTTTCCATCGCCATCGGAGCCTCGTTGGCTTTGTCAGAACAGCGTCGACTCGATGCCGCGCGCAAGCCATGAGGAAACGGCGCGAGGACGTGTCACTCCGCACCATTGCGCGGGAAATCGAGATTATTGCAGCGGTGCGTCAGGGACTTGGCGAAATTGACCGCTGCGAGCGCATCCCGAAGGAGGAGATCAAGCACGAACTGCCGGCATGGACTATCGGGTAGCACTTTCAGCCTTCGCGCGTAACCCTTAGTTAACAATGCTGAGATACCTTCATCGCTTTTTCTGCCGATGCATCCCGAAGACTTCTCGCCAAATGGCGGCCTTTCTCGCCGCGTTTTTCCTACTCGCCGTTTTCCTCGTCATCCCGAGGCTTCCCCACGGCTTCGACTTCATGCCCGAGCACTACGAACCACCTTGGTATACCAGAACAACGACCACCGTTTTCCTTGTGCTCAATATCCTGTTTTGCCCCGCCACACTCCTCTTTGGTATATTTGGGGGTGCCTTCGAGAATGATTTCATGTTCACACCGAGGTATTACTTCAGCCTTCTGCTCTACACCTTCGTTCTCGCCGGCCTCGCTTCATTCACTCAGAGCCGCGAAACGAACGGCAAACCGAAAGCCGCCCCCGGGCCCGCCTCCGACAAACGACGCTCCTGATCCAGAACGCGGGCCAAGACGCACTTTTCCTCACGATCAGAGACGGCCTGATTACGGTTCATGAAATCACGGACGGCAAGGGACTGCCGTCCCTACCGCGAATACCGCATCTTGACCAACCGCGAGAAATGCCCCACTTTTAACGGCGTGAAGTGGACGGACCACATAACCGTTGATCCGAACGTCTGCCACGGAAAGGCCTGCATTCGCGGCACCCGCGTCATGGTCTCCGTTATCCTCGACAACTTGGCCGCCGGACTCGGCCCCGCGGACATTGTTCACAGCTACCCGTCGCTCCAGCCAGCCGACGTATCCGCGGCGGTGGCCTACGCGGCGGAACTTTCGCGTGAGCGCATCGTCACCACGCCCGTTGGGGTGGCGGCGTGAAATTCACGTTCGACGAAAATCTCCCCTCCGATCTGGGCGCTATCCTCCGCGCGGACGGTCACGATGCACACTCTGTTCTCGACGAACATTTGGTCGGCTTAGCCGACCCGTCGATCGCGAAGGTTTGCCAGTAAGAACAACGCATTCTCATTACGCTCGACCTCGACTTTGCCGACATTACGGCCTATCCGCCGCGGGAGTACCACGGTATCATTGTCTTGCGCTTGGGGCGGCAGGACCGCGACACGGTCCTCGCGATTATGCCTCGCATTCTTGCTCTGCCAAACGGAGACCATCGCGCAGCGGCTCTGGATTGTGGATGAGGCCCGAACACGAATTCGCGGCGGAACTTAACGAGCGGTCGCTTTTGCGCTGAAGCTGGGTTCATAACAGGTTGCTCGACCATCCCGAGCATCATGACGGGGCGATCGAATCTTCTCACTGCCGTGGCGAAACCTGGCGAAGCGCTTTTCTGAATTCACGGACGGCAAGGGACTGCCGTCCCTACCGCGGGGGAAGTTCTTTGCCCGGACGATTTCGACGGGTGCGGCATGTCGGGCCTGCGGGAATCGCCGCTTTTCG
>CAZRIL010000365.1:0-1758 GCA_964600115.1 uncultured Chthoniobacter sp. | reverse complement strand
GAAAGCTGCTTGAGGTTGTTGGTGCATTGCAATCGTCGCGCCGCCTCGCGCGCCGCTTGAACCGCCGGCAACAGCAGCGCGATCAAGATGCCGATGATCGTGATGACCACCAATAATTCCACTAAAGTGAAACCGCGATTCCAATAACCCGTGCGACATTTTATCATGATTCTATTGATCGGATGAGTGAAAACGAAAAATTGGATGGAGACGGTGGAGCAACCCGCCGGTTGCGTCCACCGTCCGCCATCCGTCGCCATCGCCAGTCATTGGCGGCCCTAGCGCCTGGCCGCCAATTGTTGTTACTTGCGCTTCCTCCATGCATAGGCGAGCAGGCCGATCAGGCCGGCGGCCAGCAACACCAACGTCGAGGGCTCGGGGACCGTGGGGGCCGCCATGAGGCTTTGGATTTGAACCTGCGTCAGTGCGGTGTTGAAAACCCTGATGTCGTCGAGCATCATTGGCCCGCCATACTGCCACTGACCACTAATCGATCTGCCCCCAAAGGCAAGGGGATAGGCCGCGGAAGAGCTAAGTCCCGTGGAAGCCACGCTGACATCGAGAACGCCATCCACGTAAAGACTACGCGTAGTGCCGTCCCACGTCCCGACAATGAAGTGCCAAGCGGAGGCCATAGGGATAGCGCCCCTCAGGTCATTAGGGCCTGAAGTGCCTCGCATTGTGAAGGCGGTAGTACCGGCCGTATACCCATTACCTCGGAGTCCATAGCCATTCTCTTCGCCATTTTTGATCACGAAGGAATTCCAGCCTGTGTTGGTTATTTTGACCCAGGCGGAAAGCGTCATGGCGGTAAGGCCGTCGAAGGCGCTGTTATAGCCCGTATCGCCAGACGCGCTATGCAGCACACGGATGGCTGTGCTGCCGTCCGTGATGTTCAAGGAATACCCGGAACCGTACTTCGTGTCGGTGGAATAACTATAGGCGCCGGTGCCTTGCGAGGTACCGTCGAAAACACCGGGTGCCGCATAGCCCGAGGTCTCCGCCAATGTCTGACTGTCAAACGTCCACTGGCCAATGACCCCCGCTTGAGCGGTGGCGGCACAACAAGCCACCAGGATTGCAGCCAGCACACACATGGTTTTTTTCATCGAGCTCATCGCAACCACTCTTTCTGCCACAAGGGCAAATAACTGTCAGGAAACCTTGGCTGGCCGGGACACCCGGCCTGAACAAAAAGACCTCGGTTTCCTCAAACGAACTTCCAAACCACTCGCACACCTGGCCGTACTCTCCGCTGGGGTGCGCTGCTGGGGCGGCAGTTCAACTGCCACCCCAACATTGGCCATCCCAATCTGAGCGTTGTGCCGAAGCACAACCGACGGCCTTCTCGTCGTTGTCGGCCCCCCGCGATGGTTCCCGCTGGAACCGATGCTCTTACGATCCATGCGAGGGAGCATCGTGCTACTGGTGGGTTTGCGATGCGATTGGCCCACCCTGCAACTTCTTATCCCTCCTTTCTTGAACGATGTTGTTGTCCGGTTTCGTCTCGCCGACGGGAACCGCGCGGAGCGGATCACCGGCGGAATACATCTCTTGAACCTCTTGGCCGGAGAGCGCGCGGGCGAAGATCGCCGCCTCGTCGATCCAGCCGCACCACGCGCTGGCGTCTGTACTATTGCTGCTATTGCCTAGCCACACCGGCGCGTTGTTGGTTTGCAGGGCGGGCGGTGATTTCGCCTCGCCATCGAGCCGGCCGTCCAGGTAAAGCCGCTTGCAGCCCGATTTCCCGTCGCTCTG
>CAZRIL010000364.1:0-1761 GCA_964600115.1 uncultured Chthoniobacter sp. | reverse complement strand
ACAACAAAGAGGACATGGCTGCCGCAAAGGAGCCAGAAGCGGCTGAATACCTGAATCGGCGAACCATAAACTGCCGCCACCTCCGATCCCATTGCTGTGACATCATCCACGCGTGATAGCAGCAATCGCTCCCCGCCGCGGACAACAGGAGGCAGGGCTTCCTTCGTTGCGGAGTTGAAATACCGCCTGAGGGATCTGTCCTGTTCAATAGGGGCTATTTTCGGCTGATCCGGTCCCGGATCGACCGCAAACGTGCAAAGGTTGTGGGTTTGGGATGTTGTGGCAATCAACCGCTGGACCAGCGTGCGGTAGCAGGTGTGCCCTGGGTCTGCGAGGAGTCGCTCCCTGTTGTGCACAAGAATGAAACTGTTGAGATCTGCGTGCAGGTGACCCGGCCCATGAAGCGGTTCGCCGGCTCCATGAACCGCGAGAACCGTCCGCCCCTGCCAGCTGTCTCTGGCGATCATGTCTCCGCAACTGAAGCCGCATGCCAGAGGAAGTCCCGCTTCTTCCGGGGTGATAGGATCACAGGCCAGAGGAAGGAGAGGGATTGTAAGAAATCCGAAATCGTTCACCAATCCGAACGTCGCCCTGTCATGGGGTGCCTGTTCGACAAACGGGCAATAGAGTTGGTCAAAGAGCCATCTCGCCAGGCCAGCTTCGACCGGAGCATGATCGCGGCAGCGGACGGCGATGTGCAGCAGGAGATCGGCCGATGGACGGAAAATGGCGGAGCTGTCATTAAAATTGGCGCTTCGCGGCACCGGTTGGCTTCCCCAGCCGGACATCGGCTTGCGGTAAAACAGACTCGCCGCCTGCCAGCTCGGCATTTGGGCATAAGGGTCCAAAGAAAGCGAGGTGGAGAGCTTGGGATCGTGGCGCACGAGCGACTCCCACGTGAGCATTTGCGCGTAGGCGGCATAGTTCCCGTATTGAAGGGATTCCGCATAGCTGCCATCCGGCTGGAAAATATCCTGGCCCTTCTGGAACTCATGCTTCGCGCGTTTCAGGGCGCCCTCATCTCCCATCACTGCGGCAGGAAGCGCGACTCCGGCGGTCATGACGCAGTGCCAGTTTGCGACGATGGGATTCCCATCCAGCCATCGGAGGCATAGGGCGATGCAGTGATTTCGAAGGACATCAAAGATCTCCTCGCGCTCCTCTCTAGTAAAAATGTCCGGGGCGAGATCCACCGCAAGAGCAACTCCCCAGCCGAGGTGGGCGGTTTCCAGGTGCCCGATGGGCGGGTTGGCATCGTGATCCCGGAAATACGGCCCCACCCAGTCGTCAACAGGACGGCGGACGATGGCGAGAGTGGTTGAGCGGAGCCACGCCGCAAGCGGCGCGGCGGGTTTGAGGGCAAACGCCATGGCCCCGTCGCTCAGGAATTCCGCCGAATGATACCACCATTCCGTGTCCGAAGCTCCGAGCAAAGGCGCCGAGGCCCGCTCCGTCGCACGGTTGAGCAATCCCCAATAGAGCCCCTCAGCCGCCGGGGATTGTCTCCAGAGGAGTTCAATCCCTTGTTTGTCTTCGGCTCTGAGAAACAAACTCATCGGAATGCCGTGAGATCGACATCCTTGATCAGGACCCCCTCGGGCTGCGAGGCCACAAACAGGACGATCTCCGCAACTTCCTCCGGTTTGAGGAATTTTCCCCGATCAACCTGTCGACCGTCCCAGTAGGCGGTGTCCGTGGCGGAAGGGGAAATGAGAGACACGCGGATTTTATCGGGAGCCACCTGCTGCTGAAGTCCTGAGT
>CAZRIL010000363.1:0-1761 GCA_964600115.1 uncultured Chthoniobacter sp. | reverse complement strand
ACAGCCAACGGCATCCAGCAAAAGATGAAATAATATGCACACTGACCCCCAGTTTTTCTGGATTACTCCATGCCCGACCAGGATGGAGTGGAAACCCTTCGCCAAATCCGTGCAATGGATGGCGGCGCGGAGATTCCCGTCATTATCCTCACCGCCCGAGATCAGACAATGATCCGGCACGATGCAGAGGGCTTGGGCGTTTATGATTTCATAACGAAGCCGTTTAGTCCGACCGCCTTGTCGGCCACTGTCCGAAGAATGCTGGGAGTCGCCTCGTCTACTGAGTCATAAGTCACCAGCATTTTCTGGGCCCGCATGTAAGGCGGGAACATGACTGGGCGTCCTGCCAGTTTACCGTGTTCCCGGTGGATGCAATTCACTTCCAACTCAGGAGACTAACCTCGTCCCCCAAACTCGCGGACCGCGTCGAACATTGCCACGATATTCTCCGGCGGCACATCAGCCATGATGTTGTGCACTTGCTGGAAGACATAGCCGCCCTCCAGGGGATTCCAGTCGGCCAGTTGCCGCAGGACATGTTCGCGGACTTGGGACGGTGTGCCGCCGGGCAGGATTTTGCGCGTGTCACAACCGCCGCCCCAGAACGTGAGATCCTTGCCAAAATCGCGCCGCAGCCCGGCAGCTTCCATTCCCGAACATGTGATTTGAACCGGGTTGATCGCATCGAGTCCTGCCTCGATCAGGTCGGGAAGAAGATCCCGCACGCCGCCGCAACAATGCAGGAGCGTCCGGATCCCGGGCGCAAGTTCCTTGGCACGCTGGAATAATCGCGCGTGGTGCGGTTTGAAAAATTCCCGGTACATTGAGGGAGAAATCAACGGACCGTTCTGACCGCCCAGATCGTCGCTGAAGAGGAGGACATCCAAGGCTCCCCGGGTTTCGCGCAGGCACAATTCCATGTTCCGTAGGTGCACCTCCGTCGCTTTCTCGATGAAATCGTGCGCCTGCTCGGGTTCCCCGGCCAGCAGCATGAAGAACTCATCGTTTCGATAGAAGACCGTGCCGTGTTCGAGCAGGCTGCCGCCAAACAAACCCAGCACTGCTTTGCACGACCGTGCGTAGAGTTCCTGTGCCCCCGCGCGAAGCGCCCCCGGCTCATTCGCCAGAGGTCCCGGAGGCGATGTCAGCGCGTGCCACATCGATTCCGGGTAGTAATCCGGGATATGGTCGTGGTCCGGGGGACCGTCGAGAAACGGGTAATGCGTTTGTTCGAAATAGAGCGTGCCATCAGGCATCGCCGCCACGACGATTCCGCGCTTCCCGGAACGAAGAACCCAGCGGCCATCTTCCCGTTCCGGCACCGACCAAGCTGGCACCAGGCACGGCGTGCCGTCGGGCAAGACCCATTCCGCCCAGTGTTCGTCGCCGGCCGCAAAGCCGCGCCCGAGTTCGATCGTGTCCACGCCGAACCGCTCGAGGATATCCTCGTCGAGGATGGCGAGTTGTTGAGGCATGTCATACACGCGGATCGGGCGTTCCGGCAGATCGAGGTGCCGCCGGAGCTTTGCATAGGCGATGGCCGCAATGCCCGAAGATCGATGACCGGAGAAATCAATGGGCACGGCATCCACCGGCTTGTGGGCCAGAGCGGCGAGGATGCGTTCGCGGGATGTCATGGTTTGTCGGTGATTTCCGCTCATGGCCGCTGGATGCGGAGGCGGAGGAAGCGGGAGCCTTGTGCTGGAGCGGCGTCGCGGACGGTGATCGTGCGGAGGCCGTTGGAGACGCTGGAGGAGAGTT
>CAZRIL010000362.1:0-1771 GCA_964600115.1 uncultured Chthoniobacter sp. | reverse complement strand
AATACGATCTCGTTTTCTTTGCATTGTCATGTGGGGCGTCCGGGACTTTGGTGGCGGCCTCCGAACTGGTCGTGAGTTGGACAACCGCGCGTCGGTCTACCTGGCTTGATCCGGTTAGAAGTGACTCAGGGAATCGTGCTCTTTTCCAGATCCGGCTCCGGGGCGCGGAGAAAAGTCTTTGTGCGATGGACTTTGAAAAGCTGTGGAGGACTTTGGGTTTGAATTGGGAATGATTGTTGTGAAACTGAGTTTTTTAAAGCGATGAGCAATCCGGTTTTTTACTTCGAGATTCCCGTGGAGAACATGGATCGGGCGGTGGCCTTTTATTCGAAAATCTTTGAAACGGACTTTGAGAGGCAAAGCATCGACGGGAATGAGATGGCGTTATTTCCCTATGAGCCGGATGGCCATGGTGCGACGGGGGCGCTTGCCAAGGGGGACAGTTACAAACCGTCCCGGGAGGGAACGCGCGTTTACTTCTCCACACCGGATATTGACGTCACGCTCCAAAGAGCAATCGAAGCCGGTGCCAAGCTGGTTTATCCCAAGACGGATGTCGGAGACTATGGCTACGTTGCCGAGTTCGAGGACTCCGAGGGAAACTGCATTGCTCTTCGCATGGCGAAGTAGCATAGGCCGCCCCGTTGTTGCAAAGCTGTGCTTCTGCGGGAGCGAAGGACTCCCATTATTCAAGCGGTCGACACGAAACGATCTTTCCCCGCGGAGCATGAAATCCGTGCAACAGGTTTGGTGTAAACTGGTGGATTTCTATTTGCCCACTGGAGTTTGCAAGTGTAGCAGGGTCGTGCCTTGGCGCTTCTTGAGGACGAACCACCAGCCGAGAAATGGGAATCAATTTTATGGGACTGCGGACTTCTTTCGTGCCGAAGCGCGGGTTGTTTCTTGGGATATTGTTTTTGACTGCGGCCTTTACGAGGAGCGCAGGATTGGCCAGCCCGGAGTATCATACCGTCGGGCCGGTTGCGGTGGACACGAGCAACTCGCCATCGATTACGAGTGTCACCGATTTTGACCTTGGACCTCCGAACACGCCTGTGTTTCTGGAGTTTTACAGTTCGAACTCCAACGTTTACACGCTGACATCGACACTTGAAGGCTCCCTCGGCTTTCTCGGGCCGATTACGTCCATCTATGCGCAGAATCAGTCGCTGGTGGATTTCGTGTCTCTGGCCGGCAGCCTGACGTTGGAGCAGTCGGGTGACCTGACGCTGAGCTGGACGACCACAAGCGCGCCAACCGATGGTTATCGACTCGGGATCGGTGCGGTTTCGGCAATCGGAGGGCCGAAGCCCGACGATATTGGCTCTGATGTGGCGGTGACCCTGGGAACAAGCAGTGCGGCTTCGATCACGGTCGGGTTAATGAGCCCGGTGACGAGTCTGGCGACGCTGGAGCTGCAACCGGAAGGTGTTCGCACGGCGGGGTTGAGCGGGATCCTGGCTGTTTCTTACGGCTATCAGGGCGATGACAAAGACTCCGCCTCCAGCGGCTCGGTGACGGTGACGACCGGTTCACAGGCGACGGTAACTGTTTCGGGAAGTGATGCAAATGTGCTGGTCGCCGGAATTTCCGCTGCGGGAGCGGTGGGTCCAAGCAAGACGCGGGACGGAACGACGTCGATCGATCGGACGGTCACGGTCAATCATTCCGGAAGCATCACGAACACAGCTGCGTCGGGAATCGGGATCATGGCGACGGCGACGGGGGGGCAGTTTGTATCTGGGGGCAGCGAAGCCATCGGAAGTCCGGT
>CAZRIL010000361.1:0-1781 GCA_964600115.1 uncultured Chthoniobacter sp. | reverse complement strand
GCCACCAAAGTCCCGGACGCCCCACATGACAATGCAAAGAAAACGAGATCGTATTGCCGAATAACCGGCTGATGACAAAGAGGAGACGTGGGATTTGGTTCATGACAAATGCGCAAGTCGGTCGTTAAGCGGAGGGATCGGGTGAAAGACACGGGCCTTCACCGCTGAAAGCTGCATGTCGGTTCCATTCACCTGTTGCATTTTGGAAAGAAGCTCCTGGGTCTCTCTCGGCCCCAGCAACGCGAGAAGTTCACGATCTGCTTCCCGCATCCACCGACGATTCAACGTCGGCCAGACGAACAACGCGGCAAACGACCACGTGGAAACAACAGCCGCCCCACCCAAAGCCGCCGCCAAGGCATTCGGAGCCGGAAAATGAAGCGCCAGCGAGAGCCCCGCGCCCACCCAAATCAACGCAATAATCAATCCCACAGCCGTTTTCCCCTGTCGGAGCACCCTCCACTCCCGCACCGCGAGAGCCGCCAATTCCCGGCGACTCAACAACGTCCGCCCTTGCCGACTCAGAAACACTGTCCCCGGACGCCAAGCGAGCGTGAAACCATTCAGCGGAGCCGTCGCATCTCCATCGAACCAACGGATCTTCAGCTTGTCCGCCCCAAAGCCCGCCAATTCATACGCCAACTCCGCCCGGGCCTCCGCATCTTCCCGTCCGGCCGTCGCGTCCACGTAAACCAACAACAAAATCAACGCCACCACCGCAGCCGCTCCCACAACAATCGACAGTCCCGCCGAATCAACCGTCCAAAGAAACAAAAACCCGAGTGCCAGAGCGAACATCCCGGGAAGGCGCTCTCGATGCCAGTCTCGAAGCCACCGCCGCAGCGTCCGTGTTTCCCTTCCGAGCGCGCACTCCACAGCGTGTCCCACCAAAATCTCAAACGGCAAATTGGCCGCCGTGATCGCCACCGCAAGACCAATCAAAAAAACGGCCTCCCATGCCGCCGGAACATCCCAGGGCAACAGACACGCCAGCAGCGCGCATCCCCAAATGATGGCAAGATTCATCCCGATGGACGTGATTCCCGCCCACAGTCGGATCCGTTGATAGAGCGTTGTATTCATCGATTACAACGTCCTCCCCGTTCCGGCAGACTCTCCCAACGCTCGCGCCAGTCGCACCGGCCCTCCCGGCGCCTCGGGATTGACCTCAACCCCGCGACGCGTGCAAATCAGCAGCCCCTCACGCACCAAACCCGCCGCGACCCGACGCACAGCGGGCAGGCACTCCCGCCAGTCACCACCCATTCGCCGGGCGACTTCCGACGGACAAAAACTCGTGCGTCGCTCGCCAGCCAAAGCCAGCAACTCCTCCCGAAGTCGATGATCCCTCATGCCGCCTGCTCCTCCCTCAAAAATTCGGGCATCGCAATTCGCACCCGCGCCCGGAGTCGACTGAGCAAGCTGTAAAGTCCGAAAAACGTTCGATTCACGTAAATCGTATCCGGCGATCCTCGTCGCCCGCGGATCGTCCGCAACATGTTGTCCCGACGATTCTGCTCGCCCAGCTCATAAATCTCCCGAAGAAAGGCCGGCTCGCCAAAATCGAACGTTCCCGCGTGAAACGGCCTCGCCAGCAAAGCGAGCCACTGACGGCAGGACGCAATTACACGCCGGCGATCCTCCGCCGTATCCCCGGGCAGGAGCACCGCCAAATCCTCCAGCGCCTCCACCAAAGCCGCCGGATCGTCCGGCAACTTGGGATCCACAAAACGAAACTGCTTCCGATAAAAATCCGCCCCAATCGCCTTCGTGAAGCCGAA
>CAZRIL010000360.1:0-1836 GCA_964600115.1 uncultured Chthoniobacter sp. | reverse complement strand
TTTTAGCATGATGTCATGTTGCTGAAATAAATGGAATCTCATACTACATTACGTTCGCAATAAATATGCCCACTCCATCAGACGATTTATCCAAAAGCGTGGAAGGATTGATTAACGATCTCGACAAGCTGAATGAAGAAGCCACATCAGCAACCAATCCAAAGGCAAATGCAATCGCGGTGATTACAGCAATTGGAAAGTTTAGCTGCATTCTCACAGTCCTGAGCAGGCAAGCCGAGGCACAGACAAAGAAGGTGATCAATCTGACATGGGGTTTACTTTTGCTCACGATTGTCCTCCTTATTTTTACGGCTGTTCAACTCGCGGTAGTGCTCAAACAATGAGTTGCCTAAAACCCATATCACGATCAGGCACCCAACTATTACCAAGACAAGTTGCGCAATCCTCAGCTCCAAAACAGAAAATGCGAACAGAGCGATGCAGTTAATCCCCATCCCTGCGGGACTTTCGTCACGATCCTTGCTTGCGCAAGGAGTCGCGCCGAAAGCAAGCGGGGATACCTGATCGCGGACGTTCGCTGAATCATGAAAAAGTGCGTCTTCTGTAAGTCCGACCTCTCCGGTGGCAGTCGAGCGAAGGAGCACGTCTTTCCTCAATGGATGTTAAACGAATGGGAGTTTCGGGACTCGGTGGTTGAGCCAACCCATTTTGATGAGCATGGGAATGTAGTTTCAAAACGTTCTCATACATTCGACGGATTCTTGTCGGGTTCAGTTTGCGCAGACTGCAATCACGGTTGGATGTCCTCTTTAGAAAGCCGATGCAAAGACATGATGATGGCGCTCGCCACCGATCAAAGGCGGATTACAGATTTGTCAGATAAGGAAGCATTGTTGCTTGGTGCGTGGACGGCAAAAACTGCGTTTGCGTTGCATACTTCTTCGAATTGGCGTCGAGTTGTTCCAGAGGAGCACATCTATCCCTTAGACAAGGACGATTACCGACTACCGAGCAATGTTTTCGTTGTTGGTCATACCTACAAGAGATCGAGAGCCATTTCATGGTCACAATCTACAACCTGGGAACTTTTCTCGAAAGATCGCGATATTATCCAGCACGACAACGAACTGCTGCACTCGCTCGCCTACAAAATCTCTATTCGTATTGGAGGACTGTTCTTGATGATCTTTCATAATCCCATTCCGGATGCCAAACCGTGTTTATGGTGGATGAGGCACATTCCACTGTATCCACGTTGGTCGCAGCCTGTCATGTGGCGCAAGGAGGATCGGGCATGGCCGAATCGAGAAGAAGTGAGATTTCATGCATTCCATATCTTTTGTGGTCTAGGAATCGATAATAGCGAACAAGGTCGTGGAGCCAACGCGCTATCGCACGCGGCTCACGACTGACGTTCGCAATAAACATGCGCTATTTGATACCCGTCTTCCTATTCGTGTGTCTCTGCCTTCCCTATGCGGTCGGAAACCCAATAATTGTGGACTCAGAGCGTCGGCCCGCAAAGATGATCTCAGAGAACGTTATAGTCGAGGTTGGGCACGGCCACTCGACTGTTTCTGGAGATTATGGATTCATCCAGCGGCCAGACGACTGGCCCGGAATCGAGCCATTATACGTCCTCATCTATGTTCCAGTTATTTTGACAGATCAATGGCTCAAGAACTACGAGGACACTTTCGGCCTTGGAACACTTCGGGCAGCACACGATGGCGGGTTCCTTCGTCGGCGCAGACGCGACAGGCAGTGCGTCCAGCAAAGTGCGCACACGCAGGGATTTGGCTCTGGCAGCGGGGGAAAGCCAGCCGGAGGTGCGCACGCGGCGCAGGCGTTTGGGCAGGACGTGCTGAAGGAAGC
>CAZRIL010000359.1:0-1863 GCA_964600115.1 uncultured Chthoniobacter sp. | reverse complement strand
ATCCAGACTCCCGGGGGGACGCCGTCTTTTGCCGCCGGCACCGCAGGCGCGGGTGGCGTAAATGCGACAACATCCCACCTCCTTGGAGCGGTGAAGCGATAGGTTCCCATTTGCACGTGAACCGTCTCACCCTCCCGCACCGTTGGTGCCATCGAGGATGCGCGTTGCGCAAAAGTGCCCTGTTCGCAGCCGGAGAATGCGAGTGCAGCAGCCAGAGTTGTGCCGACGCGAGAAAGTGCTGTCTTGAGGTGACTGGAAGCGGGCGTGCTCAATCAATCTTTGCAGTAGGCGAGTTCCTTCCAGCCCTCTGGCAGGAACTCGGGATGAACTTTCAGGATGAGCTTGGTAGGTTCCACAAGGAATTCGCCCATGACCCGTCCGACAGTCTGCTTGGCGGCGGCCAGTCCGGCGGAATTCAAGTCAGGAGCAATCTGTGTCAGCGCGGCCCCAACGCGTGTCTCGGCGGAGGAGCGGTCAGTAATCATTGAGGTGAAAAGGGGTGGATGCAATCAGTTGGCGGGCCGGACCAGATTCCTGTCCGTGTCGATTCCACGGGATCATTCCGTCGTTCTTCCGACACGGAGCGCCTTGAGGAAACCTTCCTCCTCCGCTGCGACAATCCGGTGTTGGGCGTTCTGTTCGTTCGTGGTTCCGGTCACGTTCGACGTCAGGGTAATTCGAAAGAATCGCTCCGGGACGTTGTGGGAAACGGTAACAACGAAAAAGCTTTTCGAAAACAAAGGGGCAATGGCGTTTGTGTAGACTTCAGAAAAGCTGGAAGGATCACCCGACCAATGAGTCGCCTCTTTGATTTCATTTGCCGTGTGCAATTTTCTGTATCTGCGGTCGGCGAGCCAGCGATGTAACCGTGCCTCCGATACGGCGATTTCGGTTCGGTTCGCGGCGTCACCATCAAAATCACAGTGGCGCACAGTGGTTGTCGTAACTGAAGCCATGGGGCGGCAGGCCACAATAAAATACAGGCCAACCAGAATGATGATGGACCGAATCATTCTGCTCATTGGACGGTTTTCCCGCGGGAATCAAACACCGTGTAGGTGCGAGGGAAATCTCGGTAGAAAATGCTGGCGTCCAGAACATTGGACTGGTTTTTGTCCAAATAGATCTCCAACAGATGCTCCTTGGGTGGCTCGGTCAGCTTGAACGTTTGCCGGTTGCCGCGGTCCGCGCTCCAGCCGAAAAAATCCGGTTGGCGCGTGTCTTCCTTCTCAAAGCCAATGATTTCAAAAAACCTGGCGGCTTCGATCGGAAACTTCGTGTGGCGAAGCTGTTCCAGCATATGGTCCAGCCGGTCTTCGCTCAGGAAGCGCGATTTGCGCACCGGAGGTTTTTCTCGCGGCGGAACCGAATTTGTTGCCGGATCGACAATGGTGCATCCACTCCCCATTTGGCTTTGCTTCAGGCTGCTCACGTCCGCGTATTCCCATCCCGGAGGATGTTCTGAGGGAGAGCCCCGGTGTTGCCCTGCGTTCCGGCTTGTTGAGTAGTGAAAGGATCCTGGGCCGAGTGGTCCTATTGGGATCTCAAGGACGCCAAGGACCGGCGTCTCAAGTTCGGGGGCACCGGCGGGACAGAGTTGATCCAGCTCCAGATCGAGGCGGCGATTGTGGAGCCTGACATAATTGAGTTTGACCCAATCCTGGCCGGTGCGGAGAGGAAGCAGAACGATAAAACTCAGTGGAGTGTTCATGGGTTTTTTCCATGCGTCCTTCTGCCGGGCGGTTTCCATGAAACCATTCGGCGATTGCTGCGGATCGCTTAGGAAGCCGAGTTGGGCTGTTTCCACGCAGATTTGGACAGCACTCATCGCCATCCTGCTCCTGAAATACCTCCAGATGCGCA
>CAZRIL010000358.1:0-1865 GCA_964600115.1 uncultured Chthoniobacter sp. | reverse complement strand
TATGGCCGACAGCACATTATCACGCTGCCGCGTGGCGCACGGAAACGAGTTGTTTTTGAGGAAGTCGCCCGAACCCTCGACATTCCCGGTGGGGAACAGCTTGTTTCCGAGTTCTACGCACAGCTTTCCAAGTTTAGCACTTGGATTATTAGCATAGTCCAGCAATACAGCCGTTTTCAAAGGTCGGGCATTCGCCCCATCGTCTTCGGGAACGCCAAGCAATTCTTTTTTACCCGGATGAATGACCGGCGCGATATTGAGGATGTCGCGGCGGATATTGATTTATCTGAGGCCACGAAGGAGGCGATTTCCCGTTACCCGCTTCCTGAGCATTTGCCGGACTCCAATAAATATGCGGCTCTGACGTATTATCATCTGGACGTTCAGCAGCCCCGTTGCGGGACGGTTCATAACCGCGTTTCGCCGGAGATGCTTTTCTGTTCTTCCTCGACCGGGGAGGACTTCGACAACCGGAGCCGTCTGCTCCGCAACCATCAAGACATCGTTAGCGGGATTCTTTCCGAATCTGCCGCCTCCACTCCCAAACAACCCTAATCCCCATGAAAAACCTCATTCGTTTCTTTGCTTCTAGGAAAAGAAAAGCCGTGTGCGTGGCGTTCGCGTGGTGCGCGGTCGTCGCCTTCCTGTTCCCGGCGTGCGCGTCTCGCAGCCAGTTTCAAAAGGGCTACGAGCGCGGCGCGTCCGACACCGTGAAGCGCCAGTATTGGATTTTGCAGGACATGCAAAAGCGCGAGACGGCGGGCCAGTCCAAGCCGCGTTTGTCTCTTTATCGGATGCCGGTTGAACCCGACCCGACCGCCAAGGTGAATGCCGTTCCCTACGAAATCACCATCCCAATCTACGAATAAACCCGCTCCCTCAACCTACCCAACATCGCCATGAAAAAAAGCACCCTTATTCTCGCAATCGTCACTCTCGCCGCCGTTCCCGTCGCGGTCGCGCAATTCGTCGTCACCGCTCCGGGCGTCGAAGTCCGGCAGGATCAAAAAAACATTTTCGACATCCTGAAATACACTTGGGAACAAGCGCAATGGGCGGAAAAGCTCGCCACCCTTCACAACACGCTGACCACCGTTCAACAGCACTTGGAAACGGCGAATCAGGTAAAGCAGGCCATCGGCGATCCGGTGGCCGCCATTGCCCTGATTGATTCCGGGGTTTTCTCCGGTTACTTGGAGGAATCGGGTATCGCCGATACCTTGGGCGAACTGGCCGACATTGCCCGCGAGGGCGGGGAGATTTCCGCCACCATCGGCCAGTTATTCGAGCCGATCAAACTGGACTCGTGGCAATATCTCGCCACCGATGCACGGCGCAGCTTTGACGGCATCGCCTCTTTTCGCGACCGGGACGACCCGTTGAAGCGCTTCCGGGCGGTGGAAAACGCTTATTCGCGTTTTGAAACCCTGCTTGGACGCGCCCACAACAAGCGGAAGGTTCTAAATCGGCAAATCGCCAAGCTCAACACGCAGCTAAAAGGGGCGAAGGACGATGCCGAAGTGCAAAAGCTGGTCGGTTCGCTCGCCGCAGCGCAAACCGCGCTCGATGACATTGACTATCTGACGGAATCCACCGCGAGCCAGGTGCAAATGATGCACGTCTTGAATCAGAACCGCACGCAGGCCGAGGAAGTCGCCGCCGAGGAAATCAGCCGCGAACGCAATCGGGAATTGGCACGGATGGCGGCGGAAGCCGAGGCGGAAATCGAATTGCCCGATTTCAGCGCTCCGAATGACGACCTGCCACCCGGATTCTGAGGCTTCGCCTCTTCTTTAACCCCCAAGCCAATACTTATGATTCCTTCACTCACCAATCTTTATCAGGCCGCGCTTGAGATTCGCACC
>CAZRIL010000357.1:0-1875 GCA_964600115.1 uncultured Chthoniobacter sp. | reverse complement strand
ATAAAATCCAGAATGCCCTCAATGTCGGCGACTGTCTGCCGCGAGAGGGTTAGCCGCAACCCGACTTTCTGTCCGGCCGCCCTGCAGTGACGGAACGCCGCAACCGCACGCTCGAATGCGCCATCCTTGCCCCGGAAGTGGTCATGCGTGGCCCCGATGCCGTCGAGCGAAATGCCCACATACGAAAACCCGATGTCTTTGATCTGCTCGGCCGCCTCCGCGTCGATGAGGGTTCCATTTGTGGAAAGAGTTAGCCGCAGACCCGCCTGCTTCGACATCCGGGCGAGTTCGTAGAAGTGCGGATGGATCATCGGTTCTCCTCCGGAAAAAAGCAGGGCAGGAATCCCAAACCCTGCCAGGTCTTCGACGACGGACTCCATGTGTTCCCATGTCAACTCGCCGGGGTAATTCCGGGCATCGGAATCCGAGTAGCAATGCAGGCACTTCAAGTTGCACCTCCGTGTGATGTTCCATACAACGACCGGCTTGCGCGCCGCGGCCGAGGAAGGGGCGCCCGCTCCTCGCCCGTAGCGGAGGCTGTCTGCAGATTGTTCCACCCCACAAAGGAGGCGTGTCAGGTTAAGCATAAGCTGGTTCGCGGCAATCCTGCCGCACGGGTTGATATTCGCAAAGAGGCTCGGAAGCGAGGTAATCGCCGGTCATTGCGTAGGCCCGCGCCCGCGAGCCGCCGCACAGTTTTCGATATTCACAATGTCCGCACTTACCCGCAAAACCGTCCTCGTCGCGAAGGGCTTGGAAAACCGGCGAGTCCCGGTAGAAATCCAACAGTTCGCCATTGCGCACATTGCCTGCGCTGAAGGGAAGAAATCCGCTCGGATACACTTCGCCATCGTGTGAGACAAAGACGAATCCCCGTCCGTCATTGACCCCCACCGCTGGCTGAGGGGCGCGGATCCCCGCCTGTGCATTTCGCTGCGCCACAACGCGCCGAAAATGCTGCCCCTCGGTCGTCTTGATATCAAAGGGAACTTCTCGCGAAATCTCCCAAAGCCCGTTAAACAAAATCTCCATTTCACGGGCCGAAAGGAGATCCTGGATTCTGCCCCGACCGGTCGGCACTAATTGAAACACGCTCCACAAGACAGGATCCAGGCTTTTAACGATATCCACAAATTCCCCGAGTTCACCCAGATTCTGACGCGTGAAGGTCGTGTTGATCTGCAATTCGATCCCAGCGGCATGAATTTTTTCCACCGCCCGCATCGTCCAATCCCATGTTCCCTCCACGCCACGAAACGCATCGTGGGTCTCTCTCGTCGCCCCATCCAAACTCATCGAAATCCGCCGGACTCCAGCCTCGCGCAGCTCCTCCAAATCCAATCCCAAAAACTGCGGCGTCGCACTTGGGCTCAGCGCCACTCGCAACCCGGCATCCCGCGCCATCCCAACCAGTTCGCACAAATCCCTGCGTTCAGCCGGATCCCCTCCGGTCAAAACAAAGACCTGCGGCCTCGCTCTTGCCACTTGGGCAATCAATTGCCTAGACTCTCTGCCGCTCAACTGCCCCGGAAGCGCGCAAGGCACCGCCTCCGCACGACAATGTCGGCAAGCCAAGGCACAAGCCCGCGTCATTTCCCAAATCACAATCATCGGGTTTTTGTTGAAATGGAATTCCGGTGGCCGGTTTGTCATGGAAGCATATTTTATTTCTCTTTGCCACAATACAAGAATAATATATCTTTTTTTCTTGCTATCTGGCTGCGACGTGGAATATATATATTTTCGAAATATGAGCCACCATCCCAACATCATCACACCCGAAGGCACCCCGACCATCGACCGCACGGTCGGAGAACTTGTTGCCGAGCGCCCGGGGCGCTCGCGGGTCTTCCAATCCTTCCAAATCGACTTCTG
>CAZRIL010000356.1:0-1886 GCA_964600115.1 uncultured Chthoniobacter sp. | reverse complement strand
CCAACATAGACATGGAGGGAGTTGATCGGAACCAATACGTCGCGGACATGCGTTTTTGTGAGCAGCACTCTAGCAATGACGGGTTCAGCATCAGCAACCCGATTGCCAAGTGCATGGTTGAAAAAGGGTACCGGTTAAGTCGAAGCTACCACTGACAGGTTCATCGGTCGCACACCAATCACATTGAAAGTACTTGTGCGATTCCTTGAATAGGGACCATTGGGTTGCACAACCTGCGTCTTACACTGACAAAAAAGTTCATGTTATCATTAAATGGCGATTTACCCAATCCTCTCAACTTAAGAAAACCGACACTTTGGTCTTGGCTCGGGGGCCGGTATTTGCTAAGATATTCACCGTAGATTCATGATTATCAAGGAATATTTATACCATGGGATCTTGAATACTTGGAGATTTTATGCGCCTTTGCCGAGGCGCTACGCTCGCCCGATCTGCTCGCCTCAGTGCGGCTGTCACCCACCGCCTTTCTCCGCAATCGACACCTGACGTTCCCGAAATTGCTGACGCTTATGCTCTCCGGCATGTGTGGCAGCATCCAGCAGGAACTCGACCGATTCAGCGCCAACCTCCAAGGATCGACCGATCTCCAGCGTGAGGTGACTGCGCAAGCGTTTTCCAAGGCCCGCAAGGGGTTCTCCGCTTCGGTGTTCCGGACGCTCAATACGATCCTGTTGAATCTCATCGAGGAGCGTATGCGCTTTCCTCGCTGGCACGGTTTCCGTGTGGTCGCCGCCGATGCGTCCAAACTCCAGTTGTTTCTCAAGGATGCCACCGGACGCAAGGTTCGTGAGGCCGTTGCCTTCATGCTGTACCTGCCGGGTGCCGAAATGGCGCTCCATTTCGAACTGTATTCGCCCGAGGTGTCCGAGCGGCAGATGCTGTTTGAGCATCTGGACAGTCTCCGACGCGACGATCTGCTGGTGCTTGATCGTGGCTATCCGGCCCGCTGGCTGGTGGCCGTGCTCCTCGCCCGGGGGCTTCATTTCTGCCTGCGCGTCGACGATACCGGGTTTGCCGAGGTGACCCGCTTCCGGCGATCCGGGGACGCGGAAGCGGTCGTGACCTTGGCGCCGCCCTCGGCCGCCGGTGCGGCTGACTATGGCTGCCCCCGGGAAGCGACTCAGGTCCGACTGGTTCGCGTTGTCACACCCACCGGGCGGGTGCATATCCTCATGACCTCGCTGCTCCACCCCATCGACTATCCCGCCGCGGACTTTGGCGATCTGTACCACGCCCGCTGGCGCATTGAGGAAGCCTTCAAGCGCATCAAGCATCGACTGGCCTTGGAGCATTTGACCGGGATCTCGTGGCTCGCCGCCCAACAAGACTTCGGCGCCAAGATCCTGGGCGACAACCTCCACGCCCTGTCCGTCTCTTGCGCCGCCCAAGACCCTGCCGCAACCCCGCCCAAAGCCCGGAAACCCGAGACCGCCACGCGCCGTTATAAACCCAATAGAGCCTACGCCTTTGCCGCGATCAAAAGTCGGATGCAGCGCTGGCTGCTCTCGCTACCCGCCACCCTCGAGGAGATCGAACGCCTGTTCACCGAACTGATGCGGAACCTCATCGCCTTCGTGCCCGGAGCTTCAAAGCGCAGGAACATGGGCAGGAAACCCCATAAAAACATGGCTTACAAGGCCTGCGCATAGCCGGCTAGGTCCTTAAGTTGAGAGGATTGGGTCCACACCGGGGTGCCGGTACATGTGAAAAAGGTCAATGGCATCGACCTTTATGTCTTCAAACAGGCCCCGCCCTCGCGCTATCTCTGCGTGGTATCGGGCCATTGGACGCTCCATGGCGATGCGATCGTCTCGGCCATGCAGCAGGGCGAGACCTATGCGCGGGCTATCCAAGACTCGGGTACG
>CAZRIL010000355.1:0-1918 GCA_964600115.1 uncultured Chthoniobacter sp. | reverse complement strand
CCTCACCAGGAAACCTGCTGACCTGCCCCAAAACTAACGCTCAACTTTTACAGAACAAAAACTGCGCCGCCAGAAGCCTTGGCGAGACTGCGTAAAGGCTTCCATTTTAACGGACGCCCCTGACCCGTGAGGAAATCTATGACCGAGGAACTCGAACGAGCCGTGCTTGCCGAGACGAGGAAGCTGCTGTAAATATTGCTCCATGAAGACCACTATTGACGTCCCTGACGAACTCCTGCACCGGGCAAAGGTATTGGCCGCTCAGCGCAGGATGACCTTGCGGGAGCTGTTTTTGCAGGGCCTAGACGTTGCCCTCCGCGAGGAAGTGCCCGATCCCGCCGCTGAAAGTAAGAAAAACCGATTGGCGTTAATAGGTGCGCTGTCCCGAGTGCAGCTCACCGAGCCGATCGGGAAATTTAACCGTGAGGAAATCTACGACCGACATCAAGGGAAGTGGGAGTGAAGGTTTTCTTCGACACCAACCTGTTTGTTTACTCGGTTTCGGTCGTCCCGGAGGATGAGCCGAAACGCCGGATCGCGGTGAAGCTTTTGGAAGAGGTGGAGTTTCATCTCTCGCTTCAAGTGGTTCAGGAATTTCTCAACACCTGTTTGCGGAAAGCCCGGCTGGGCCAGAATCGGGAGGCTCTCCATGATTCACTCGATATGTTGCTGACCAGTTCCTGCCACATGCCCACTGCAGATACGGTGCGCCGTGCCTTTGATATCCAGCACCAATTTCAGATCGCCTACTGGGATGCCGCGATCCTCGCCGCCGCGCAGGAACTCGGCTGCGACACGCTTTACACCGAAGACCTGAACCACGGCCAGGACTACGGCGGGGTCGTGGTGAGGAACCCGTTCGTCTGATTCCGCCATGAGCACTCCCGCCCCCAGCGTTCCCCGCCTGTTTTCCGAGGAAACGACCGTCGAGCGTGAAGTAATCTAGCACTTGAAGGGCGGCGCGCTTGGCTGGACGTATCGCTCGCGGGAGGAAATCCTCATCCTGCGTGGGCACGACGAGCGCGAGGTCCTGCTCCTGCCCACACTGCGGGAGAAGCTCAAACAATTGAACCCGTCCGTGCTCACCAGCGAGGCCCGGGTGGATGCCATCATCACCAAGCTGCGGGCCTGTCGCGACAACCAGCAATGGATTCGCTGGATGCGCAACGGGGTGAATCATCAATTCGACCCGGCGGAGAAAGCCAGGGACGTGCGGCTCGTCGATTTCGAGCACCCGGAAAACAACGGCAACACCGAAGGCTTCCACAGAAAAATGAAACTTCTCCAACGCCGTGCCTACGACTTCAGAAACTTCCACAACTCCCGCTTGCGCGTCATCGCCCATTGTGGTTAACCAAAAACAACCTACAATTGACCTCCTCCCCACTTTTTGGCGGAGAGCCCGCAATTTGGCTCCTGAGGTAGGACTCGAACCTACGACCAATCGGTTAACAGCCGACCGCTCTACCACTGAGCTACTCAGGAATGAAGTGGGGAGGGAAAGGAATCAGGTTTTTTTGGGGAAATCAACCGGATTCTTTGTTTTTGCAAGGGGATTCAGAGGGGGCGGGCGATGGTTTGGTCGCGGAGGTAGTCGTAGAACGTCGCGGGGCTGTTGACGCCGCCGCCGAGGCCGCTGCGGTTGATGCCGCCGTAGGGGAGGCCGTAGGCGAAGACGTTGTGGGCGTTGATCCAGGCGTTGCCGGCAACGACGTGTTCGGCGACGTGTTGTCCCGCCCGGCATTCGGCCGGATGCGCGGCCCAAAGTTCCAAGGTTAGTCGTCCGTGGCGGCAGATGATGTCTTCCATTTTCTTCCGGTGCGTGTGCATGGGAGTCACTTGCCCTGCGAGCGAAAACATGGGCTTTTCGCAGTATTCGGGTTCCTCGGCGAGGTTGATGAGGACCAGCCCGAGGCGG
>CAZRIL010000354.1:0-1921 GCA_964600115.1 uncultured Chthoniobacter sp. | reverse complement strand
TCGGGGCGACTGGATTTGAACCAGCGACCACCTGAACCCCATTCAGGTAATGGGTAGATACTAATAGTATATCCAGATGTTACCAAGGAACCCCGTTGCCACATTCCACGACAAACCTGGACTTCGCAGCACCGATGGACACAAAATGGACGCAAAGGTACCGGAGCCTTGACTGTGCAGTTGTCACCCCTGCACGCCTGGCCCAAGATACCTCCTGACGAAACCTCGGAGCAATTCCATATTAAGCAGGCCCCAATCCGTGCTCGCCCTACCAAATCACGTCTACCGGGTAATTCGCCATGACCGGATCGTTGGTCACGAGGCTCGCTCCCTCAACGCGTGCCTGTGCAACCAGCAATCGATCAAAGGGGTCTTTGTGGACGGAAGGCAATTGATCCAATGCGAGGACGTGTTCAAGCCCAATTCGCAGTATCTCAAGACTGTTGACGCGCTGCTGGTTCTCGATCAACGCTGCCAACGGAAGTCCGAGTCTCAGTTTGCCGAGCTGTATCTTGATCTGCATTTCCCAAGTACTTGCGACACTGAGCAACATGGTGTTTTCGGAATCCCGGCACAGGGCCAAGGCGCGTGAGGATAGTCTGGCCGGTTCGCTGTCCCACCATATGAAAGCATGAGTATCCAGGAGCAGCCTCATTGGTTTCCCGTCCAGAAGTCCTCTGGCAGCGGCTCATCGAAATCCTCACTCGTCCATATAGCTCCTGCATGCAGCCCGGCAACCCTCTTCCCAATGGGGACCAACCGCGCCACGGGGGTGTCGCCGTCGGTAAGAAGAACTTCGGTTCCCTCGGCAATCAGCGACAACAGGTTGTTCAAGTCGGTCCGTTCGTTGCGGATATCGATCGTTTTTTCTAGCATCGCATGCTCCCCTTACAGATCGAGCAGGATTCAGACGCTCACCTAGTTAGTCTGCATCGGCCACCCTTTGGTGTCAATGATTCTCACGGAATCTCGAAGACTCCGGACTCAAGAGGAATACGAGATCAGGGTCACAGCTTAGAAGTACTGCAGCATCCACCCATTCCAACGCGAGACAAGCGCTGTTTGGGGATAACCCTCAAGGCCCCTGAAACGACCGTTTCTAACCTACACCGGCATCGGGCGTCACTCAGAATCGATCTCAGGCGCCTTCTCGTCATTTCCGCTCGTAGACAGGTGCGGATCGGTGGAGACATTGCAGAGGGGCTGACCAGAAACACAAGTAAGGCCAGCCTGTTACACTAACTATTATTTATTACACATGATATTTCACGAAACCTGGATGCTGGACTGTTCCCGTCTTTGCAAAATCGCCCAGAATCGTTCTCCGTGCGTTTGGAGGCGAATCTCGTGGCCCCTGCTAATGCAATTTGTGACCATGGAGCCACCGCCGTCTCTTGGAACCTTTCGCTCAAGCCCACCCGATCAACGGTTCCTATGACCGTTCGGCATGTGATAAACTCGCCGACATTCTGCTTCACGGAAGCCGCGCCGGTGGGTATCCCTGACGATCCTATGGAAAGAAAGAAATTGATGTTGAGGCTCTGGCAAGATTATGGGGAGCGATTCGCCGTATTCCACCCCGATGAGCAGCCCCTCCCGCCTCCAGATGTATGGCGTCCGGACATGTACGAGCTTTGCGAGCCCCAGCCGGACCAGGACGGGAGATTTGATCCCCGAGTCATACGGCATTGAGATGGTGGGAGGACACCCGGAGATTCTTGCGGGAGAGGTTCGGGCTTCAGGCAAGCCCGGATTACCTGTTCGACTGTCTGGCCGGAAAATACCAAGGTAGGTTCTCCGACAAGATTGATGAGAAGGCTAGAATCAGAGCTGGTCTTCCCCAAGTCCGTGTACACGACTTGAAACACACCTTCGGACGAAGACTTCGTGCTGCCGGTGTTTCATTCGAGGATAGGCAGGA
>CAZRIL010000353.1:0-1934 GCA_964600115.1 uncultured Chthoniobacter sp. | reverse complement strand
AGGGGTTTGAACTGACCGTTTCGGAACCCGCCGTTGAATTCCTTGTCAGGCGCGGAATTCAAAAGGCTCTCGGAGCACGACCTATGAAGAGGGCTGTTCAGAAGTTTATCGGAGACGCCATTCGCGAAGCCATTAAATCCGACGAATCCCCTTCGGGAATACTCGACATTTCTTCAACCAGCGATCATCTAGAAATTTGCTGAAGCTTGGGTCGCCCGGCGATCGGTCCCTCCCTCGCGGGTTCGAGGGTCTGTTCTTCACAAAAAAGTTGACACTATTGGTGCACCTTTGTAAACAGCTTTAGATGGGTTTTTTCCGCAAACAATGGATGCTCGCTCTCGCTCTGGGCGCGGTTGCCATCGTGTTGTTGCAGACCGGAATGTGTGCGCTCGAATGCAGCGGATTATTGGCATGCACCGAACAATCGTCCGCTCATAACGGACCATCGCCGGATACCGATAATAGCTCCTCTACGGATCATTGTTGCCATGGTAACTGCCGCATCAGTTTCGTAGCACTGGAAACAATGAACGTTATCCCCCAGCTACCTCAGCCTTCTTCACGCTTTGCCACTTTTCAGGATGTCATCCCGGACGCGCCTGTCCGGGAGATCGACTATCCTCCTCAGTTGTCCTGACGAATTGCGGGCGAAGCGTGCCCGCGATTCGCGCCGTGCCGGGTAGTCGCCCGGCTTTCTACGAGCTCAACGCTCGCATTCTTCAAGCTCGCCGCGCCGGAGTTGTCTTTCGGTCGGCTCCGTCAGGACAACAAAATGAATTTTTCTCTCACCACTTTTTTCTCAAATAGATTCTCCCAATTTTTAACCGCCACCTTCGCCATGATGTCGCTGGCCGCTTGCTCATCACTGGAGACATGGTTCAGACAGGCTGACTCTCCTCTACCGATTGAAGTCCTGCATTCTGGAAGCGGTCAGATTATGAGCTTTCGTGCTCATGAGACCTCAGACCGGTTGTATGTCGCCGGAAGTGCCAGAAAACATCGGCTGAGCAATACCGCACACGTGGATGTCCAGTTGATCGACTCTTCTGGAACCGTGCTTGCGGAGGGTCAGAACGACATCAGCCCAACGCATACTCCTCCTGGTGGAGGGAAACGCTTCACCGATTCATATGTTGTCAGCTTCCCTTTAAGTAAGGCGCGTCAGGCGGCGAAAATCCGGGTCATTTATCACGGCAATGCCCACCGCGAAAGAAACTCTTAACCCTTTCAAGTCTCCGGTCACAACCCCATTTATGTATCGAAAGCAACTGCTCTCGTGCTGCCTTGGTATAATCCTCGGTGGCACCCTTCTAGCCCGGGACAAGCCGCCCGCGCCGTCTTCGAGTTCTATCGAAGGACTCGTCGCCCAAGCTTTGGCAAACAATGCTGAACTACGGGTTTTTGAATCGGAACTAGCCGCAGCCAAAGGCCAGCGCACGCAGGCGGGATTTTTCAAAAATCCCGAAATATCCGCCGAAGCCGGTGGCCGCGAGGTGCGCGATTCCGAGAATATCCTTCAAGGCAACGGAACGACTTTCAGCCTCTCTTTCATGCAGACCTTTGAGTTTCCGGGCAAAGGGACGCTCCGCAAGGCCATCGCGAACAAGAACATCGAGATTGCCGAACTTGGACTTGAGCAATTTCGCTTGGCCCTTGCCGGTCAGGTGCGCGTGCTCGCCTACGAGCATCTTGCCGCAGTGTCCGAGGCCGAAGCTGCCGAAGCCGTTTACAAGCAAAGCAGCGAACTGGCGTCACAACTGAACTCGCAATCGAACTTCGGAGCCCGTTTGCAGATCGAGGTTCGATTGTTGCAGGCGAGCCTAGTGGAGTTGGGGGCCGCACTCAAAGAAGCATCCTTACGGAGGGAGGAAACCCGCACTCAGCTCAACGCGCTGCTCGGCGAAGCGCGCCAGAGCCTGAAGCGGGTCGACAGC
>CAZRIL010000352.1:0-1942 GCA_964600115.1 uncultured Chthoniobacter sp. | reverse complement strand
TCGGCCGCGACACTCCGGTGGATCTCGAATACTGGCAGGTCGAGAAGGCCTGATCTACTTTCCGCGTATTCTGCGCGGAGTGATGTTTTAGAACGATTTTCCGCCGGGTTCTTCCGGCATTCTTCCGTGCTGGACTCTGGCAGAGGAATCGGGGAATCGTGGGGTCGGTTGAGTTTAGCGGTGGGGAGTCGCGCTCTTCACCTGATGAACGATTTGCAGGCTGCGCCGGGCGCATTCGGAAATCGGGATCGGGTCATAGCCAACCACGCCGGATTTGAGTGTGTCGTTCAGGCGTCCGACCCAGTGGTCCGGGGCGTGCCTGGCACCGGTGATCGCACCGACAACCGACCCGACTGTGGCGCCGTTGCAGTCGGTATCCCAACCTCCCATGACCGCCAGCGTGATGCCTCTGTGGAAATCTCCTCCGGAAAGAAGCAGCGCGACAACGCAGATGGCGGCGTTGTTGTTGGTATGAACACAATGGTAATGTCCGAGCAGCGCGTGAACCCCGGCAAGGACCTCCTCAAAGCGGGCGAAATCGTTGCCATGGTTTTGGCAGATTGCGATGACCTGACTCAACTCTCGATGCAGACGCGAGGTCTTCGGGATCTCGGCCAAAGCGGCCCCGACAATGGCGAACACATCGTTCGTGGCAAAGCTGGCCGCAATCATTGCAGCGCAGAACATCGCCCCGTAGATGCCGTTTTTCACGTGGCTGATCCGTGCATCGCGCCAGGCGAACTCAGCGGCAAGCTCCGGATCGCCCGGGGCCGCATAGCCGTAGGAATCAACGCGGATCTGAGCGCCAATCCATTCGCGATATGGGTTGAGATGATGCACCAACCAATCCCAGTCGGCTGTCGTGTCGAGGTCGGGATGTCTGGCAGGATTTCTGAAGGCATCGCCGCGGATCACGAGGTTGCGATAGGCCTGGGTTTCGGCGGTGCAGAAGTGCCGGTAGCCCAGATTCAGCCATTCGCCGGCAACGTCGGATGAGCGAAAGACGCGCCCGTGTTCGATGAGAACCTTCTGACCAATCACAGTGTAGCGGATGTCGTCGTCGGATTCCATGAACGCAATGCGTTCGCGGACCGAACCCGATCCCCACAGAAGACTGCCGGTTTTCGTCTCGGCAGGTGAATGCTCCGGAAAATAGTCACGCAGCGGCCACTCGTCGGGCGCGATGGCGATCAGGTATTGCTTTTGACGCTCCCAGGTATTGTCGGAGATGTTCTGCCCGGGCTGGACCATCAGCGATTCAGCGGGCTTTCCGAGAGCGCAGCCCGCACAACGGCCCAGCCAAGCTCCATGGAGTTTGTCGAGCAGGGCGGCATCGTCGAGGACAAGTGGCCAGCGACGCTGACCGGTAGAGCGCAGGCTCAGGATGCCGGTGAGATCGCTTGGCTCCCTAAAGGGGAAATCTGCGCGTGTGGGAAGAGCCAGAAGCCGTGCGTGAATTCCGGCCAAGGCCTTCTCATCGTCGCCAGCCGCTTCCCAATCGAGGCGCAATGACTCGACCGCCCCGCGATCTTTGCCTTCCTCCAGCGATTGCCGGAATTCTTCCTGAACAAGCTCTTTGGTGTGCGCCCAGCCGGACATAATCAGGTGCGAGTATGTGCTTTTGCGTGCTGGGGGTCACCCGAAATTCTTCTCCCTTGAATTCGCGCCCATCTTCCAGAAATGATCACCGTATCAGGAAGGTGGTGAGCCGGTGCCGGGATCCATGGGAATCCCCACGCGACCGGGTTGCGAAAGCCAAACGGCCTTGAGGTTCGGAAGGAGGCGATGTAAAACTCCCCCATGAGATCTCTCCTTGCAGCAATCGCAATGGTGGCGGCATTTTGCCTCCAGAGCTCCCACGCCCAGACAAATTCCGCGACCAACGCCGCGACCAACTCCGCGCCGGATGTCTTCGTCAAACCCAAAGCCAAAACGCAGACAA
>CAZRIL010000351.1:0-1945 GCA_964600115.1 uncultured Chthoniobacter sp. | reverse complement strand
CCATGCACCTGAACGAAGCGGTCGCGTATTTGGACGGGCTCCTGGGTATCCCACAGATGGGCGACTATCCGAATGCGCTCAACGGTCTCCAGGTCGGGAACTCCGGGGGATTGTCCAGGATCGGGGCGGCCGTCGATGCGTGCGAGGCCGTCGTGGCCGAGGCCGCGGCAGCGGGGGTGGATTTCCTGCTGGTCCACCACGGTTTGTTCTGGGGCGGACTGGCCCCGCTTACCGGTGCGGCGTATCGGAAGACACGAATGATTCTCGACGCCGATATGGCGGTTTACAGCGCACATCTGCCGCTCGACGCGCATCCGGAGCTCGGGAACAACGCGCTCCTTGCAGAGGCGCTGGGACTGGAGGACGGAGAACCGTTCTTCCCGGCATACGGGCAGCCGATCGGATGGAAATTCGAGGCGGAGATCAACCGTGAGGTCCTCCGGGATTTGATTGAAAAAGCCGTGGGGGGCAGCGTGCACCTTGCCCCTGGCGGCCCGGTCCTTGCACGCCGGATCGGTATCGTGACGGGCGGAGCCGGGGGAGACATCGCCAAAGCAGCGGAGGCGGGGGTTGATACCCTGATCACCGGCGAGGGGCCCCACTGGAGCTACACGGCTGCGGAGGAGCTTGGAATCAACCTCTTTTACGCGGGTCACTATGCGACCGAGACATTCGGGGTCAAAGCACTCGCTTCTCAGGTCGCTGAAAAATTCGGCCTTCCCTGGCAGTTCATCGACCATCCGACAGGGCTCTAACTTTCCCATGAACACCGACCAGATCCGACTGAAGGAAATCCATCGAAAAGCCGTCCTGGGCTACCAGGGCGGGTGCAGGGAAGCGGAATCGCTCGTGCCGCGGGTGGACATCGAATACCTCGCATCCCTCGGCGTGTCGGCGCAGGTCCTGCTGGATTATGCCGAAGATTGCTCGCGTTCCGGAGATCCGGACTGCGCCACATTCGTGAGGGTTGTGGAGATCCGCCGGGATTACCTGCGGACCGTGCAAAAAGGAATTCCTTGCGCCAATGTCGTTCCCGAGCCGGCACTCCCGCTGCGCGAGGACGAGTGGGATGGCATTCCCTGGCTGCCGAGAATCGCACAGAAGGCCAAATGCTTTTTGGAGGGCTCGCTCTGCCGCGATGTCATGTATGGGTGCAGCGGAGACCGGGCATTTCTCCGGAAACATCTCCTGACGCTACCCGGATTTCTGGAGAAGGTGAGGGATTCCGGAGACGACCGTGCGAAGATAATGCAATACGTGCGGGGCTCCTGATCAGGGCTTGCGGGCAACCAGCGAGAGCCGTGGCCACCACCACACGGTCCGGCCTTCCTCCTCCGTCAGACCGAACGCTTTGACAGCTTCCTCCGGGGCGGAGTGAATGAGGTTCATCACCGCATCCCGGTTTGCTTCCGTTGTGCCAGCCGTTTCAAAATACCATGTCAGGTCGGGCTGTTTGAAAGGCGTCGTGCCACATTTCAAAACCTCAAGGCCCGCATCCGTGCAGAGCGTTGACCATTCGCCCGGCGCGAGAAAACGGCCATGGCTCGGATCCCGGAATTTTTCGACCTTGTGAATCCATTCCGCGGCCACGGGATCGCCATCGGGCACGCTGCCGTCGATTAAAAGAAAAATGCCATCCGGTCTCAGAACCCTTGCCACTTCGGTGACAAAGGCGGGTGGATTGCTGAAATGGTGCGCTGCGACGCGGCATGTAACGATCACGAATGTGCCATCGGGATATGGCAGACATTCGGCCTCGTGAAGGGCGGTTTCGAGGGATACCCCCTTCGATACCGCCAGCTCCGCCGCACGCTCCAACATGGCTCGTGAGAGGTCAGATGCCGTGACGTTCCACCCTTGTTCCGCAAGCCAGACGGCCGTATGCCCGCCGCCCGTCGCCACATCCAACGCCAACAAATGACCGTTGGGCGCGTCCGGCTCCACC
>CAZRIL010000350.1:0-1959 GCA_964600115.1 uncultured Chthoniobacter sp. | reverse complement strand
CCGCCGCTGATGATTTGCGCTGCACTCGCGCTGGGCGTGGCGCGATGGGCGCGGAATCGTCGGTGGATGCGGATCATTGCCGCGGCGATGATCGCCTCGACGGTGGCCGGGATTTTCGCCAATGCCTCGCGTCTCACGACCGGCCGCACCCGCCCGCGCGAGAGCCCGAGGATCGAGCAAGGGTTTTACGGTCCATGGCACGAGGGACGCCTGCTCATTGGTCAGCCGGCTTATAACTCGTTTCCTTCGGGACATACCGCGACGGCTTTTGGATTTGCGCTGGTCTTTCTGATCGCCGCCCCGGTTGTCGGGGTTTTCGTGACTGCCGGAGCGGGTGTCGTGGCATGGTCAAGTATTGCGCTGGGCGCGCATCATCCGTCCGACATCCTGGTTTCCGTTCTGTTGTCGGGTGTCGTGGCGTGGTTTGTCTGGCGTTGGGTGAGGGGAGCCGGCGGAGCGTGGCTTGATCGAGCGCTTCGTTTGCCCGAACCATGAGCGTAATCTCTCAGGTTCGGGACCCGCTTCCCGCGGCCATAGCGCGGGTTTTGGAATCACGTCTCGTTTTCGGCGGTTTGCTTGTCCTGATTGTGGCGCTCTGCGCGTTTGCGAATTTGCCGTGGCATTTGGACGAGTATGACCAGGCGAAGCAGGCCTTTGTGTCTTACGAAATCGAGAACGGCGGGGACTGGCTTTATCAACACACCCCGCGCGGCCGGAGCGCGAGCAAACCACCGCTCGCCGGGTGGATCTCGCTGCCGGTTTATTGGTTGAGCGGATCGTGGGAGCTGGCGTGGCGGCTGCCGGGCTTTGTTTGTGTGTTGGTGATGTTGGGAATCTTGCTGCGGGAGGGGAGGACATTGATGCCGGATGGGGGCGCCTTGCTTGCCGCGGCGGCGTTTTCCTTGAATCTGCTAACGCCGCGTCTTGCGACCTTGGTCCGCACGGACATGATGCTGACGCTCTTTATCTTCCTCTGCGGGTGGTTGATGCTGCGCGTGATCCGGGAGGGACGCGAATGGACAACGGGCGAACGCTGGGCCTTTGCGGCTTCGATGCTCGGCGCTCTCATGACGAAGGGACCGATCATCTACGCCTTTCTTCTGCCCGGGATGGTGGCGTTTTGGTTCCTTGCTCCCAAGTCTCACCGGCGACTGACTTGGTGCGGATGGTGGCCGTGGTTTCTGCCGCTGGCGGTCTTTCTGGCGTGGGGGATCAACGGACTCGTGACCAATCGGGAATTCTATGACGATGTCGTCGTACGGGAGTTTTTCAGTCGTTTCGACCAGCGGCTGCGCACCGGCGAGCGTTCGCAGCCACTGTGGTTTTATTTCCCGCATTTCCTCCACAAGTTCCTGCCTTGGTCGCTTTTGGTCGTGGCGTTGCCGATTTTTTCGAAAAACGTACGCACGGCTCTCCGGCAACGTCCGGAGGTGCTCTGGCTGGTGTGCTGGGCGGTCGGCGGGTTGCTCTGCATGACTTTTGTGCCGTCGAAGCGGGTGGATCGTATTTATCCGGTGATCCCTCCGTTTGCATTGCTGGTCGTTGCCATGATCGCGGCCTGTCAATGCGGGGTCCGCGTTCGGGCGTGGGCGGGAGCGGCGGTGGTGTCGGCGGCACTTTTTGCCGGATGTTACTTCGCCGGGGTCGTTTGGATCGGCTATCGCGAGAATTCGCAGCGTTTGGTCGAATTTGGCGAAGTCGCCCAAACACTGGCGGGAGCGCGTCAGCTGCAGGTTGTCGAGGGAGGCGATGAAGCCACACTTCTCTACGCGGGGGCGAAAACGTTCCTCCAACCGAACGACGCCCGCCTCGGCTGGGAAGATGGATCTCTCGGTGCGGTGCTTGTTCCGGAAGGAAAACTCCACGAGATCCCGAATCTCCCGCCCCCTGTTCTTTCCGTGCCCGGCAAACGCGAGAAGAGATATTTTCTTTTCCTCCGCGGCACCGACCACTAATCAA
>CAZRIL010000349.1:0-1969 GCA_964600115.1 uncultured Chthoniobacter sp. | reverse complement strand
GAATCAGCAGCAGAGCCCGCCAGACCTTCAGCTGAAAAGATGTTCCTGAAACAAAGGCCGGAATCCTGTTCGCCGTTCTTCTTACAAAGATATCGAGGACCTGCTTTTTTGCTGTTGTGTCATCTCTGACAAAACGGGCATGCGGCCACGATCCCGCAAGCCTGACTTCACAGTCGGAAATTTCGTCATGGAATGCGAGGTGACAGACCCCCCGGCTATTCCAGCCGAGACTGCATAAACCGAAAGGGCTCTCCGCAATCCCCCACGCCACAACCATCCCCTGCCCCCCGGATTTCACTTCTCCGGGCGAGGCGGCCTCGATGGAGACGAAAAGATCATGCAACCGCCCCGGACCGGACAGCCCGGACTCAAGCGCGGCATCGAGCACGCTGCGCGACGCGAGCAGGCGGGATTTGGCGTGTTCCAGTGTCAGGCACTGCAAGAAATCCTTCGGAGTGACACCCGCCCAGCGTTTGAAGAGCCGGTGAAAATGGGACTGGCTCACCCCTGCGATTTTCGCAAGTTCCGGAACCGAAGGTTGAGTGGTATGCGAGGTATCCAAATGCCGGATGATCGACGCGATCCGTTCATAGTCAGTCATGGGCGGATTCTACAGTTTTCCGGGGTTTCCGCCCACCCGATTCCTGCTCGGGGCCCTCGCTCTCGCGTCCGGGATCGGCTTCAGGAATTAATTGTATCTGCGGATGACGCAGTAAAGTAGCGGACGTTCAGCTTGTTATGAATATTTTCTATTCCCCCTTGAGTTGCCTGCCTGCATTGTTGGGCTTCGGCAAGTTCACCCGCATCGTCATCGCAGTCATTGTCGCTTCCGTCTGGTCCACCTGATCTGATGCCCAGGTGAAAACCGATCAATGGGATGAAGTCCCGGATCATCCCCCCCGGCGGCCCTTCGCGACGATGGCACCCCGCGAACGCTTTTTCTGGATTCGGACAAAGCATCCCTGCAAGGGGCCCCTGTATTTGAACTGCCCAAGGTCGGGCCCCCTGACTCCTCGCAGGTGGCATCGGCATATCGGTATTTCGGCCAGACTCCCTATTTTGCCAGTCCCGGCAACGAGCAATCCCCGGACCGGTTGGGTCACCTTCGCAAGGGATCTTCCATCCTATTGATGCCGGTGGAGAACCTCCAGGGCGTGACGTTGGGTTATGTCTCCGGCCTGCGGGACCTCAACCGCGTCACCGGGCGGCTGAAGGGAGTTGTGATTCAACCTTACAACTTCACATCCGGAACTTCGAAAAAAATCGTTCCGCCCCAGGCACTGCGCTACAATCTCAAGCATAACGCGCTTCGCTTGAACGACCACGAACAGCCATTTGCAGCTGCACCGGAGTTCAGGATTTCACGTTCAGGCAGGTTCTCCGAGGAGGCTCCAGAGCGTCCAGGAGTGCCGCCTCAACCTCTTGTCCATGGCGCAAGCGAAGCCGACAAGGCGGTCACCCGCAATATCATCAAGCAGATTGCCGATTTGCGCGGTCTTTCGAAGTATGGACAGAATATCGAGGTGGCGACACTCAACGGCAAGACCACGATCCGCGGGCGCGCCGTCAGTGACGACAACCGCGACCGTTTGGTCGCCGTCGCCACCAGCGTGGCCGGAACCGGTAATGTTTTATCAATGATCGAAGTCCGCCCGATGACCGAGGCTGAAAAAATGATCGACCGGTGAACTCCGGCAGGGCCTCGGAGGAATCAGCGCAACAGCCACCGTCCGCAGCGTCGGAATACCACAGACGGAGGGTTTACCGTCGTATATTATCGACAGGAGACTGATCAGCGCATTTGGTTCCAGCCATCGGTTCCATATTTCTCTCTGGTCAGACGGGATTTAATTTGAAGAACATCTGCGTCGGGCTCGAAGATCCCGACGGATGGGCAGAGGGATTGCCCAATCGCCATCGCGGAAAATGTTCCGTGCAGCGATCCCTGATAAAGCAATCCGTTCCTGCC
>CAZRIL010000348.1:0-2009 GCA_964600115.1 uncultured Chthoniobacter sp. | reverse complement strand
ACTCCAAAAGCTTTCCGCTAAGCCGGAACGCGCGCTTTCCTCATCGGGGCTTGCTATCGGGTAGGAGGCGGGGTTGCCCCCGCCGTCCCCCCACACCACCGGACATACGGGTCCGTATCACGGCGGTTGGATTGGTGTTCGCTTTTCAGTTTGTCGCTTTGATGGTCGCCAAGATTGAGACGAGTCCCAGCTTTTGGAAGTACGCGTTGGGACAGGCTGCGTTCATATGCGAAGATCCGGCGTGCCACCATGGTCCGCGTCCATTGCTGGCGCATCCCCAGGCTTTTCCTTCTTCAAATCCCGAAGCGATTAAACGGCGAGCTCGGGTCCGGATTCGGCCCCAACTCCGCCAGAGCAGACAGCGCAGCTTGCGCCGCAGCCATCGGTCCAACTCTTCGAATTCGTGATAGGTAGTCGCCTGCCTGTAGTAGTTGGCCCATCCTCGCAAGAGCGGGTTAAGGTCTTCCTTAATGAAGTGTTCCAGATTTTGGCCCCGTCCCTTGCGGAACAGAACACGGACCTTGTTTTTGAACCTCTCCATCGACTGCGCCGCGACCCTCAGCCGCGGTTTGCGATACTTCGTCATGCTGTAGCCCAGGAATTTGCACTCCCAGGGACGTCGAACGGCACTTTTGGTCTCATTGACCTTCAGCTTCAGCTTCGACTCCAGGAACTTCTTTAACGAACGCAATATCCGCTCGCCTGCGCGCCGAGACTTCACGTAAACGTTGCAGTCGTCGGCGTAACGGCAAAAGCGGTGTCCTCGCGCTTCAAGTTCCCGATCCAGATCGTCCAGCAGGATATTCGAGAGCAGTGGGGAAAGCGGCCCGCCCTGCGGCGTCCCTTCCGTTCTTTGCTCCACCATCCCACCTTCCATGATCCCGCTCCGCAGGTAGGATCGAATCAGCTTGAGCAATGGCTTGTCACTGATCTTTCTCGCCACCCGCGCCATCAGCACGTCGTGGTTCACCCGGTCAAAGAACTTTTCCAAGTCGAGGTCCACCACCCAGCGGCAGCTTTCCTCCGCCACATGGGTTTGCGCCATTTTCACGGCCCCCTGTGCGCTGCGTCCGGGCCGAAACCCATAGCTGTTCTCGGAAAAGTCCGGTTCCCAGACCGGGCTCATCACTTGATGTATCGCTTGCTGGATCAGACGGTCGATCACCGCCGGAATGCCCAGCATCCTTACCCCACCTCCCAGCTTGGGAATTTCCACTTTCCGCACAGGTTGCGGTCGGTAGCTCCCGGCAAGGAGTTGCCCTTTGATCCGCTCCCAATGCTGCCGCAGGTGATCCCCCAGTTGCTCGGTGGTCATTCCATCGACTCCGCCGGCTCCCTGGTTCTTCTCCACGGCTCGCAAAGCAAGCTTCATATTATCTCGGGCAACGACGGCTTCCATCGTCGCGTTTCCTGTGGCGTTCATTCTCTCCGTCGCGACCGTGGACTTTGACGCGCCCATTGACCCCTGGCCTCGCGGGTTCCACCCGCTGCACCAAAGATCGAGCTCCGGCATCACAGCCTTCTTTTCGGCGTCTCCTGATCTCATCGACACGACGGCGTTCCCGCCTCACCTTTCCTTTCGGCCTTCGGCTCGTTACCTCGCCTACTATGCCTGCTGCTGACTCCTTGCCTGCTTTCCCGCGATTTTCCAATCGCGTTAGTCCGGCCTCGACCGGACGGCGAGCAAGGTCTCCCCGGGTAATGCACACAGACCTTCCTGCCCATCCGTGCCAGATATACATAACGACTCTTCGGACAAGCTTCGGACTTTGGCGCCGTTGGCCGCCTCATCTCCATCGTTCTGCCTCTTATCTGGTTCTTGTTCATCACGGTGGCATTTTGCCTCCAGCTTCCTTCAGACTCCCTCTCACGAGGGACGCCCTTGCCTTCGGCTAACACTTCCCCTTGTCGGGCGTGTAGAGGACTTTCACCTCCAAGTCTGCGCGGCCTGCCGGGCGCACCAACAGTTAGTTTCATTCCGGGCTGCGCCGGAACGAAACTTCAGGGTT
>CAZRIL010000347.1:0-2019 GCA_964600115.1 uncultured Chthoniobacter sp. | reverse complement strand
AGCATCGGCAATTCCGGTCACCAAATTGGTCGCGCCCGGACCCGAGGTCGCCATGCAGACGCCGGCCTTGCCGGTCACGCGGGCATAACCCTCCGCGGCGAACACGCCGCCCTGTTCGTGCCGGGGCAGAATGGTGCGGATCTTTTTCGATTTGGTCAGCGCCTGGTGGATCGGCATCGAGGCCCCGCCCGGATAGGCAAAAACCACGTCCACGCCCTCGCGCTCCAAGCAACTGACGAGAATTTCGGCACCATCCATGACCTGCCCGCGGTCGGGCGCAGAGGATTTGGCGGAGGACGAGGATTTTTTGGTTTTCATGGATCGCGTAAGCTGAAGACAGAGGGGCGAAAGTCAGGAATCCCGCGCCCCAAAACGGGTCGGAAAGAATCCACGGAAGACCAGCGTCCGTCAAGAAAACAAAAAGCCCCGCCGAAGCGGGGCTTTTGGGGTGGAAGGTCAGGTGGATTTGGGCTTAGTAAGCTTGGCCCGGGAAACCCCCGATGATGTTGGTGAAAGTGCTGCCGGTTTGGCGGGCTTGCAGAACAGCGCCGTCACCACCCTTGCGGAAAACCACGAACCCTTTGTCGCCGTAGGGCAGTGCCGATTTATCGGGACGCTGTCCGCCCGAAGCGTTGTTGGTAAAGTTGGCCGAAGAGAAGAGAACGAAGGACGAGTCATTCGTTTCACTCACGTTGTAGAGAACGATCGCACGGCCCGATTTTGTTCCCGTCGTCAAGCCAGCAGGCGAGGTATTCGGCGGGGCGGTGATGCCAGGAGCAGAGACCATCTTCATGAAGTCGTTGGTGGTCATATAACCGGCTACGACGTTCGTCGCCCAAGTCGCCCATCCGGGACTCGGCATGTCGCCGGGCCAGCCCACGTTCGTGTCACCAGTGGTGGTGGCATCGAGCGCCATTTGCTGGCTGACGAGGTGCAACTGCTTCATGTTGCTGAGGGTTTGGGTCATTTGACCGCGGGCAAGAGCGCCGGTGATGGCGGGCAGCGCGAGGGCGGCGAGAATGCCGATGATCGAAATAACGACCAGCAGCTCAATGAGGGTGAACGCGAGGGAACGGAGCTTTTTCATAAAGTGGGTTTGATACCTGCGGGAACGTCGTCTGAATCCCCCCGGAATGTCAACCGCAAAGTATCCGGTTTTTGGCGCCTAAATGCGGAATCTGCGCAAAGGAGTTGTGGAAATTCCCCAGAGATTTCCCGAGAGGGAATCATCCGCGATCCGGGGAGCGCTCGCGCCCCCGTCCGGCGGCCACCGGATGCACTCGACGGAGGTTCGGACATCCGGGAGTTTCTCGCCATACGCAAGTCCAAGCTCTTCTTGATTTTCCTACCAGACCAGACCAGGTTGCTTTCGTGAAAGTCATCAATGTCCAAGAGGCCAAAACGCACTTGTCGCGGTTGATCGATGCAGCGGCGGACGGGGAGGAGATCATTTTGGGCAAGCACGGGAAGCCCTTGGTGAGGATGTCTTCGTTCGCGGCTTCGACTCAGCCGCGGCGGCTGGGTGGACGCGAGGGGGAAATTCGTATTGCGGCGGACTTTGACGAGGAAGATCCGCGGATTAACGCCCTCTTTCGGTGAACTACCTTCTGGATACCCATGTTTTTCTGTGGGCTCTGGGGGATGCGGGAAAGCTGAGCCACAAAGCCGCTGCGGCGATTCGCGATCCGCGCCATGCGATATTCGTCAGCGCCGTCACGGCGATCGAGGTGGCCATCAAGTCGGCCCTCGGCAAACTGGAGGCTCCCGCGGACCTTGAGGATGAGATTCGGCTGCGGGGGTTCAATCACTTGCCCCTGCAATTCCGTCATGGCGTGGCTCTCGCAACCCTTCCCTCCAATCACCAAGATCCTTTTGACCGTCTGATCATCGCCCAAGCGATGCAGGAACGATTGACGATCATCACCCACGACCGGAAATTTGAGCATTATCCGGTGAGGGTGCTGTGGACGTGAAGGGAATTTGGGGTGGCGAGTGTGTCCCTGCCCCGCGGGCGGACAG
>CAZRIL010000346.1:0-2028 GCA_964600115.1 uncultured Chthoniobacter sp. | reverse complement strand
TTACAAAACCGTTGCTCTACCACTGAGCTATGTCGGCATATCCGCAAAGGGCGGAGGGTGAAATTGCCTCAGGACCGGCCCCGCGTCAACGAGCAAAAACAGGCGATGGTTGTGCACAAAGGTTACCTGAGGGGATGTCCGCTGGCGGGTCAGGTTGCGAAATCAAATTTGTCGCGCCCTGTCAGGCAGGTGTAGAGTAGCCGGCTGAGCCTTGGCTCACCTTCCATGAAGAAGTCTGAAATCATCGCATTGGTCATCGAGAAGTTGCGGGAGGAGTTCGAATCCCGCCGGCGCAACTCGAAGTTGACCCGTGCGGAGGGAAACGATGCTGAAAGCAAGGCCGAGAGCAAATATGATACGCTTTCGATCGAGGAGAATTACCTCGCCGATGGCCTGGCAAAGCAGGCGGCGGCGGCAGCAGACGCCATCGAGGCGATCGGGAAGATTCCGCTGCGGGACTTTTCCCGGGATGAGCCGGTTGACCTGGGGGCGCTCGTAGAACTGCAATTTTCCAGGGAACGCGAATGGTTTTTCCTTGCTCCCTCCGGCGGGGGAACCGAGGTCCTGCTCGGAGCGGATCGCATTACGGTCATCACCCCCGAGTCTCCACTGGGATCTCAACTTTCCGGAGCGCGGGCGGGCGATCGCACATCCGCCCCCGACGCCCTGATCCTCAGCGTGGCCTGATCAACGCCACTCGTGTTTTGGATACTGGCGCTGGAGTTGCTGCTTTAGTTTCGGATACGCCTCCGCCCAGAAAGATCTCAGGCCTTTTGTGACTTGGACGGGACGGTGGCTGGGAGCGAGGATGTGGAGCGTCAGAGCGTGCCGGCCCATGGCGATCTTGATGTCATCATCGACTCCGTAGAGATCCTGGATGCGGGCCGACAAAAATGGCTCGGCAGTTTCCGCATACGTGATTTTCGCCTTGCGTCCGCCGGGCAGTGGCAACCGTTCCGGGGCGTGTTTGTCCACAAGCTGCTGCTGGGAATATGTCAGCAGGGAACGGGCGTGCGGGAGCACCGGCGCATCCTTGATATCGCGGTAGCAGGTGGCCCCATCGCAGACGAGGAGGATGATGTGATGACGCTCGTCGGCTTCCAGCTTGGGGATGCCCTGGTCGGGAAGAAGCCGGGAAAGAAAATTCACGCGATGGATCCACTGCTCGACCGCGTCGTCCCATCCGTTCAGTCGCAGTGAACCCGAGAGCACCTCATCCGCCAGACAGGCGGAGGTTGCCGGCCCGGGTTCGGCATCGCGGTCCTGGTTCTCGAGCAGAAGGTCCCGGAACATTTTGGCGCGGCGCATCACCACCCGCTTCTGGCTGGAGTCGAAGAAGAATTCGGTCGTGTCGGAAAAGTCGTCCGGAAACATCTCGCGCAGCCAGGCCTCCTCAATCTCCGTGGCGAGGTTGAGCAGCACCTGAGCGTCCCCGTCGCGGCCTTCGACCTCGGTGATTTCCGCAGCGACCAGAAGTTTGCCATGTGAGGCCACGCTGCTGCGGGCGAGCATGCCGCGGCGTCCGTGGACGATATCGCAGACAAGGGTGCCCTCGCTCCGGCGGTGTGCGACGTGGTCGGCGAAGCCTGCAAGAATGCATCTCGCGATCGCTTCATCCGAAGCGGGCGCGGAGTCGATGTTCAGCGACTCCGCATGCGCGATGTCGAGGAATTGCTCGAACAGCTTGCCAACCTGCCGGGCGGAGTCCGCATGGATGGCCAGCGACCGGCATTCGTTCGCACGGAATTCCTTGCGCTTGGCATACGAGAAGACACGCATCAGCACCTGAAAATCCGACACGCCAGTACCGAAGAGCTCTGCGCGTTCCTCCTCGATTTTTTTATCCGCGCGCATGAGCATTGAACGCGTTTGCGTGAGCGCGGCAATCAACGCCGCCGCCCGCACGCAGCCGAGTTCCTCCGCCGCGAGAAACAT
Source organism: uncultured Chthoniobacter sp. (assembly GCA_964600115.1). GTDB lineage: Bacteria > Verrucomicrobiota > Verrucomicrobiia > Chthoniobacterales > Terrimicrobiaceae > QYQL01. Next base: position 93 of record CAZRIL010000346.1, on the reverse strand, counting down.
CCTCGCGTAGCGCGGGTGGACGGGAAAGCTGAGCATCCGCTGGCCGGTCGGGGTGACTTTGCTGCGATGGGTCGCCCCGAGATCCTCGAGGAG
>CAZRIL010000345.1:0-2052 GCA_964600115.1 uncultured Chthoniobacter sp. | reverse complement strand
GCCTATCACCCGGAACAGGGTGGTTTAAACAGTTAGCCTAATTACTTGTTCGGCACCAAAAGAATGACTCCGCCACTCGCCCTCGAAGAGTTCGCTCGATTGCTGGTCCGTGTTGCCGTAGAAGACCGTGATGAAATCATCTGTAGGATTCATGATGCCGCCGGAGCTCTCGACTATATTGATGACCAAGATAGAGGAGCCATTATGTTTGAGCAGATTGCAGATTCAACCGATGACACGGAGTTACGCCTTTTGTGCTACAAGCATGCATTATTCCGAGCCAACTGGTGTGCCCAGGCAGCTACAAGCGGAGGAGAAGGCCTGTCTCGAAGCCAGCACGCCAAGCAGATTGAATCCAAGATTAACAAATCAAGCCGAACGGGCGCATGGACCTAACCCCTACAAGCTGGCACTCGGGCTGCTAAAGCACCCCGACCGCCAGCTTTTCGGGGCAGGTCATGCGGGACGTTAGCTAGAAAATATGCGATTCTCTACATTTTTCGCCCTATTTGCAGTAGCATGTATTTCTCTTGTGCATGGAGACAATGCTTCTCAGACCATTGCCGGACAGCTTTCCCAGATCACCCACAAGGCAGATTCTGTCACTGTTGTATATCTATCAGATCTGAAAGAGGCGGAATTTACTTTCGTCGATAAGGAATGGATTCTTCGTTTAGCTGCCATTCTTGAGAAGACGACATACGAGAAACAGGAACATTGTTTTTGTATCACTTACCCGAATATAAGCCTCAATGCAAAGGATGATGTAATATGCCGGCTGAGTGTTCATCATGGCGAGAAGCTCCGTGCCAACGGTGGGATTGTATCTGGAGATTTTTTTATCGGTGAAGAGGCGGGCAGCGCTATAGTCAAACTCATACAAGAGAAAAAAAGAGCTAACTAGGCCATCCACGCAAGGGCGAAGCGCCCTGCGTGATGGCGGACGTTGGGCAATAAATTTATGCCAGCAATCACATCCTCAAAGGAGCTATTCGATGCAACTGACGCCTTTCAGAAGGCTAGTCCGTCGTTTCTACCAGATACATTTGCAATTCTCTACCTTCGCGCCGAGCGGCAGCTTCGACAACTTTGTGCATTTCTGCTGCGAACACCTCCTCATTCGATCCACTGGAATCATGTCGTCGAGTTTATTGAGGGTGGAGATCGAACACCAGAATCATGGATTGGCACTTTCAATAAGTTGTATGATCAAAAGAGCTTCAAATGCATTCTCGCAGATAGCGCGTTCGATGGCGATCAACAAGGCGCTCAGCAAACAATAAAGGAATTTAATGAATTGCGGAAATGGCGAAACGTAGTCCTTCATTGTAAATTAGCTGGTGCTGCAAGCTACGCATCATTTACCGGAGGTAAGATTAAGATTGTGAAACGGTGGATATCTCGTGTCGAAAAAGCGATGGAGGACTCGATTTCTTACGGTGGTATCGGACCGCTCTCAGGCGCAACCCGAATAATTCAAACTCGCGGAGAATACCGCTTTGACGCAGCGGCTCCATATGCGGACGTTCAGGCCTATTTGCGCAATCTTCGTCGGGCTTCGACACAAAAATAGGGCCCAACAATGCGATCCACCGAATGGCTACCCGCGTCATGCCTCCTGCTTAGGCTCGTTCCTCGCCTGGCAGGAGTCACGCCACGGGCAGCCATCGGTCATCGCGGACGTTCAACCCACCCGGACGGCGCGGGTCTTGTCGAGGCGGAGGATGCCGGGCTGGGAGAGATTGAGGGAGGCCTTGGGATCGGTGACTTTCTCGCCGCGCCATTGGAGGCTTCCCTGCACGACGAGCCGTCGCACGTCGCCGCGTGACTTGGCTTGGCCGAAGCACTGGGCGTAGGCCTCGACGCCCGCGGTGATGACGTCGAGCTGCAGAGCGGAGGGCTGGAACAGAGGCAGGTCGGCGTTTTCGAGGTCGCGGCTGCTGAAGCGTTTCTCGAATTCCTCGAGAGCGCGGGCCGCCTCGGCCGCAGAATGGAACCGCGCGACGAGCGAGCGGGCCAGTTCCTTCTTCGCGGCCATCGGGTGCTCGCCGG
>CAZRIL010000344.1:0-2090 GCA_964600115.1 uncultured Chthoniobacter sp. | reverse complement strand
GCGACGCTTTCCCCGCCTTGAACAGGGCTTTGAGCTCGTCGACGGTTGCATAGCTTAGTGGATCCGCGGAATCTGCCGGGGCGGATGAAAGATCGGGCGCTGCCGCCAGCAGACCTGCCTTCATCACAAACGGCGCTGCAAGCAGCCACGAGGCAAACGTCCGCCTGTTGATTGACGTGCCACCCGAATGCGGGTGTTGGTCGGACTCAGACATATTTTGGTTTCCTGTTTTCATGTTCCTGTTCGTTTAGTTTCTTTTACTGCCAAGACTGACCGGCTATCGCGCCCGATGGGTGATCTTCCCATTCATCATGGTGAGATCGACTATTGTGGTGCTGATTTTTTCGGGATTGATGTCGTGCAGGTCCTTTTCCAGCACCACAATGTCCGCCAGCTTGCCGACCTTCAGGGAACCGATCTTTTCCTCCAGTCCGAGCACGTAGGCGGCGTCGAGCGTCTGTGCCTTGAGGGCTTGGTCCAAGGTGATCCTTTCGTTTTCGGGAGGCAGAATCGGCAGGAACTGCTTCGTGCCATACTTCGGCAAAATCGCCCGCGTCAATGCCACCTGGATCGCGTCGAGCGGGAGGAAGGTGGAGGTGTAGTTGGCCGCCGGCCAATCCGCCCCAAAGGCAACCCGTCCACCGGCTTTCAAGACGGAGTTGATGCGCCCCATTTCGCTGAACATGATATCCTTTCCAATATTTGTTACGGAAACTTCAACCCCCGGGTCGGGGCTGTTCCATTGAGCCGAGGCCTGGCAGGTGACATTCAGTTTGGCCATGCGCGCGACTTCTTCGTCGGTCAGGTAAGTGGCGTGCGCGGCTGTGTGGCGGGATGCGCTGTCTGGGTAAGCCTTCCTGGCGTTCTCCACCGCATCGAGATAGGCGCGGACCGCGCCATCCCCGACGACATGTGCGTGGGTGTCCAGTCGATTGGCTTGGGCTTTCAGGACGGCGGCGTTGATGAGTTCGGGGCCGAGGAGAAATTCGCCATGGTAATCCGGTTGGTCCGGATACGGTTTGATCAGGACCGTCGTGCGCTGGAAATCGCCGCCGTCAACATTGATTTTCAGTGCCCTTGCCTGGACCAGTTCGGATTGAAATTGCTCTCGCAGGCGCAGCGCGATACCAGCCGGGTCTTCAGCCTTGGGATTGTTCCAGTAGTAGCAGCCGACGATCCGTAGCGGCAGTTTGTTTTCCTTCTCCAGCTCCTGATACGCGGCAAAACCGCGGTCCGTCTGCATCAGGGGCATCCCGGCGTCGAAGGCGGCAGTGATTCCCGCCGCTGCGAACTTCGGCAGGATGTCCGCCATGGCCGCGATCACAGCCTCGGGGGTTGGCGGTGCCAGCTTCCCCAACATTTCCTGCGCGGCGGGCGTTTCAACCGCCCAGCCGGTCGGCTCGGAAGTCTTGGGGTCGCGCTGGTAATAGCTGAAGCCGGGAACGGGGTCCGGATGCTTCGCGTCCACGCCCGCCAATTCCAGGGCTTTACTGTTCACCCATGCACTGTGGCCGTCGATCGCCGCAAGGATCACCGGTCGGTCGGGAAACAGCTTGTCGAGGTCCGCCTTGTTCGGGCCGGTCTTCGGAAACACATTGTAGCGCCAACCGAAGCCACGGATGACTTTCGCGTCCGGATGGGAATCCGCCCACGCCTTGAGCGACGCCAGGATCTGCTCGAGCGAGTCGTATTGCAGATCCGCGCCCTGTGCGATAAACGCCGTCGTGGGATGGGTGTGCGCATCGACAAAGCCCGGCAGCAGCATTTTCCCCTTGAGGTCGATGACTTTTGTGTTTTGTCCCACGTAGGCATCGGCCCCCTTGTTGTCGCCGACGTAGGAGATCTCCTTGCCTGTCACGGTGACGGCCTCGGCTTTCGGGGCACTGGCATCCATCGTGTAAACCGCCCCGTTTTTGAAAACGTAATCGGCCTTTTCGGTGGCAGCCATAGCCAACCCGTAGACCAAAAACGACAGGCAGGAGCCCAGAGCGGCTGCGCGGATGTTTGTCGGTATCACAATAGATGCATTTTTAAATCCCGTCGCGGTGGGTGATCTTCCCGTTCATCATGGTGAGATCCACTTTCGTGGT
>CAZRIL010000343.1:0-2097 GCA_964600115.1 uncultured Chthoniobacter sp. | reverse complement strand
GCGGCCCGCTCGAAATCATCGAAGGAAAAGGCATCAAGGTTCCAATCTACCTCGCTTTGCGGCGCGGGGAAGAAAGTTATCTTCTGGCCTACTACAAGGAGGGCAAGAGGAAGATGGAACGGGTATCCAGCATCGAGGATGCCCGGCGCAGGGGCAAGGCGCTCACTGACGAGCTTTCGGCGGGCAAGGTGCATGTGACCACCTTCACGCTCAAGCAGACGGCGGCAATCACGGACGCCTTGGAAATCATTGAACCCTTCAAGGTCGGCCTGACGGATGTTGCCCGGCAATACGCGGAAGCTCGGCGGATTCTGGGCGAGGTTTCGATTCTTCAAGCAGCGGAATTCTACGCCAAACAGCGGGAACAGGAGAAGCGTCGGGGCGCGTTGCAGCCGATCACCCTGCCCGCTCTGGTCGAGACATACCTCGCCGCCATCAAGGGCAAGAAATCCAAGCGGTATGTTGAAGACCTTACCTCGAAGCTCAACCGGGCGGCCAAGGCTTTCGACGGGGACATCCGCGAAATCCGCGCTGTTGACATCGACAGGTGGCTTGACGGGATGGACGACGCCGGAGACCGCACGAAGAACAATTACCGCATGGCGATGGTCACGCTATTTTCATACGCCCGCGATAAAAACTACCTGCCACGCGGCGAACAGACCGAAGCGGAGTTCGTCACGCGGCATGATGGCAAGAAGGGCGGCAGCATTGGCATTTATTCGCCGCAGGAGTTCGCTACGCTGCTCCATTGCGTGGATGAGCGGTTTCTCCCCTTCGTGGCACTCGGAGGCTTCGCCGGGCTGCGTAGCATCGAAATCCTGCGTTTGGAGTGGAAGGACATTTGGTTTCAAAAAGGATACGTCGAGGTAGGCCGGGACAAATCCAAAACGGCGACGCGGCGGCTGGCCCCGATCTGCCCGGCTTTGGAACAGTGGCTCAAGCCGTATGCCACGAAAGACGGCCCGGTCTTGCCGGACATTCGGAACGAGGTTCACTTCACCCGTTTGTTCGCGGCGGCAAAGTCCACCCTGAATGACGAGAAGGGCAAACCTCGGGTGGAACTGGTTCACAACGGGCTCCGGCACTCGTTCTGCTCCTACCGCATGGCGGTCACGAAAAGCGCCCCCCAGGTCGCGTTAGAGGCCGGAAACAGCCCCAAAATGCTGTTTGAACACTACCGGGAGCTTGTGACGGAAGAGGAGGGCAAGGAGTGGTTTGCTCTCACGCCAAAAAAGGTGCGGCAGATCGTCTCGCAATGAAAAGCGCATGCCTGTAGAATCACGATTTATGTCCGACGAAAACGAAATCCTATTCAACCGTTGGGTTTTGGTTCCTCTGGAGGCGCTTCGTGCGGTTCCGGACGGAGACGGGGCATTTGGCGCACTTGCCATGTCATTCGGACTCTATGAGAGGTTTTTGTCCTCACGCATCCACAGTCGGGATGAATCGGCAAATGATGGTGCCCGATACGAGGAAGCTTCAACGGATTTTGATGGGCTGGTGTCTCCCGAGGACTTCAAGAGCTTTTGGGAGATGTATCGCGTCGGCGTGCAGCACTACTTCCACCCAAAGCATTTCGTGAAAGGCGCGGACAAAACTCGTTGGGGATGGGATATGTCCGAAGCTCCCGAATATCGGCCTTATCCAGTCGTGCATCGGAAGGAAAACGATCTATTCATAATCGCGATCAATCCTTGGGCTTTCACGAATCATGTGGTGAACCGCTGGAAAGAATTTCCCGAACTGATGAACGAGTTAAATGCCACCAAGCTAGGCGAAGTTCGAGCCGCCCCCGTCCCAATTCCAGCCGAAAGCCATTATTCCACTCGGACCAGTCCGGCTCAAAGCACCTATACAGAGTCGCCGATTCCGCCCAATTTCCCCTCGACCGGAAAATGGCCCGGATAGCTGATTGCTACGCAGAAACGGCTCGGATTGTTTTACGGGCGCAACAAGAGAGCAATTTTTCCTCCTCCCCGGCCAAGTTCAGACACCTACCTCAAAAGTTCGTCGAGGCTTGCTTTGGTGGTCTGCCGGAGGGCTTCAAGGAGTTCGCGCTTTCGGAAAAGCCGATGCCGCCCGAGCTTGTATGAA
>CAZRIL010000342.1:0-2110 GCA_964600115.1 uncultured Chthoniobacter sp. | reverse complement strand
TCGAGTGCTGAATTTCGCGGATTTCATCCTCGACGCTGCCGCTGTCCGAGCCGCAGCGTTCCAACACGGTCCGAGCTTCTTCCGTGCGGCCTTTCGCGACCAGCCATCTTGGGCTTTGCGGCGTGAGGAAGATCAACAGGAAGAACACCGCCGAGGGCGCGGCCATCACGCCGAACATCCAACGCCACTCATGTTCGCCGAGGTGCAGGCTTCCGATCAGATAGTTCGACAGATAGGCCAGCAGGATGCCAAGCACGACGTTGAACTGCGTGATCGCCACCATGCGCCCTCGATAATGAGCCGGCGAAATCTCCGCGATGTAGAGCGGCGAGACGACCGACGCTCCGCCCACCGCCAGCCCACCCAGAAAACGGAAGGCCAGGAACGACCACCAATCCCACGAGAACGCACAGCCGATGGCGGACACGAAGTAGATCGCGCCAAGGCGCCGCGCCGCCCGATGGCGTCCGCGGGCCGTCCAGCCCCGATCGAGCCGATGATGGTGCCGATCAGCGCGCTGGCCACCGTAAAGCCAAGCAAGTTGTCGCTCAGCGAGAAGATGGTCTTTAACGCATCCGTGGTGCCGGAAATGACGGCCGTGTCGAAGCCGAAAAGCAATCCCCCCAGCGCGGCGACCAGCGTGCAGCCGAGCAGATAGAGATTGAAGCCGGAAGGGCGAATGTTCGATGGAACGGTGATTGTTTTGTTCTTTTCATGCATAAGGATTATGTTGTGCTATTGATGGTATTTTTAGGTTCGGTACACCACCGGCTATTTGGCCCCGTTTCCCGCCGCCGGGTTTACGAGGATCTCATCTGAAAATAGCCACGCCGTTGCCCCCGAAGCGATTGCATGGACTCGGACGAAGCGAGCTAGCCGGCCTTTGGCATCTGTTTCGATTATTTTGGTCAAAGTTCCAGGCTCATTTTCCGGTAACGTGTTGGCAACAATGGCCACGGTCTGAAACTCCTTGCCGTCTCTGGAAACGGCAAACTCGACGCTTTTCGGCAGGACGATACCCACTGAAACTTGTTGGAGGAATCGGGCCGCCAAACGGCCGATCGGTTGCACCTGCCCCAGGTCGATTGTTGCATTTAGGTCGGTTCCCGACCATCCTAACCATTCCCCGGCACGGTAATCCTCCTGCCCCAGCAGACCGTCCGCCAACCCGGCAGGCCCTCGTCCTGGATAGTCGGCACTGGCAGGGATGGCCAGCACCGCCACCTTGCCAACCGCATCATGGCTGATCTTGGCAGGCTTGATGGACGCCAAGATGTTATCCGGCAGCATGTCCTGTCGCAGTGCATCAAAGTGCCTGTTAATCTTGCTGTGCTTGGTAATCTCCCAAAGGGACGTGTTCTGTTGTCGCAGGGCTAGGACCGCGGTGATCCAGCTTTGGGTCCAGCCGCTTTCGATGCACCAGGCGCCCCAGCCCACATCGGCATTGGATGCCCAGTATTCCCAACGCTTGAAGTCGAAAGCGCGGAACCAACCGCCATCCAGCTCGGGGTGTGTTTCGCTGCGGATTTGGATGCGACAGAGAAACTTCGCCAGTTTGTCTTCCGCCTGACGGTAATAGGGATCGCCCGTGGCAACGGCCGCTTCATGTAATCCGATAAAGGCAAAGTTTGTCGTGTAGAGCAAATCGCAAGCGCTGTCATCGTTGGTCTGAATCAACGGGGTTTCGCCCGTTCCATAGGCTTCGTTTGAAGCCGGAGGTGGGGCCCCTCCATCCCCGGGCTTGCCGATTTCCTCGCGGATAGCTCCGCAAGTCCCTTGGGCCGCCAGCAAATCCCCTGCGATCTTGCGCAGCCAATCGCGGTGTTCTTGCGTATCTTCCACCCGGACCAACCACGCGAGCGGCAAGAGCATTTTCGCCCGCTCCTGCTGGGTACCATTGGTCCAAGCCCATTGACGCGGATAGGCAGCCATGGTCTTAGCGATAGCAGTTTTCGCCCTGTCCAAAAACAACTCAAATCCCGTTTGGCGATAGGCCCAGAGATGACAGGCCCACATGTGGGCTTGATGGTGCGGCCAGTAGCTCACATTCCAATCCTTGAAGCAAGATTGCCAGCCAGCCTGTATCAACTGACCATCCCCAATCACGTTC
>CAZRIL010000341.1:0-2118 GCA_964600115.1 uncultured Chthoniobacter sp. | reverse complement strand
CGAAGCTGCTCCAGGCCGATGAGCGCATCAAGGTGATCTCAACCAATCCGATCAAGTTAGCTGTAAGTTTGGAGGATTCCCACGGTAAATCCCTCGTGGCAGAGTTTGGAAGGTAAGCGGCTCGATTCTTATGAGCGCCACCATTGTCATTTCGGCATCAATACTTTTTTCGGGAAACAATGGAGCGACGGGTCCTTCCCGGCCTCGAGGTTCGCGCCCACGGCCCTGAATCCCCGCCAGTGAGCTATCTGACTATGGAAAGCACGAAAGCCAAACTTCACAGCATCTCACCTGGCAGATTGTGCCTATGGGCTCTTGCAGTGGCGGCCTCAGTTCTTTGGCCGGCAGCGGCATGCGCCGCCGATAATGGGCTGCATCACCCTTACTTGCTTTTCAAAGAGAGCGAGCGGGGCGCTCTGCGCGAACGATTCGATCGACCGGAAAACATTGAAGTCAAAAAGCGGTTGATCAATGAGGCTGAGAGGCTCCTGACTTACAGTGGCAAAGACACTTATGACAGCTCGGCTGAGAACTTCGACAAGATGTCATACCGGATCTGGGCGGACACGGGGATGAATTTTGTGCGAACCTTCACCTGGGCCTATGTGCTTACCGGGGACGATCGATACAGCAACGCACTCTGGTCGGTTCTCAAACACGAATGCAAGGTGCGTGGCCAGCTCAGGCAGAATGACTTTCGTTTTGAGTTCATGGCCAAGAGCAACGGCCTGAACGCCGCGTTGGCCTATGATGTGCTTTCGCCGGTTTTGAATGAAGAACAGCGTTCGACTCTTGCTGCTTACGTTGACCAATACCTAATCTTCAAGGACAAACCCTCACACGGTTGGAAGAACAATATCGGTCTTGGCTATTTCTCGGCGGTGGGCCTTATTGCCCTTACCCGGCTGGACGAAAATCCGAAGGCCCGCGAAGTGCTGGCTGAGTGCATCGCCCGGTTGAAAGAATTCTCTTACCCCTACTCGATTGTGCCTCATCCCGATGGTGCCTATCCCGAAGGGCCGCTCTACGGGGATTACATGTTTATGTTTCTGCTGCCGTTTATCGACCGCTATGAAGCGATCACCGGGGACACGAAGCACGGATTGTGGGAGCCCGCCTTTTTCCGGAACACCCACCGCATGGTGGAGACACTGACCGGCGGCGACGGACTATGGGTCCCGATTTATGACTCGCAGCCCCAACCTTACGGGCCGGGCTGGTTAGCCGCAATGGGGAGCAGGACCAACAACGACCTCCTGCGCTGGGCGGCTGAACACTACTACAAAAAGGTGATCTCTGATGCTGATCCAGCCAAGGAAGTAGGACGCAGCCTGATTCCTTTTGTGATCAACCGCTCCTGGAAAAAGGAAGTGACGTTTCCGGGACTTCCAACCCTTGCGATTCTGCCAAGCATCCAGACAGGAACACTGCGCAGCGAGCCCACGCTTGAACCAGGACTCATGCTTACGGTGCGTGGATACGGAGTCAACGAGGTCAGCATGCGTGGCCAACATTTGGATGTCGGCAGCTTCCTCCTTTACTCGCGCGGAGAGAATTTCCTGATTGATCCCGGTTATAATCAACCGGAGCCCATCAATCACAGTTCGCCTCAAATTAATGGTGTGGACATCCAAGTGCGCGCCCCGTCGCCTTTGCTGGGAGATGAAAAGGAAAACCTGCGCATGCTGACCATTGACCCGACCACCGCTTATAAAAAGCCCAATTCCCCCTTGCTTCGGCTCCGGCGCACCTGGGTCATGGCTGGTGATCGTGCGGTGATCCTGATCGATGATATCAAGGACCCGGCTGAGGTGGTGTCCCGATTTCAGGCCGGGTTCGGGACCGCGATCCAGCCCGACAAACGCTCCGCGATCATTCAAGGGAAGGCCAGCCAGTTGTGGGTGGGCGGTTTCGGGCCGGAGTTCCAGATGAATCTCCTTGGTCCACTCGATTTCGGGAAATCCTGGGTTTACAAAAAATTGTCTGACGAAGGCAAGGTGTCATGGTATCGGATTGAAGCCGCCTACAAGCACGATCCGGGAAAGCCGATGATCTGGGTTTTTGTGCCGCAGGATTCCGGTGCTGGAGCGCCCGATGTCTCCGTGCGACACGGGGAAA
>CAZRIL010000340.1:0-2129 GCA_964600115.1 uncultured Chthoniobacter sp. | reverse complement strand
GTTTCCACGACATCCGCACTTCGGCGGTAGGTCTTGAGAAATTCCTGGAACTTCGCATCCGGCGTGAAGGTATGGAACCGTGCGCCTTTCATTAGTCCTTCGATCTCGGCGTGTTCCTTCCGAACTTCCTCCATGGCAATCTCGAAAGTAGGCTTGATGCCTTCCGTGGTGATAGCGCCCGGTCTCTCCTTGGCGGGGGAAAGTGCGAACGGGATCACGGAAAAAGCTGCGGCGAAAAAAAGAGCGATGCGGGAGGCGGAATCCATGACCTTCGAAAGCTTATATCCGCAGCAGGGGAGCGGGAAGTTTGAATCTCCACGTTGGTGGTTGGAATTTGGAATCCTGAGCACTTCGGGGAATCCACGGTCTCACGACCGCGGCCACCGGGACGTTTTGCTTGTCAAGGGTCGATTTTCCTGATTGTTTATTCGTAACCCATGAGCACGATCTACGTGCAGCGCGAGGGTCAAAAGTGGGGTCCGTTTACCACCGAGGAATTGGAGGGCAAGGTGGCGGAGGGTGTTTTTTCCCCGGAGGATCTGATTTGGGCCGATGGGATGGAGGAGTGGCGGCCGTTGGCGTCTGTTTTGGAGGCGGAGGATGACGAGGATTCCGCAGACGCAGAATCGCGGCCGGTTCTGGAGGTTTCCGAGAGCGGGTATGTCTATGAATCCGCTGAAGCGCAGTTGACGCCGGGGTTGCTCGTTTTGTCCGGGGAGGAGATTCCGGTGGAGAGCATTCTGAAGGCGACCGCGCAGACGGAGAAGATTCAGCGCACGCGGCCGATCATTGGCAGCATCGTGCTGGGAGTCGCTATTCTCTGTGTGGCGTTTGTGGAAGTCCACCGTCCGCATCTGACAGCCTGGGCGATTTGGGGCGGGATTCTGATTGCTTTGGTCATCTGGTGGCTGCGGGTGTTTCTGCAGGCCATCCGGCCGGCGGCCACACTGTTGGTGGTGGACCTGCGAAACGGCGACGAGCGGATCTTGCGCATGGACGCGGCCGAGGCGGAGACCCTGGCGGCGGCGATCGACCAAGCGGTGATTGTTGCGACCGAGCACGACTGAGTCGCGCGGGGGTGTCGCGGGTCAGGGCCGCGGGCGGAAGACCAGCCGGGCGTTTTCGAGTTCGAGATAGGCGGAGGCGGCGGCGATTTCGTCGGGTCCGAGTCCGCTGAGTTGATAGCGGGTGGATCCGCCGGCGAAGGGCACGTTCGTGCCGGCGACGAGAACGGCAATGATTTCCTCCTTGGAGCCGGGCAGTTGGCCGCCGATGGCGGCAATGGCGTGGGTCATCGCGGCGATATTGCGGGCGTTGCTTTCGTCTTTTGTTGTATCGGCGGCTTGGATGGGAGCTTGGGACGGGTTGGCGCCGGCGGTTCCTCCGGTCAATTGCGGAATGATCCAGGCGGCAAGCAGTCCGAGCACGACAAGCACCACCAACAGGTCCACCAACCCGCGGCCGTGCGGCACGGGGTGTCCGCGCGTTTTCATGCCTTGAGATTCAGCAGGCGCAGGATGTGGTCACCGAGGAAGATGACAATGGCGGAATTGGCCCCGGCTCCGATGCCGACGCCGAGCAGGGTTTTTTTGAAATCGATCCTCAGAATGCCGCAGACGTAGACGAGCAGGTCGGTGGGGGTGATGGGAAAAAGCGACCAGCCGATAATGACGGGCAGCTCGCGTTTGGCCAGGAGGCGGTTGATACGGTCCATGATCCCCGGGGAGTGCTTGCTGAAGATCTCCTCCAGGTGGAGGGCTCCCGAGAACCAGTAGATGATCCCCGCGGAAATGAGGATGCCGGTCAGGGTGAGAAGAAAAAGCGGAACCGGCGGAAAGAAGGCGATCCCGGTGAGCAGGAGCGGGGCGGCGGGGATGAGGGCGAATCCCCGCAGGCTGCTCAGCACGAGATAAATCAATCCGGCCGAGATCACCGACGCCGACATGGCGGTGCGGAGTTCCGCCTGCACGGCTTCCCGGTGGAAGACAAACACCCACGTCGTCAGCGCCATGACCAGGCCCCAGATTCCAAGCAGCGCAAGGCGTTTCCCCCGGTGGTTCGGCGGAGCGTCAGATGGCACAGAATCGGACATTTCCCCTATCAGAGAACATTTTCCGGAAAAACGGAAG
>CAZRIL010000339.1:0-2151 GCA_964600115.1 uncultured Chthoniobacter sp. | reverse complement strand
CCTCGCAGGAAAGCAAGCTTAAGGCAGGTTTATTCATAGGTTTCGACGGAGTGTTCATTGAGCGGGAGATGGGTAACAGCGGTGGCACATGCCGCCAGCCAAACAGGAAGATATCATTTTGAAGGGGATTGCGGCAGGAGTTGCACCCGCCAAATCTGGCCTCCCGAAGTTGCCGCGCCCTTCAGGTCAAGAGAAACAGCGACCTCGTGCTCTCCGGGCGCATCGAAGGACAGTGTCCCGATTTCCAGTGGCCGGAAGGTTTGACTATCCCCCGTGACAGGCAGCACCTTTTGCAGAGTTTGTCCGGCAGCATGAACTTGGATTGTCGCATCGCCCGGCATGCCTTTATTCAGGCCGGCATAGGCCACTACCCGGTATTGCCCGGCCTTCGGCACACGAATGCGCCATGCCGCCCTTTCTTGCGGCGTCGCAAAGCCACCGAGTTTGAATCCCTCCGCCGGATCGCCCGTGAGCGGTGGGGATGTCCCCTCCCGCTTGCCAACAATCACCGCTGGCTTGGAGGGATCGGCGCCAACAGGCACCGCATAGGCCGCCAGCAAATCAAACGCACCCGAGACGTCTGCATCGAGCGCGGGCAGGAAACCCGCTGCCGTCGCCTTTCCTTCGATCTCCAGTACCAGCACCGTGGCCCTCGGATCAGGCATCCCGCGACCGACCTCGACCACAATGCCCGCATCGTCCATGGTGAATGGAAGCGGTTTGTCTGGCTGCGCGAGCAACACAACGGACTTGACCCCGGCCAGGACTGGAATCGTCAGCTTTCCATCGGATGGCCACAGAAATACACAGGCAAAGAGCTTTCCGGGCTTTTGGGTGATTCGCCCCTGCTGCCAAAGCTTCTTCATCGGAAATCCGCTCGTTCCATATATGGCTTCCCCATTGGCCCTCATCCAGTCACCGATTTGTGCAAGGCGCTCCACTGCTTCGGGCGGAAACGCGCCGTCGGCATCCGGTCCGACATTCAAAAGATAGTTTCCACCAAGGCTCGCAGTGTGGATTAGCTGGCGGATCAATTTTGTCGAGCTGGCCCACTCGTGATGAACCCGGCTATACCCCCACGATCCGTTCATCATGACACAGACTTCCCAAGGGGTTCCCGGCACGCCCCCGACAGGAACATCACCCTCAAAAACACGAAAATCGCCGGGAGTCGAATTGATCAAGCGACTGTTTTGTATAATTCCGGGCTGCGCTGTCAGTGCGGTCTGGAACTTGGCAGCGATCTCCGGGGTCATATCCTGCGGCGTATCCCACCAGATCACCGCTATCGGCCCGTATTTACCGAGGATTTCTTTCACCTGAGGCACGGCCACTTGATCCACATATTCATCAAAATTCCCCGCATGGGATTCATCCCAAGGTTTTACAAATGAGGAAACCGCGCCCCCCCTGTGCGTCCAGTCCTGAGCCTGAGAATAATAGAGACCCAACTTCATCCCGTGCTTCTGACAGGCCTCAGCGAGTTCTTTGACGATGTCCCGTTTAAACGGCGTGGCATCGACGACGTCAAAGTCACTGACAGCTGAATCAAAAAGTGCAAAGCCATCATGATGTTTCGCCGTGAGGACGATATACTTCATCCCGGCGTTCTTTGCCGCGAGAACCCAGGACCCGGCATCAAATTTTGCGGGATGAAATTGTTGGGCCAGTTTCCGGTATTCGGCCACCGGAATTTTGCGGTAGGCCATCATCCATTCCGCGCCAAGAAAGGGATGTTTCTCCTGATTTCCCGACCATTCGCCGCCAGGAATCGCATAGACCCCCCAATGAATAAAGAGCCCGAGTTTGGCCTCCTTCCACCAGAGCATGCGTTCCTCGCGCCTGGCTTTTGTCTCCTGTGCATGAGCGCAGGTGCAAATCAATAGCAAGATTACCAACAGGCCCGGAACAAGTCCTGTGCCCTTGCGCTTAACAAGAGATTGTTGGTGATCGAACGGAGACATGGGATGGGAATGAATTTCCCCGGGAAAATTATATGTCTCCAGGTTTCGGGTGGAAACCGGCCGCCTGCCAGTCCCCACCTATGTATTGAAAAACCACTTCAGGCTCGCCCGCAACCTTGACCTCCACACGGGTTTCCCCGTGTCGCACGGAGACATCGGGCGCTCCAGCACCGGAATCCTGCGGCAC
>CAZRIL010000338.1:0-2173 GCA_964600115.1 uncultured Chthoniobacter sp. | reverse complement strand
TTTGACTCCGATGCCGCCAGTTCGACCAAACATCTTGCTGATCACCTCCGACCAACAGCACTGGAGTCAACTCGGGTGCGTTAATCCGGAGGTTAAGACACCAAACCTTGATCGTCTCGCGGGCGCTGGAATGTTGTTTCGACGAGCCTATTGCACGAATCCCACCTGCACGCCGAGCCGGGCTTCTATCCTTACCGGGATGATGCCCAGTGCTCATGGAGCTTGGTCGTTGGGCACCAAGTTGAGCGAAGGCATTCCCACCCTCGGTGATTCTTTACAGGACAACGGATATGCCACCTCTTTGATCGGGAAAGCACATTTCCAACCCCTTCGTGGAACGCCCCAATACCCCTCGCTGGAATCCTATCCCGTGCTTCAGGATCTTGATTTCTGGCGCGGTTTTCATGGGCCCTTCTATGGATTTCAGCACATAGAGCTCAGCAGGGCCCATGGCGACGAGGCACACGTTGGGCAGCATTATGCCGCATGGATGGAGGACATCGGGCTTTCGCGATGGCGAGATCACTTCCGGCGCCCAACAGGAAATAGAAGCAAACAATACGGAGCGTGGTCCCTTCCGGAGAAATATCACTACAATGCCTGGATCGCCCAGCGGACAAAGGCTCGCTTGGATTACTATACCTCGTCAGCGCAACCATTTTTTCTTTGGGCCAGCTTTCCGGATCCGCATCCGCCGTACCTTGTTCCAGAGCCGTGGGCCTCAATGTTCGACCCTGAGAAACTCACAGTTCCTGAAGCGGTGCCGGGAGAGCATGCAGCTAACCCGGAACATTTCGGAAAAACCCAGGAGCGGAACCCGGACTTCGGCCTCATGGCCAACGAGCAACCAAACGGAAATTCCGGACATGGCTGCCATTCGCATGTCAAATCCAGAAAAGAGCGCGGCCGCGATCTTGCGCTTTATCATGGAATGATGGCGATGACCGACCATTACATAGGCAATATTCTTGATCACCTTCAGGAACGCGGCCTTGCAGACAATACCTTGGTGCTTTTTACAAGCGACCACGGCCACCTCTACGGCCAGCATGGGATGACAGCCAAAGGCCCCTTCCACTACGAGGACCTGATCCGCGTGCCTATGATTGCGCGCTGGCCGGGCAAAATTCCTGCAGGGTCACAAACCGACCAACTCCAATCATTGATAGACCTTCCTGTCACATTTCTTGCCGCAGCAGGACTGGAGGCTCCGACGAGGATGAGTGGAGTTAATCAGCTTCCGGTCTGGACGGGCTCCGGGCCTGCGATCCGCGACAGTGTTGTGGTGGAGAATCACCACCAACCGACGGCAATCCATATGCGCACCTACGTTGACTCCCGCTACAAACTCACCGTTTATTGCCAACGGGACTATGGTGAGTTGTTTGATCTGGTTGAGGATCCGGCAGAAATTCGAAACCTTTGGAACGAGCCCTCCGTTTCAGGGCTTAAAGCCGATCTGACGCGGAAGCTGCTCGATGCTGTCATGGCAAATGAACCGATCTGGATGCCGCGCATCGTCAGCGCTTGAAGATTGCAGGAACGATTTATGCCACAGCTTGAAAATATGCCGAACGTGCTTGTCATTCTGAGCGACCAACTCCGTCGTCAGGCGCTGGGCGTCTATGGCGACCCGGATGCGCGCACTCCGAACATCGACGCACTGGCCGGATCCGGGGTGCGATTCCGGAACTCCTGCGCGACCTCGCCGATCTGCGTCCCGTTTCGCTTCACCTTCATGACCGGAGAGCCGGCGCACTCACGAAAAGTGCCGGGTATTGAGTATATGATGTCGCCGGCGGAGAGAACTCTAGCCGACGAATTCAATGAAGCCGGGTATGACACCTTGTATATCGGCAAATGGCATCTGGATGGCGGGTGCGGACGAATGGGATCGACGGAGCAAGTCTGTCGGACGCGTGTGCCCCGCTCAAGGCAGGGCCGCTGGCAGACTTGGTGCGGTTTTGAATTGAGGAACGATCCATTCGATACATGGATATTTGAGAACGACGATCATGTTCCCAGTCGACTTCCGGGCTATCAGACCGACGTGCTATTCGACATTGGGATGCAGCGCTTGAGGAGCCGCCAAAATGCGAAACCCTTCTGCATGGTGATCTCCGTCGAGCCGCCACACGATCCGTTTCTTCCTCCTCCAGATCTGCTGAAGGAA
>CAZRIL010000337.1:0-2213 GCA_964600115.1 uncultured Chthoniobacter sp. | reverse complement strand
TTACCGATGCTTTCACCGCCTGTAGCAGAAGGGCCATATGTTTTGCTAACGTCCCGCATGACAGATCCTCGGCAAAGGAGGAGGCATGAGTAAAGACGCACGCTCCGAGGATTCGGTCGATGCGGCTGTTCGGCCTCATTGCGTGCAACTTACGCGGGAATGGATATTTGTCGGAAAACCAAAAACAGGCAGGCCCGCAAAGCGCATCCTCAAGGCTGGTAGCGTCGGGACATGGCACCGATGGGGCTGCTTCACTTGGACACATGATCGCGGATGGACGCCGCACCTGTCGTGGGATGAGTTACTGGCATTCCCCGAAGCATGGGTTGCGCTTGGGTATGACACAAATAGCGACGGCGACTGCGCCCATTGTGCATGTAGGCCGAACGTTCCCGATGACCCACGCCGATGAACCCGACCGAATCACAAGACACTATGGAAAACCAAGACGAACCTCCGAACAACGACGAAAGCAACGCCGGTAGGCGTTGCGGTCCATCGGACTGTTCGGGTCGCGTTTTACAACCGCGCGAGCAAGTTGAAACAGGCGACAAAATCCTTTTGGTTGGTGGGGCATGGATTACATCACGCAAAGGCGGATTCTTAGCAAAAGACTACATTCAAGTCCGTCGTCCGAACGTCCCGCATCACCTATCCCGGACCGCTGGCGCGACGGATGCCGGGAGCGAAGCGACCAAGCATCCGGCGTGACGGCGGGTAGGGATTAGGTGCATGCGCTCGTTAGGCCTCTTCATTTTTATAGATTACCTGATCGAGCAGGACATACGCTCTCAAATTCTTATGAGGTATCGAATACACACCAAGTGAAGCTAAAAAGTCGCATGCCAATGCTGCAAATTCCCAAGCCATGGGTTCATCAACCTCGCAATTCTCGTTAGAAAAGATCTCAAACCCAGTCTTTTGAGTTAGCCCCTTGAGTCTTTCTGAATTAGCGCGCGTGTGGGCTGGAAGATGTGGATTGGCCCAAGCCCACTTCCAACTATTCTTTTCGGTTACGTGTGAACCGATATCCGTAATTGAAAATTTGAGCTGAAGCACGTCGCCATCTAGAAAAGATATCTCCTCCTTTTCGTAATCAACCCAAAAACGCTCGTAAGTGCTGAGTCCGAATTCGGATTGGAGATAGTTCTGTTTTGCCTGTAGGTCTGTGACTACCTGCGCCAGATAGGAATCAAATTCGGCGTCCGTCATATAATCCTGCCTAACGTCCCGCATTACCTATCCCGGACAGCTGGCACCAAAGGCTGCTCTGCAGCCGACGTGCCAGCGGGTAGGGATTAGGTGCATGCGTCTGTTCGCGCTTATTTGTTCTCGTTCGATCATCGCGTTCAAAATCAGGCTTCGATCAGTCTCTTGGCGCTTGGTGGCGCTTCGTCAGATCGCCTTCGATCCAAGCTGGGCAAATATCCTCCGGGGAGATCCGTTTAGCCTCGCTGGATGTCAACCTCCGCGCTGGCCTTCCCCTCACATTCATCGTCGCCTCGAGTCGCCGCCGTCTTCCTGCCATCCTTGCGGTCTGAGCTTGAGGCCGAGCCATATTGTTTTGGCAATGGGGCATCGCTTCGAAGTTGGCGTTCACTCTCAAACTACACGGACACGAAGTGCCAATATTCTTGCGAACGTCCGCGATCAGGTATCCCTGCTCGCTTCTGGCGCAGAGGGTGCGCAAGCAACCTCTGTGACAGAAGTCCCGAAGGGACAGGGATTAACTGCATCGCTTTGTTCGCATTTTTGATTTATGAAGATCGAAATCGCAGACAGCTCCGGCATCGTGATGGTAACATGTAGTGACCGTGGAATCACAGGATCAATCCATGCGTTCCAGGCTGGATATGAAATCATGTCCAGAAATCGGGATCGCTTATTATTGTCTCCAGACGAAGCAAGGCAAAATCCTGATGGGTTGCTCGAATCTCAACACCAGCCCCATAGTCAGTCCCATTGAATGTGACGTAGAACTGACCGTCTGAGGTGTCCGGCATGAAACCTACTCCATCAATCGAAATGCAATTCTTATGTCTTCCGTCTCCTCGCTGGCGAGAAGTCGGCTTCATTGTGAACTCGCCCTTTGATGAGCGGAACGTGATCTCACTTTCGAGCAGGGTGCGATATGGATTCATATTTTGTGCGAACGTCCCCGGTCAGGTATCCCCACCTGCTTCTGGCATCCGAGCCTGCTCCGCAGGCGGAAT
>CAZRIL010000336.1:0-2216 GCA_964600115.1 uncultured Chthoniobacter sp. | reverse complement strand
GTCGCCGACGGGGTCGGGCCGATAATCGACCTCTCGGTATTGCCGCAATCACCGGTCCACGGTAACGCAAGCTTCCCGCCTGCTGGAAAGACGACAACACCATTGCGCGCGGCGAAAGCCCATTGCCCCGTTCCAGGAGGCGACCTCCTGGCAATGCCCCGGAATCGCGCCGAGGAGCGAAGCCCGGAGAGAGCAGACGGACGCACCACTCTTCCTCGGGCGGACAAGTGTCGCTCACGGTCTACCGCGCGTAAGCGTCACGCGGACCCTTTCAATTACCCACAAGTTTTGCGCCGAGCGTAAACCCTAATTGAATGTCATTCAATCGAGACATGCCACGCCAGACGACCATATTTCCAGGCGGAGGGTCACTCGCTCTCGCTAAATAGCCGCCAAGTCTGGCGAGCTTTCTCAGGTAGGTGGAAACATTTCTCTGAGGACGGGAAGTTCGATTCGAGTTATCAAGGACAACCTGATCAAGAATGTCGCATTCCAGAGGGCTTAGGGCGCATTGCGCCGGTGCTCCGGGGTCGCTTCGGTTAATCATCGTCAGCCAAAAGATACGCCAACTTATCACGCACAGCAGAGCGACAAGATTGACCAAGCGTTCCGAGGTTTTGAGTTTGGACTCTTCAGCTTTGCAGCCGGATTTGAGAATTTTGTGGAAAGTTTCGATCTTCCAGCGCAAGGCGTACCATCCCAGCTTCTCGACAGCATCATCAAGAGTCGTGACGGGCAGGTTTGTTAGAAGCTTCCAAACGATTTTCTCTCGGCCCCGAGGCGAACCCTCTTCAACAGCGTGGATGACAGTCAGACTGAGTTCAGGATAGACCGCACTTTTGCCTGCGGGGGGAAGGACGGTAATTTTTTCGAATTTCACTTCCAACTCGACAGTTACCACTCCTCCTTTTCTGTCACTTACATCGAGGCGATGGATGCCGCGAACTTTCGAGTTTCCCATTTCTGCTTGCACGGTTCTACGCCCATCTTCGGCAAGTCGATCCACGCAAGTTCGCACCAAAAAATGCGTCTTCAGATCTGACGCCAAACTGAAGAGTTCAAAAATGTCGCTTTCACGGTCTCCGATATGCACGCATCGATCCGGCTCCTGGAGCAGATCGACAGATTGTCTGATGTTTTCGAGCCAACGGTAGCTTTCCTTTTCTTCGATCGGAATTCGGGTCGGATTGATTTTCCGTTTTAACGCATTGCAGCCTTTGAACTGACTTCGCGTCCAAAACTTGATCGCAGTCAAACCCAAAGGAAGCCCATCTTGTGTCACCGCCAAGCTCGAATGCATAAGGATGCCTCGCACCGTGTGTTGGTCGGGATGTCTCGATCCCTTCGCATAGGATGGCCGGCCAATTATTCCGAGAGGGCTTTCCGGATCTCTCTTGTACACAAACTCGCTGGTGTCATGCAGAACTAAAATCGTTCTATCGGTCGTTTTGAAACGTTGGGCTGTTGATTCAAAATGACCCTGGAGGATTTCCGCTTCACTCACTCGCTCATTTGAAAAAAACCGATAGGCTGCTTTAGTGTTCGCCCAGTCCTGACAGGCCAGCGGGATGCTATTGCCAACCCCTTGGGAAATTTGCTCTACGAGCTTTCTGAACCGCTTTTGCAAACGCACATCACTAAACTGACAGCCAGAGCACTCCTGATCAATCCAGGCCTTATCGACATGTTTTTCCGTCTTCTTCTTGGGTCCCATCCCAAGCTTGATGCGCAATTGTATTTACAAAGTACAGTCATTTTTGCCGCTGCCCGGAAATTTTCTGCAAAACTTGTGGGTAATTGAAAGGGTCCGCGTGACGCCTACGAACTTTCGGACGGGCACCTCCGTTATGCTAAGCTTTCATTTACCGCACTCCGTCCAGAGCCCTGGCAAAAACTTCGTTGGCGGCTCCGGTGTCGCATTGTCTTTCGCGGTCTCGCGAGCCCCAATTACCCCCGCAAAAATCACCGGCCGCCGCTCCATCGCATCCCTCTCGATGGGCCAAGACCCTCCAGCACCCTTCTTTGGCCCTCCCCCAGACGCTTCAGCCGCCGCGCGGCTCCAAAAGCCCCAAAAAGCTAACTCCTAAAGACCCTTGCCCTGCGAATCCGGGCTTGTTCAACCAGGGCTAGCTTCGACACTGCGGTCGAAGCTAGCCTTTTATCGTTCGACTTTTTATTTTTGTGGGCCAAGCCTCGCTGTAAGCCATCGATCAAAT
>CAZRIL010000335.1:0-2239 GCA_964600115.1 uncultured Chthoniobacter sp. | reverse complement strand
GCAGTTGACTAAAGCCGCTGCCGGGATGACATTCTGCCATCCCCTTTTCGATATGGACATCGCTCCAGGTTCTTACAATCGTAGCCAAAACATGTTTGAAATTCCCCTTGCTCAAATTTCTGAATTACGATAATTCATAAACGCAGTAGATTCCGTTTGGCGATTCCCAGCGCAGAAAACATCCCCGCAAATCCCAAAACCCCTCGATAAAACTATGAAAAAGACCATAACTCTTCTGGTCGCTGCAGCCGCGTTCATCTCATCCCGCCCGTCGTTCGCGGTGGAAAAAGCTTGGAATGATTCCTCCACGGATTTCAACGGCTCCTCGAGTTGGACGACTGCCGGAGCCATCACATCTTCAGATGCTGCCACCATGGGCATAGATGCTTCGATTTCGAACCAGCCCAATTTGACGGCCCCGATTACCATCCAACAAGTGCGGTTCTTGGGTGCTGGTTACACGCTCTCCGGGTCGGGGGGAGCCCTCACCCTGACCAGCGTAGGCACTACCAACGTCGCGAGCACGGGGGCCGCGATTGTTACAGCTTCAACTGCTGGCACTACACAGATTTCGTCGGACATCATTTTGGGGGCGGCCGCAAGTGCGGTTCAGACTTTTCTTGCCGGGAATTCCAACAACCTCACGATCTCGGGTAATGTCACTGCGGCCAACGCAACGATGGTCCTCGCACTCAACGCGGGTGCGAGCTCAGAAATCACAATTTCAGGAAACATCAATATTGGCACAGGGAGGGTCTCAAAGTCCAATGCATTAGGCGTATTAAAACTCACCGGAACGAATTCTAGTTACAGTGGATCGACAACCGTAGGAACTGGAGTTTTGGAGGTCACGAAACTTGCGAATGGCGGTGTGAATAGCTCGATTGGATCATCATCTAGCACTTCAACAAACCTCCTACTCAGTGGTGGTGTGTTGCGCTACGTGGGTAGCGGTGACTCAACAGATCGCCTTGCGCAGTTCAATGCTGCCTCCACGATCGAATCCAGCGGCGCGGGTGCGGTCAACTTTACGAACACTGGTAATGCCACGGTGAATTCCTCATTCCGGGGCCTCTCCCTCGGAGGATCGAACACTGGAGACAACACGCTGGCGTGGCTGGTTAATGGTGGGGCATCTAGTGGTGTCAACTCTATTACCAAGGCGGATGCCGGCAAATGGATTCTCACAAATGCAAACACCTATGCCTCGACGACCACGGTGAACGCAGGGACACTGCTGATCAATGGATCGCACACAGGCGGCGGCAACTACTCTGTCACAGGCATTCTGGGCGGTTCAGGAACGATTGCCATGGCTGCTGCGGCGACTGCGATCGTAAATAGCGGTGGATATATCGCCCCGGGCGCTAATGTCGGACAGATCGGGACGCTGACCTTCAATGGGACGACCCAGACCGGAACCGTGGCCACATTCGCTTCTGGTGCAAAGTTTGCATTCGATCTGAACGCAACAAGTGTTACGAGCGACCGGCTCGCACTGATCAATGGTGCCACGAGTGACTTTGTCTTCAACAGCAACGTGATCGAGTTTGGTGTGGTTGGTTCATTGGTTAGTGGACAGTCCTACACCCTGTTCTCCTCGAATGTCGCAGGTGCCTATAGCGGGCTGACATTCGATGGTTCCAACTACGTGACTGCGGGACTTTCCTTCACCGGCCTGAGTGGCGCTTTTCAAACCGACAGTAAAATCCAGTTGGTAGGGAACAATCTTGTTCTCCAAGCCGTCCCCGAGCCCGCCACCTGGGCGCTCCTCGCCTTCAGCCTGACGACGGTGGTCATCTTTCGCCGTCGCCAGACGGCGTAAGTTTTTAATTATTTGGGGGTAAAGCAGGGCTGCTTTCTTGGGGGGAGCGGTCCTGCTTGTTTTATGGGAACCGGCAGGAAAGTCGGCAGCCACGGTGAACACCACGGCTCACCCGAAGGCACGAAGTGCCGGGAATAACCTGCCCTACCTATTGGGAACGAAACGCTGGCTCGCTGAGCGGAGCCTCTCGAAAATATCCGGTTTCCGCCATCCGCTCTCCGCTTTTCTTCCGATGCATTAACGCAGTTGACTAAAGCTGCTGGCGGGATGACATTCTGCCATCAGCTTTTTAAAATGGAGATAGCTCCAGATTCTTACAATCGTAGCCATAAAATTGATTGAAATTCCCCTTGCCAAAATTTCTGAATTCCGATAATTCATAAACGTAGTAGTTCCAATGCAATTCATTTCAGC
>CAZRIL010000334.1:0-2242 GCA_964600115.1 uncultured Chthoniobacter sp. | reverse complement strand
ATGCGCTTTCCGTGTAGCAGTCCGTCTGGCATAGATCAAACCCCATGGTGATCCGATCAAAGGCACGGAAGATCGTGCGCCGGGTGGTTCTTGGAGTCGCGGTTTGCGTGGCCGGCCTTATGATGCTTGCTTTGTGGCCCATGAATTTCTCTTTCACCGTGCCGAAATTCACTCCGCCATCCGACTACGGCGGGGCGAAAGCCCTGATCGAAACCCGGATCGCCAAGGCTCCACTGACCCTCTCGGAGGCCGGCCGGCCGAGGGTGTTCCTCCATGACGGGCCAACCGAACATGTTTTCGTTCTCCTCCACGGGCTCACGAACTCGCCTGAGCAATTTGACAAGCTCGGGCGGATCCTCTTCGCGCGCGGGCACAATGTCGTCATCCCCCGCACGCCCGGCCACGGCGATGCCGATCTGATGACCGATGCGCTGAGCGTGTTCACCGCGAAGGCGATGCTCGACTACGCCAATCTCGCCATCTCGCTTTCCCGTCCTCTTGGCAGGAAGCTCACTGTTGCAGGACTTTCGATCAACGGAGCCACCACGGCCTGGGTGGCGCAGAACCGCGGCGATGTGGATCGCGCCGTCTTGCTGGCCCCGTTCTTTTCCCCCCGCGGGCTTCCACAATGGGCCAACCGGCCGCTCAGCCAGCTTCTTATCCGGATGCCGAACGCCTTCCTGTGGTGGGATCCGGTCCATAAGGATCAGATCTCCGGTTCGGTGCATGCCTACCCGCGGTTCTCGACGCGAAGCATCGGGGAAACCATGCGGCTCGGTGTCGAGGTGTTCAGCGAGGCGCAGGCATCCCCGCCTGCCTGCGGGTCGATCCTGTTTGTCACATCTGCAGCCGATATCGCGGCCAACAATGCCGTCGCCGCACGCCTGGCATCGATTTGGAGGAACAGCCGTCCCGGAACTGTCGAGACCTACGAGTTCCCCGCATCCGAAAAGGTGCCGCACGATTTCATCGATCCGGGCCAGTCCGACCAGCGCGTGGATATCGTTTACCCCCGCCTCATCGAAATGCTGGAAACCGGAAAACCTCCGGGCGCGTAGCCCGGCTATCGCGGCCCGGGGGACTCTCACACGTTGCTGATGTTCAGATCAGGGGCCGTAAAGGTCTCCCTTGCAGAGATGGCAGAGGTTTTCGGGCGTCGCGCCTTTGATTGCATGGACCCCGTATCTCTCCGGGGCCAGCGGGCGGGATTGTTCGAGCCCCGCCCGCAATATTGATGGCTCATTATTTCTTCCGTCCTTCAGCGTCCTCCTCGGCGACGATGGCGCTCAGGGGGGCGGCGACATCGGCGTGTTCCTGCCTGCTCATCGCGGCCCCTGCGGACATTTTGCGCAGGGCGGACATTTTCCGGCTCAGCGCCTTGGTGCTCGTATAGGTGCCACCGTTGTCACCGACGTAGGTGGATGCATTGTTTGCAGCAATACTGAGGCTCGCGGCCGTGGCGATGGCATCCTGGTTGGCCCCGAGGAAAAGGAACTGCCACTTGTAGGCGTTCGTCTGCTCAAGGATTTTGCGGGAGATGTCCTGCCAGGTGAAATTCACGGAGGAGTTCTCGAATCCATCGGTTGAGATCGCGACGATGACCTGTCCCGGGCGGGCGGACTCCGGGATCAGGGCGAGCCGGGCACCGAGCCTGTCGATGGTCTCCCCGATCGCGTCGAGCAGGGCGGTGGAACCGCGTGGGACATAGGTCGTCGTGTCCAGCGCGACGGCCTCCTGCACGGGGATGCTTTCCAGCGGGACGAGGTATTCGTTGTCGAAGAGGACGAGGGTGAGCCTCGCCTGCCCCTCCGTCTTCTGCTGGTCGCGGAGGAATTCGTTGAACCCGGTAATGGCGGCTTCGGTGACGGGAGCCATGGAGCCGGAGCGGTCGAGGATGAATGCGATTTCTGTGAGGTTTTTGTTCATAACGCCGGCAGTTTCGCAGGCCGGAACGGTCAAAGACTGTCCTACCCCCAAAGAAAGTTAGAAGGCTGAACACCCGCGCGATAGCGCTTTCTGTATGGGGGAAGTCGAATGTTTGGTGCAGGGAGCACAACCGAAGCGGAGCGGAGAAAACCCGCGCGATAGCGCTTCATGCCAGACAGGGGAAGTCGATTGTGTAGCCGGGAAGGGCGCCCAGGCGGCGAGGGCAGCCGCCCGGGAGAGCCCGCGAATGCGGGACCCGAAGGGTGAGACGCTCGGGAGAGGGCGAGTCAACTGATACCGGAGCGTCAGCGGAGAA
>CAZRIL010000333.1:0-2270 GCA_964600115.1 uncultured Chthoniobacter sp. | reverse complement strand
CCCTTGGGATCACACCGGGGAGGCGCGCCATCAGCGGACTGCGAATCCCGCCTTCCATCAGCGAGTTTTTAAATCCGGAAAATGGGGCGTTGGAGCCTTCGCCCTGCGGTGCACCGTTGTCGGTTGTAAAAACGACCAGTGTATTTTTATCGAGTCCGAGGCGTTCGAGTTCGGTCAGCACTCGTCCCACACTGTCGTCGAGGGACTTCATCACGCCAGCATACATTTTTGTTCCTGATGCGCCGCTGAACAAGTTTTGGTATTCCTGCGGGGCATCAAGATAGTAGTGTGGCGCGTTGTAGGACAGGCAGAGGAAAAACGGATGGCTTTGGCTCTGGCGGAGGAAGGAGATGGCTTTTGAGGAATACAGATCCGAGGTGTAGCCTTTGATGTCGCTGGTGGTGCCGTTCTGGTGAAAATCCAGTTCCTCGACCCCGCTGACTTCCTTTGTATGGGTGTAGTATCCGGTTTCGCCCCAGAGGAACCCGAAAAACTCATCGAACCCCTGCGCGTTGGGGTGGGAGGCTGGTTGGTCGCCGAGGTGCCACTTCCCGATGAGCCCGGTGCGATAGCCTGCAGCCTTGAACTCCTTGGCGGCAGTGATCGAGTTTGACGGTAGCCCGGCGGAATACCCAGGCAGCAGCACCCCTTCCAACCCGTATTTCTGCGGGCTGTGCCCGGTGAGGAACGCCGTGCGGCTGGCCGTGCATACGGGATAGACATAGGCATTGCTCATGGTCACTCCCTCGCGGCCGAGCCGGTCGATATTGGGAGTTGAGTAGTTGAGTCTTCCCGTGCTCGAAAGGTCGCCGTGACCCATATCATCGGCGATAATCCAGAGAACGTTGATCGGCCCGGTCGGCGATGTGTCGGCCCAAAGTCCGGTGGTGCCAAGAAGCGAGCAGACACCGAGCGCGGTGGTGGATTTCAGGAAGTGTCGGCGGGTGAGCATAGGTCAGGGTCTTGTAACACGCAGGCGGAGGAATGTGCGTGTGTTGGTGAGGGGCACCGAGGCCTCCCATGATTCGGTGGCAAAGTTTTCGTCCGCGAGTTGAACGAGTGCGGGGGATGTCCAGGAGCCCCCTGCCAATGTTGCGGAGGTTTCAGGGATAATCGTCACTCCCCCGGTTTCCTTGCTGGCGCGAAAGGTCAGAGAAAGTCGGTTGGCACCATCCATCGCCAAGGCGGGGCCAGGTGTCTGCACGGAGGGGTTTGTGCCAAGCGCATATTCCACAAGATTTGGAATCCCGTCACCATCGCTGTCGCCCGCATCGGTCGATGGTGGAAGGCCCTTGAGAGCCGCCCATTGATCATAGGTCCGCTGAACGATGACGGTGGAAGCGGACGAATCCACGCTTCCTCCCGAAGCGGTGGCCCGGACAAAATACTGTGCACTTTCGCTGAGGTTCGGGAGATTCAGGGTCGCAGATGTGGCCGAGTTGACTGCGGCCACGTTTCCATCCACATCCCGCCGATACCATTGGTAGGTAACTCCGGTTCCCAAAACCGAAGATGTCAGCGTTAGTGTTTGTCCGGCCGATGTGGTGGCAGAAGCGGGGGCAGCCACTACTACCGGAGCTTCGGTCATTTCCATCAGGCGAATGGCTTGAGGAAGAAGACAGGAGTAGGATGCGGGCAATGGCGATGTAACGGTGACGGTGAGAGTCGTTCCTGAAGGAATGAGGTCCGACCATCTGGCCACACGCCCGGCAACTGTGGAACCGTCGCCGGTTGCAATGGAGACCTCGCTCCCGGACGGGTTGCCTCCCGCGTTGAGATAGCCCGCGCTGTGGGCCGCTGCGAATGAACCCGCGGCGGTAAGGACGAGTTTGGTTTGGCTCGAAAAGTTGTCCCGCGTGGCGAAAATGGCCAAGTCGTAGATCTTCCCCGGGCTTAGTCCGCTGATGGTGATCGTGGCGGTTCCCGTATTTTTTCCCAGATCCCAAACCTGCGTGCCGAAACCTATGATACCCCCGAATATTGCGACCGCATCACCGCCGAGCACAGGATTCCCGCTGTTGGCATCGGTTTTCAACGCACCGCTGGTTCCAACGGTTTTTGCAAACTTGATCGTGATCCCGGGGATTGCTGCTCCGGTTGAATAATCAACGAGCGCGGTGTCGGTTGTCGGGTCGCCGGTTGTGACATGGGCGGCGTTATCCGCTTGCGTGATCGTGTCGTGGTAGGCCGTCCAGTTTATCTGCCGGTCAAGATTTGCAGCCTGGACAATGGCCCCGTTGTCACCGACAAAGACAGCGAGATTGCCACTG
>CAZRIL010000332.1:0-2272 GCA_964600115.1 uncultured Chthoniobacter sp. | reverse complement strand
CTTTTCTCCCATAATTTTGAGGAATAATAGCGATAAGTTCTTGTGACGGAAATGTTTACAAGAAAAACCCACTGAAAATCAGAGGGAATATCCTCTGCAATAGTAATTTTGCAAACCATGTCATGCCCGCTGATTGACACAGAATCACGCCAGGATTTAGACTGATAATGTTGCCGATACCTATCGGGAGCGATTAGCTCCTCAGTCCGGTCATGATTTGGAGTAACGCCATGTTTGTGCGAGTGTCTTGGGTCACGGTGTCCATTTTGCTGGCTGGCGCGTTTGGATCAACGGCATCCCTCCATGCCCAGGGGGGATATTGGCTTCGAACCGGCAAGGTTGAGTACCTTTCAAAAAAAGAAATCGGGACTGTGGGCACAATCCAACAGACCATGCCATCGGGTTGGAATGTTACGTATGATGTGGACGATACTTCCATCACGTCCACATCCAAATTTGGGAAGTCCACGGTCGTCGTTCGCGTGACGTGGGGGGCGCGCCCGCTGGTGATCATCCCGGGAGAAGTCATTCCCGTTGGCGGCGAAGTCAAGGTTGTCACGGTGACTGGTCCGGGGATCTCGGAAACACGAGTAGACTTGCTTTGTCAGCTCCTTGGTTCAAAGATTGAGCTTGATGATAAGAAAAAGGAAGTCGAAAAAATGCATTACATCCAGGAACTTTTTCCCGAAACCAATTTTATTATGGTGATCGGCAAAAGCGGCGCGACTGTGTCGAAGGAAAACACGAAGGTCGTGTTGGGTGAACCCGGTAAAAATTACAAGTCACAATCGCCGATTTACATTCGTTACGTAGCCACCACAGGATATGGCAACTCTTATTCCATCGCTTACCAATATGTTTGGCACGACGGGCCAGTACCGGAGAGCACACTGAATAAAATGAAGGAAGAACTTGAAGCGATCAAGAAAAAGAAAGAACAAGACACGACGCCCTTGGGTAAAGACGATGTGCCAGACGACAAGCCGAGCCCAACCCCCGGAACCGCTTCCCTGATCGATGCCAGTGGTACATGGACGATCTACTCACTTGGCGAAGTCGGGACGGCGGACGAGAAGAATGTTCACTACACGGGCACTCTGGTCTTTATGCAGAACACACAAGGCGGTTACACCGGATCGGTGAATTTCGGAACGGTAGAGAAGCTCAGCGATGTCGCCCTCAAGGAGGGAGTTCTCCACTTTTCCCGCACCTTGTCCGGTGTGACTCAAAAGTACACCGGAAAAGCGACAGACGCCGGCATTTCGGGTACGTTCACGCATAACAATCAGACGTTTGCATGGCGAGCCGAGAAAGCTGCTCCAAAGAAAGATCAATGAATGCTGGATCAATGTCAGCATCAACATCAGGGGTGAAAAAGGGGCCAGGCTGCTTCTGGGAGGTAAAAAATAACATGCCCCCCCTTTCTTCCTGTTTTCTTCCCTCGCGGCGACATATCCACCCCTGTAGGGAACGCTTTCCATGGCGTTCCCTACAGAACCTGTGAACGTCCGTCGTTTCTCGCCCGATCACACGTCGCAGATCAGCACGCCCTGCTTGAGCGATTCGAGTTTGTCCTCGCGCTTGGGGATGAACTCGTGGCCGACGAAGCCGGTATAGCCGGTCTCGACGATCGCCCGCATGACGGCCGGATAGTAGATTTCCTGCGTTTCGTCCAGTTCGTTCCGGCCGGGCACGCCGCCGGTGTGATAGTGGCCGATGTACTGGCTGTTCTCGCGGATCGTGGCGATGATGTCTCCCTCCATGATCTGCATGTGGTAGATGTCGTAAAGCAGCTTTACCCGCTCGGAGCCGACCTGCTTGCAGACCTCTGCGCCCCAGGCGGTGTGGTCGCACATGTAATCCTTGTGGTCGCGATTGCTGTTGAGCAGTTCCATCACCAGTGTGACCTTCTGCTCCTCGCAAAGCCCGGCGAGCCGCTTCAGACCGGTGACGCAGTTCTTCAGGCCCGTTTCGTCGTCCATGCCGTCGCGGTTGCCCGACATGGCGATGACGGTGGGGATGCCGGCCGCGGCCGCCTGGGGGATCAGCTTCTCGAAGTCGGCCACGAGCTGGTCGTGATACTCGACCCGATTGAAACCGCGGCCGATGCCCATGCCGGCGCCGTTGCCGACCGCGCAGGTCAGGCCGTATTTTTTTAGCATGGGCCAATCCTCCGGGCCGAGCAGTTCGATCGACTTGCAACCGATTTGGACGGCCGCCTTGCACAAGTCCTCCAGCGTAAAATCGCCGTAGCACCAGCGGCAGAACGAAT
>CAZRIL010000331.1:0-2289 GCA_964600115.1 uncultured Chthoniobacter sp. | reverse complement strand
CTCCGGATAGCTGTCGCAATCGCACAGGGTCAGCCAGATGCGGCGCTCCTGCGGCCGGAGTTCCTGAAACGGGAAGGGCTGCGGCTCCAGAATCTCCGGTGGGAGGTTCAGGCCGGCGAAGCGTACCGGCTTGTCGGTCTCCCGTTGAAAGACAGCCGCATTCGTGCTGCTCAGGCACCATATCTCGTCGATGAGCGGGAGAGCTTCGGCCAACCCGGGCGGGGGAACATCCAATTCCCAGGCACACTGTTGGATCCGATATCTCCGTGGCTCGGAGACCTCGGGATGTCGGTGCACGAAGGGTGCAAAGCCATCGATGTTGTGAGCGAAAAGATCGATGTGAGCCCGGCAGGAGGGAAGCCCAAAGCCTGGATGGTTCAGCGGATGGGATACCTCGGGAACCTGACGCAGAGCCAACATGCGATGAGGGTAGCCCAAGTGAGTCAACGCCCGGTGCAGCGAGCGCGCCATTTCGCCAACACCGGTGGGTGCCCGGAAAAAGCCGTAGAGATTGATGAGGGGTTTCTCATCGACCTGAAGCGCCGGCGGTTGAAAACGCGCCGCCGGAGGCTCTTTGGGCTCGACTGGACGCTTCTTCCACGCGGCCAGGAGCCGGGCAAACCCGCCCTGCGGCCCGTTCGCTTTCCGTTCACTGGTCGCAGGAACAGCAGCCGAGTCCGTCCACCAGCCCCGGGAGGGGAAGCACGGGGCGAGATCGTATTCTTTCCAGGCAAAATTCTCGAACCATTCCGCAAACACATCCACAGAGCCCCCGGTGGCGCAACCGGGGAAGGCGCGTTGCAGGTCCGGACGTTCCCGATAGATGCGCGCCCAGAGGTGGGGAAACCACGGATATTTCGAATCCGGACGATGGAGAAACTCGAGAATTTGCGCGGCGAGGCCGTCCATCGGCGACTCGTGCCGGATGGCGGCCTCCAGAAAGGGCGTCTGGAGCAGTTCTCCGCGGAGCCAGTCCGGGATTCGCAAGCCGTCGATTGTTCCTAATTGATAAGGAATCGAGTATGTTTCTGCGTAGTCTTCCGCTTTCAGCGATTCGGCATACCGGAGAAGGTGCTCCTCGACCCCTTCGGGAAGGCCGGCTGGCTGATACCTGTTCTGATGCCGGGAGAGAAGGGGAGGGTTGTCGTAAACAAATCCGCTGAAATGGAAGAATCGCAGAGGCCTTGCGTTAACCGTGAACTGCGGCGAGCCGGCGTGTGTGCGCCCGAGGTGCCGCTCATGGAGGTTCCAGTAAGCAACATTGTAGCCCGGCTCGCGAAAAATATGAGCCTGAAAAAAGACAGGTGCGAAATCCATCCATACCTGATCAACAAAGAGGCCCTCCTGCAGGTCCACCCTGCAATCATGCCTGAGTTTCCCCTGCCACCAGCGCAGAGCCGCCCGGGCGTTCGGCGTGTGTCGAAAGGCAGCGAAACCCAGATTGAAGACCCCCGTCTGCCTGATCTGCTTTTCGCCGGGACGAAGCTGGTCCGCATAGGGCTCAAGAAGATGCGGAGTCAGAATGAGGTCGTACTCGCGCAACGCCTCCCGCAACTCGTCAAAAGGAGAGAAGACCTGGATGTCGGGGTCCAGATACAGCACGGCGTCGTAGCCCTGATCAAACAACCACTCCAACATCCACGGCTTCACGGCGCAGTTGGCCTCAAGGACGTTGTATTGGCTGAAAAACCACGGCCCCAAGGGCAGCCTGATCGCGTCCGGATAGATGGTCCGGGCCAGATCAGGAGGAATTAAACGTTGGTGCCAGGGCGCATCGACGACCAGCACATAACGATCCCAGCCCGGCTCGTGCGCCGCAAGAGACCGGCACAGCACCCGCGCCTGCGCGCTGTAGTTATTGGAAACAATCGTAAAAACGGCCGTTTTCATCAGAGCCCGGGACGGCGGCTCTTATCGGCCGGGAAGCAGGCAAGGGGAGTCGAAAAGGGACGAGGGGTCTCTGGCATGCAGTGAGTAAAGTTTCCGTTCGGAACCAAGCCAAGACTCAAAAGAGGCTGCTCCGGGATACGCCACCGAGTCGCCCGGGATCGCCATCAAAAGCATTGAAGGAGTAGCGCAAAGGTGTAGTTGGTCTGGGCGAATTTTGACCAGCCCTACACCTTCCCTTCCACCGCATACGATCAGCCCGCGCCTGAGATTCCGGGCGGGGCTGCTCTTATTCGGCGTGGTTTGCTTTCTGGTCTACAACGCCAACCTTCGCGTCATTGGCTCGGGAGATTCCCTGCCGGCCCGCTACCTTCCGCTGAGTCTCTGGAAAGACAGCACGCT
>CAZRIL010000330.1:0-2350 GCA_964600115.1 uncultured Chthoniobacter sp. | reverse complement strand
AGTTCGAGGCCTCGGATCTCCTGACAGGAATCCTGATCGGCTCGCTTCCGCCGGCGATCGCGATTTTTCTGGGGCCGATTATCAGCTACAAGTCCGACCGCCATCGCGGGCGGTGGGGTCGCCGGATTCCGTTCCTCCTTATTCCAACACCGATTGCGGTTCTCGCCATGGCCGGGCTCGCATTCAGCCCGATGCTTGGCACCCGGATTCACGAGATGCTGGGCGCAATTTCCCCGGGCCTGAATACGCTGGTGCTGGGATGTTTCGCCCTTTTCTGGATGCTGTTTGATTTCGCCAGCATTACGGCAAACTCCATCCTGGGAGCGCTCATCAACGACGTGGTGCCCGCGGAAGTGCTCGGACGGTTCTTTGGTGCGGTCCGCGCTCTGAGCCTGATCGCCGCCATGATCTTCAACTACTGGCTGCTGGGAAAAGTGGAGACCTACCACTTCTGGATGTTTCTTGGCATCGGCGCGCTGTTCGGCATCGGGTTTACGCTCATGTGTGTGAACATCAAGGAGGGCCAGTATCCCGCTGTGCCGGTCGAGCCTCGCGGGGGCGCGAAAGGATTTTTTCCAGCGATGTGCGGGTTCCTGCGCGACTGCTTCGGAAAGCCCTACTACCTGCTCGCATTCGTGACCGTCGCGGTTCCCGCCATCGCATTTCTTCCGGTCAACCTTTTCGGAATCTTCTTTGCCAAGAGCATCGCCATCCCTATGGATGCCCTGGGAAAATGGTCCGCCACCATGTTTCTCGTATCGCTCGTGTTATCCTACCCGCTCGGAGTTCTGGCAGACCGAGTCCACCCGCTGAGGCTGGCCATCGGGACACTGGTGCTTTACGCGCTTGCAGCCTTGTGGGGTGGATTATTCATTCGTGATCAATCCTCATTCTTCGCAGCTTATCTTGCCTGCGGGGTGCTTTCCGGGGTTTATGCAACCACCACTGCGTCTCTGGGGCAAAGGTTGTTCCCGCGCGAGAAATTTGCACAGTTCGCGTCCGCGGCGGGGATCATCAGCTGCGTGAGCCAGATCATCATCGGTCCGGTTCTCGGGGTCTTCCTCGATTTCACCGGGCATGTCTACAAGCACACCTATCTTGTGGGCTTCGGCCTTGCTGTGTTTTGCCTTCTGTGTGCCATGCGGCTTCATACCGGCTTCATGGCGCTCGGTGGTCCCCGGAATTACACAGCTCCTCAATAACAAAACCTAGAAACAAACATCCCATGACAAAACCCATCGCACTCCTCACCACGCTGTTAGTGCTCGTCACCTCTACCGCTCCGGCCCAGGTCCATCACGGTTCAGAATTGAAGCGCGGCGTCAACTGCGGGATTCCCGAGGGAACCAAGCTTGAGCCCTCGTCCGAGACCGTCATCAAAGCTCCGGTCGTGATCACGGGGAAAATATTCGGGGCTGTGAAAACCACGCATGCCGACGGCGTTGTGAAGTTCGTGAAGTGCAGGTTTGTGAACCCGGGATTTGTCCCGCTTTCGGAGGGGGACAAGGCCACGCCGGGCACGGCATATTACACGGTGCAGCGGGCGGGACAGGGATCGGTGGAGCTCGAGGATTGTGAGGTTTTTGGCGGCAAAAGCGTTGCCGTCATGGGCGCCGACAAATTGACGCGGACCTACGTGGCCGGGGGGAATGACCTGATCCGCTCCCCCGAGGGCGAATCGTTTTACACCGAGGTTCTGGGCGAGGAGTTGATCATGGACAGCCCGGCTTCGCACAGCGATGTCCTGCAGGTCACCTTCGGCAAGGACCGCACGCCGGACAACCCGGCTGTGGCCGACATCCATCTCATCCGCTGCAAATTTGATGCGCGGGGCCACCTCGACGGCGACGGCAAATCCCTCGATGGGGTGAACGGAGCGATCCAACTCGGGAGCTTCGGTCCGAACACCGGCGTGAAGGGCGAGATCACCAACTGTTATTTCGAGGGCGGCGCGTTGACGCTTGCGGGTGGCGGGCAGGGCGATGCGGGAAAGCCGCTCGTGCTGCGCGGAAACAAGATCGGCCGCCTCAGCAAGTATGGCGCTTTGCATCCGAACTACCGCAAGAACCACGACGTGGACGGAACCAATGTCTGGGCCGACACCGGCACGCCCGCCGAGGGCAAACCCTGAACCCTGCAACAAATTTATGAAAACAGACGCCTTCTTTACCCTCTGCCTGGCCATCACTTTTTCCGGGGGCCTGGCATTTGCATCGGAACAGCTCCCCAGCCTCAGCGACGAAAAACCCGCGGCAAGATTTCCGGTCGCCGGCATCACGTGGCCCGCCAAACCCGGCGACGCCGAGGTCTGTCTTTGGAAAGACGACAAAGTGGCCCCGGTGTGCTTCAC
>CAZRIL010000329.1:0-2350 GCA_964600115.1 uncultured Chthoniobacter sp. | reverse complement strand
ATCCGGCGAGCGATTTCGCCCGCCAGGGGATCGAGCGGCTCAACACCCAGCTGCTCCCCGACGCCCAATAAAGTCACTGCATGAAACGAGCGAGCAGCCATATTAATGGCCGGATCCCATGAGCGGCCGGTTACCCATTTATGTGCTGGTGGCGGTCTGTCTTCCGATGACCTGCGGGATTTGCACCGAACCACCTGTATTGGTTACCCAGTCTGCGCCCTCCTCGTTGGTGAGTCTGCGAACCCGGGAGGCCGGGATCCTCGACGAGCTTCTGGTTGAAAAGGGCAGCAAGGTGTCCGAGGCCCAGATCCTACTCCGGCTGGACCACTACCGCCAGGATTACAATCTGGAAGTGTCAAAGCGACGGCTGGAAAACCGGAAGGGGATTCTCATGGCCGAAGCCGACCTCCGGGAAAAAGAGGCGATTTTGGAGGAGGTCAAGGGCAAGCACAAGCGGCGGCAGATCAGCGATGCGCAATACGTCGGGGCCATCACCCAATGGGAGCTCGCCAACTATCGGCTGGAATCGGCCAAGGACGCACTGGAACAGGCGAAGCTCGACTTTGATCTCTCCCTCCGGGCACTCGATGACCGCGTTGTCAAAAGTCCGCTGGCCGGCAAAGTCGTGGAGATTTTAAAAACCGTTGGAGAGCGTGTTGCCATTGGCGATGTGGTGATCAAAGTGGGCGATTTCTCGAAGTTGAAGGCCGGGGTCCCGCTCTCCAAGGACGCTGCCTCCAAACTGATGACGGGAGGTTTCCTGGCGGTGAAGACCACGCCGAATGGGCGTCCCATCCAGGCACTCATCGAATCCATCTCCGCAGTGCCGAATTCCACAAAGGGAGAAAAAATGATCAATCTCATTTTTGATAATCCGGAGGACGATCCGCTTCAGAATCCCGATTCACAGGCCTCCGGCCTTTTGCCGGAAAACAACCTTCCGAAGGTCTCTCCATCACCCCGCCCGTTACCAAGCCCAGAGGCGGGGAAGAACTGAAGGGTGCGCGAATGAGAATCACATTCTGCCTGATCTTCGCGATTGGGTTGTGCCATGCCCAGGAGGTGACCCCGGAAGCCGGGAAGTCCGGGACGCGGCCAACGGAGGAAGCCTCCTCCGGGCGATCGGGCTTTCTCGGGGACAAGCTTCCCGGTTTTGATCCGGGAAGCGACATCGTGCAATGGGACGGAAAACGCTGGAACATCAGCGATAACCGGATCTTCGAGGCACGGTTTGAAAAATTCCTAAACGCCCCGGAGTCCACGCCCGACACGGATCTCAAATACAACCGGATTCTCACTCAGATCCTTGATCTGCTGGCACCGAATAAGAGCTCTCCGAAATCCACTGACGAGGCCTTTGAGCTTCTCTCCAAGGCGGCGCAATTCGAGAGCGATGCCCGGCTCTGCGACGCCATTGCGAATCAGGTGGAGGCTGCGCGGATAACCAGGCAGGCCAACGAGAAGCTCGTTGCCGCCAACCTGGCCCTCGAAAAGGAGCGCCAGAGGCTCGAATGGAATTCCAAGATGGCGGCTGCAGGCAAGGCTCTGGATGGATCATCGGGCAGCGATGGGGTGCTGGAAGAGATCTTGAAGAAGGAAAAAAGGAGGGAAGAGCAGAGCAAGCTCGATGCTGAACTGCAGCCGATGACCACCCGCCTGGCAGAGGTTAACGCCCTCCTGAAGGCGAACCAGCTCAAACGCGAGGCTTCCGAGCTCCAGGTAAAGGTCGAGTTCCAGGCCCTGATCGTCCAGCATTTTCTCCAGCGCCGGTTCCAGCATGTGCTGATCGGAACCCGGTTCTATCGCTGCATATTCAGCGATGGCGACAGCCTCCTGCGGGTCGGGGAGGATGCAAAGAGCCTGTTCTCGAATGCCTCGGGATTTCCCCCGACCGTCGGAACGCTGGATTCGCTGGCCAATGAGGCGCTGCGCGATGTCCGGGAGGGGGTCCGGGCGTTTATGTTTCTCCTGAAAAAGGATGAGCTGGAGAGCGCCACCAAGCGGCTGGCGGAGACATTTGTCCTCGGCGAGTTTGTCCCCGAGATCCGAACTCTCCCGAGGGACGACAAACAGCGGGCACTCGACTTTGTTCAGAAATCCAACCAGCTCATCAGCGCGATAGAGGTCAAAGATTACACGCTCGCAGAGAAGCTCACCAAGGGGCTCGAGAAATCGGCCAGGGATTTCGACACCTCCAAACCGATGGCGGCGATCGAGACCGCCCGCACGGTGGCAGCGATGCATATCGCGAAGGCAAAAAATGCGGCGGTCAGCGGGGACAAGCCCACGGTGGAGGCCGAGCGCAAGGCCGCCCCCGCGATCTGGCCGCGAACCCCGGCACTGACGGAGG
>CAZRIL010000328.1:0-2382 GCA_964600115.1 uncultured Chthoniobacter sp. | reverse complement strand
TAGGTCTGGTTCTGACGCCGGAGTTTGAGGGCCTCGGGCTCGTCGGGATCGCCTTCGAAGTTGGAAGGGAGAGGCGGAAATGTTTCTTTGTTCCCGTATTCGAGACCCCTCTCCATGACATGGTAGCAAATGTCGTGCGGGTTGTGTAGCGAGACGCCAAGGAACCATGGTTTCGGCTGCTTCCCTGCCTGCCAGCGAAGAAAAAACTCTGCATCCATCGCGGTGAGAAAATCCGTCTGGTCGCCAAGCGCGGCCATCGGAACGTCCTTGGTGAGCGGGCGATGGTGGAAGCCCCATGCATCGGTGGCTTCACGAAGAAAGCTCTGCGGAAGATGCCATTTTCCGGTCCACGCGGTGTAGTAGCCGCTATCGCGGAGAACGGATCCAATCGTGGGGACTTCTTTGGAGAGGGGATCCCCGTTGTAGATTACCCCGCTCGCATGCGGCGGCAGCCCGGTGACCATGGAGCCGCGTGACGGGCCGCAGATAGGCGCGGCGCAATACGAGTGGAGGAAGCGCACGCCGGAACGCGCAAGGGCATCCATATTCGGCGTGTTCACCCAACGGTTGCCGGCGCAGCTCATGGCTGAGATCGTTTGCTGGTCGGTAAAGAGAAGGAGAATGTTCGGACGCGGATCGGAAGCCCGGGCGCGACGGTTCGTTTCCCGAAGTGCATCGTCATCCGGCCCGGCAACGACGATGTCGGGGTCCTGGGATTGCGAAGCAGATGCGGCCATGGAAACCTTTGTCATTGTTGTGGCGAATGTGGCACCGAGTGCGGTTTTGATAAATGAGCGTCGATTGGGAATGGGCATGTGCTAATGCGGTTTTCCTTTGGCCACGCGGAAGCCGATGAACGACCGCGCGGCACCTGTGTATTCCTTGAAAAACCCTTTGGCTGAATTTTTTATGACCTCGGGCTTCTCGAAGAAATAGCCGATCCCATTAACCCGGTAATCCACCATCGAGTTGAGGTGGGACACATCCTGGTCCCATCCCCACTCGAGCACGTTTCCCTTCATATCCTGAAGGCCGTTTTCCTGCGGGGACTTTGTGCCGACCGGATGGGTTCGTCCGCCGGAGTTTCCTTCTGTCCACTCGGTGTCTTCTGGATTTGCCGGAAGCAGCCCGTCTGCAATGCGGAACTCATCATACATCGGAAGCCGGAATCCACCTGCCATAGGATCGAAGAGCACGATCATATTCAGTGCGGTATCCTGCTTCTCCCCCGCCCTCAGATTCTTTTTCCAAACGGGGTTCGGATATCCCGCCCCTGTGTAGGTCTCCAGCCGGAATGGGAGCACCTCCCGGAGAACGGTCATTTTGTCGGCATCGGTGAAGTATGACGGGGAGTAGCCCATGAGTTCAGAAAGAGCATTGCACCACGCGACGGCGTCATACCATGAGACAAACGTCACCGGCTCGTTGGGAGAAAACGATTCCGTGGGGTTTGTCGCGATGCGCATGCTGCCGATGTCTCCGGGGTAGTTGAAGTGGTAGCCTTTGGAGAGCGACCACCCGCGAACGCGGTTCCAGACATTGAAGGGAATCTCGGTCTTCGAGATGTCGAGCGGATAAGGGGTGCGCTCGACGGGCTTGGCGGCATCGGGCACGTCATCGCCCTCCGACTTTCCGAGGAATTTGTTGTCCCTCGCTTTAGCCAATGCCTTGTTGCGTTCCTGAATCTGAAGCGGATCAATAAAATCCCCCGCATTGGCGAGGCCGGCTCCCGGGACATTCACCATCGGGAGGTGCTTCTGTGCAAAATCCTTGATGGCATCCGGGTTGGCCTCTGGGCCGGTCGGGATCGTCAAACCGCGAGTGATGGACCATGCGGGAATGTCGGCGATGGCAGTTGGGGAGCTGGATGAGGGGCCGCGTGCCACGCGGAATCCGATATTGAACGAGCCGTCGGCAAACGGGGTTTCCACTTGGAATCCCGGGTTGGTTTTCGCCGGAGCCGCAGGAGTGAGAAAATCGCCGCCGAGCGCGGTGACGGCAGCCATGATAGTGGGATCCACTGATCCGGCCCCGTCGGGCCAGACGTATTCCCAGACATTCCCCTGCAGATCGCAAAGCCCCTGCGGGCCGTGATTCCGGGTCCCAGCCGGATGAGTCGTGCCATCGGCGTTGGCTGCAGTCCACCCCGGGTTGGCATCAAAGGATTTTCCACCAAAGACCGCCGCACTCTGCCATTCCGACTGCGTGGGCAGGCGGTATCCCGAGGCATTCGGTTTCCAGAAAACCACCGGGGGCTTGCTGTCGAGTTGATCGCGGTTGAGCACCCGCCGGAACACGTCCGTCATTTCACTGTTCGTATAGTAGGCGGGCTCGTATCCCTCAAATTCCGAAAGGGCGTTGCACCATGCCACTGCATCAAGC
>CAZRIL010000327.1:0-2385 GCA_964600115.1 uncultured Chthoniobacter sp. | reverse complement strand
CCTATATTTTAAATGTTTTTACAAGATTGCACACACGACTCGGGTGGCCCATCGCCAAGGCTTTTGCCAACCAAGGATTCGTGGCCGTGGTCCTACGCTTCATCTCCCTGGCAATGCCAACTTTCCACTTTTCAGACTTTCTCGCTGCTTCAACGTCTGCGCGTGTTTTCTTTGCATTTTTCAGCAGGACCTAAATTCTAGCCCGACTTTCTCAACTGGAGGCGAAAAACAGCGATTTTCGAGGTTCGAAGGCCCGCGAGCCCGCATAAATACAAGGTGGGGCTTTCAAAAGTGGCTGTAGTGAAGACCAACCCTCTTCTCAAACCCAAAAATATGACTACAATTGTGAACCGTTATGTTTTTGCGAAACACACGACGGTTCAAAGACGGCAAAGAACACCGGTATTGGTCGATCGTGGAAAACCGCCGTTGTGCGGGTGGTAAGATTGTCCAGCGCCCAGTCCTTTATCTGGGTGAAATCAATGACAGTCAGAAGGAGTCGTGGTGTCGGGTGCTGGAGGGCTTCGACGACACAGCAGGTCAAAGTCGGCAAATGGCGCTCTTTGCCTGGGATCGTGAGATTCCCGCGCATGCGGTGGATATTGGCATCGGAGTTCGGCTCAAAGACTTCAGTCTGCACCGGCCCCGGCAATGGGGTGCGTGTTGGTTGGCCTGTGAGCTTTACAAGCAACTGGGACTTGATGAGTTTTGGCGGGAGAAACTGCCCGCAAGCCGGGAGGGCACAAGCTGGAGCGATATCCTGCAGACCTTGGTGTGTTATCGGTTGATTGCGCCGGGAAGTGAGTGGAAACTTCACCGTCAGTGGTTCGAACAAAGCGCGATGGGTGATCTGCTCGGGCATGATTATGCGTTGGTAGAGAAGAATGCCCTTTACCGAGTGCATGACCGCCTTTTGCCGCATAAAGGCGAACTCTTCAGCCACCTGAGTGCCAAATGGAAAGATCTCTTCGGCGCGAAGTTCGAGGTGCTTCTCTATGATCTGACGAGCACGTATTTTGAAATCGACGCGCCAGATCCCGAACACACCAAGAAACGCTTTGGCTACTCGCGCGACAAGCGAAGTGACTGTGTGCAGGTCGTCATCGCCTTGGTCGTGACGCCCGAGGGCTTCCCCTTGGCCTACGAAGTCCTTGCCGGCAACACTTCGGACAAGACAACGCTGCGCGACTTCCTGAAAAAGATCGAGGACCAGTATGGCAAAGCCCAGCGCATCTGGGTGATGGACCGCGGCATTCCCACCGAGGAAGTGTTGGCCGAAATGCGCGCCAGTGATCCGCCCGTCCAGTATCTCGTGGGAACTCCCAAGGGCCGCCTTACCCGCTACGAGGCCGACCTTCTGGGGCAGCCTTGGCAAAAGGTGCGCGAGGGCGTTGAAGTCAAACTCCATGCCGAAGATGACGAGATGTATGTGTATGCGCGGTCCCGAGACCGCGTGGCCAAAGAGCGGGCCATGCGGCTGCGTCAACTCCGGGGGTTGCTGCGTCGCCTCAAGGAGCTTTCAAAAATGACCCTACCCCATCGAGAACTCTTGCTCAAACTTGGGGAGGCCCGTGAACGTTATCGCGCCGCCTGGCGACTGATGGACTTCGAACTGCCCGAACCTGTCACGGTTAAGGAACGCAAAGCTCCGGCATGCTTCAGCTACCGGCTCAATCGCACCAAATTGCGATTGGCCCGTCGCCGGGAAGGTCGCTACCTGCTGCGCGCCAATATGCCAGAGGCACAACCCTCCGATCTCTGGAACTTTTACATCCAGCTCACGGAAGTTGAAGCCGCTTTCAAAACCCTCAAAGACGATCTCGACCTTCGCCCGATCTACCACCAACTCGACTCCCGGATCGAGGCCCACATCTTCATCTCCTTTTTGGCCTACTGTCTCCACGTTACCCTCAGAGCCCGTCTGCGTCATCATGCCCCCGGACTCACATCCCGTCCTGTGCTTGATAAGTTCGCCGCTATCCAGATGCTCGACGTCCACTTCCCAACCACCGATGGACGAACCCTCATCATGAGCCGCTACACCCAACCCGAAGCCGACCAGAAAATCTTACTCGAAAAACTCAAACTCCAGCTTCCAGATCAACCGCCGCCACGCATCTCCGCTGCTCACCAACTCCTTCCATCAACACCCGATCTGTAGTGAAGACCTTTTAATGATGACCTCGATTTTATCAGCCTTCGCGGTCGGTCGATACCTCCAGTTGAGAAAGTCGGGTTAGGTTCCGAATATTCAAAGATGATTGCCAGAATTGCTGCTCAGAAAAAGATCCAAGAGGCCCTGCGTTGAGCACCGGTTTGCGCTTTGTTG
This sequence comes from uncultured Chthoniobacter sp., assembly GCA_964600115.1. GTDB lineage: Bacteria > Verrucomicrobiota > Verrucomicrobiia > Chthoniobacterales > Terrimicrobiaceae > QYQL01. The sequence goes on along the minus strand of CAZRIL010000327.1, from coordinate 56 downwards.
GGTCCGCGGCAATGCGGGAAGACCACCTTGGTGAGGGAATTGATCGCCAAGGAGTC
>CAZRIL010000326.1:0-2414 GCA_964600115.1 uncultured Chthoniobacter sp. | reverse complement strand
GGGGCATCGAGCCTCTGGATGATCGAACTCCAGGCGGTCAATGGAGGAAAGGGTTGCGCCGACGGCCACTAATCATTTTATGCTCGAACGCCTCATTGAATTTTCCATGCGTCAGCGCGTGCTGGTGCTCCTGGCCACCGCTGTGCTCGTTTTTGCCGGAGTCTGGTCGGCCCTCCGGCTCTCCATTGATGCGGTGCCCGACATTACCAACGTTCAGGTGCAGGTGAACACCGCTGTGCCCGCACTTGCGCCCGAGGAGATCGAACGGTTAGTCACCTTCCCGGTAGAAACGGCGATGGCCGGTCTGCCCCGCATGGTCGAGTTGCGTTCGCTGTCGAAGTTCGGTCTTTCGCAGGTCACAATGACATTCCAAGACGGCACCGACATTTACCGCACGCGCCAGCTTGTGATGGAAAGGCTGGCTAACGCGAGGGAAGAGCTACCGGATGGCCTGACGCCGCAGCTCGCACCAATCAGCACCGGCCTTGGTGAAATTTATTACTATGTGGTGGGTTACGCCGACAACGCGGCCAACAAACCCGCCGAACGCTTCGCGCAGTTGCTCGAACTCTCCCTCATTCAGGAATACACGATCAAACCGCTTTTGCGGAACACTCCAGGTCTCGCGGAAGTCAACACCTCGGGCGGTTTTGAAAAGCAGATTGTTGTCGCTCCCGATCCCACCAAGCTCATGAGTGCTGGCATCAGCTTCGAGGAACTCGCTGATGTCGTCCGCATGAACTCCGAGAATGTCGGTGGCGGACTCGTCGAAATCGGCAACGAACAAATCGTCATCCGCTCAAATACCCGTGTCGCCACCACCAAAGAGATCGCCAACCTACCCATTCGCTTCGCGTCTGGCGTCCGTCCCATCCTCGTTGGAGACGTGGCCGAGGTTTCCGTCGGTCACGCTTTCCGCACCGGTGCGTCCACCGAGGACGGCGAGGAAGCCGTGCTCGGAGCGGCGATCATGCTGGCCGGAGAAAATAGCCGTCTCGTCGCCGTTGCTGTGCGCGACCGCCTCAAGGAAATCCAAACAAAGCTTCCTCCGGGTGTCGAAATTCGAGACGGCTACGACCGCGCTGTCCTCGTCAACAAGACGATCAAGACCGTCGAGGAGAACCTCTTCCACGGAGCCATCCTCGTCGCGGTGGTTCTCTTCGCGATGCTTGGTAACTGGCGGGCCGCGCTCATCGTCTCTCTCGCAATCCCCTTGGCATTCCTCTTCGCGATCACAGGCATGGCGTCCTCGAGAATGACCGCCAATCTTATGAGCCTCGGAGCCATCGATTTTGGGCTCATCATCGACGGTGCCATCGTCATGGTGGAAAACATCGTCCGCCATCTTGCTGAAAAGCAAAAAGAGTTGGGACGCCGCCTCAACGCCAAGGAGCGTTCCGTCGAAGTTCTCCGCTCCGCCAAGGAGGTCGCCAACCCCATGTTCTTCGGCGTGCTGATTATCACGGTCGTTTACGTTCCGATCCTCAGCCTCACTGGCGTCGAAGGCAAAATGTTCACGCCCATGGCCATCGCGGTGATGCTCTGTCTTCTCGGCGCTCTCATTCTCGCACTCACCCTCATGCCAGTTCTTTGCTCTTTCTTCCTCAGCGGAGACATCGCAGAGAGGGACAACTTCCTCGTCCGTGTGTGCAAAGCCGTCTATACACCCTTGCTGGCGTTCGCCCTGCGTTTCCGCTGGGCGGTTGTCGGGGCGGCTGTTCTCTTCTTCATCGCGTCACTCTGGGTTTTCACGCGCTTGGGTGCCGAGTTTATACCCCAACTCGATGAGGGCAGCATATCCATTCAGATGATCCGCAGCACAAGCATCGGACTCGAATCCTCCGTGGAACTGCAAAAGAAGTCCGAGCGGCTTCTCCGGGAACAGTTCCCGGAAATCACCCATCTTTTTGCCCGCATTGGCACTGCCGAGATCGCCACTGACCCAATGGGGCCGAACGTAGCCGACACTTACGTCATGCTCAAACCACCCGCCGAATGGCGCAAAGAAAACGGACGCCCCATTCCCAAGGAACGGCTTATTGGGCTCATGCAGTCCGCGCTGAACGAGAATGCCCCCGGCCAAGCATTCCTTTTCACACAGCCCATTCAACTTCGCTTCAACGAAATCATGGCGGGAGCCCGCGCCGATCTGGCCTTGAAAATCTTTGGAGATGACTTTCAAAAACTCGAAGAATTGGCCCTACAGGCCCGCGAGATTCTCAATGCGATTCCCGGCGGGGGAGACATTGAGTTTGAGGCCATGGGTCGGCAACCCATGATTGAAGTTGTGCCCAAGCGCGACGCGCTGGCGCGTTACGGCATCCACGGCGACGAGATCAACCGCGTGGTTTCCCACGCGCTCGGAGGCGAGGCCGCCGGACAGATTATTGATGGCAACCGGCGGTATGAAATTG
>CAZRIL010000325.1:0-2419 GCA_964600115.1 uncultured Chthoniobacter sp. | reverse complement strand
CTACTTCGTGAACACGGCGGACCACGTGTCGAACTCCGCTACTCCATGGACTATGAATTGGAGTTGCGACTGTCGTATTATGCTAACTACTCGCACATTCCGGAGGTCTGGGGATGCTACCGGCTGCATGCCTCGAGCAAGACTGTAGCGGACAAGGGATCTGACCGTGGAGAAAACACGGCGGTTCAGTTGGAATATCTTCAGAGGCAGCCGGGGAGGTCGGATCTGAAGGAGTTGTCAACTGAAGACAAAATCCGGGCCCAAATTGCGATGGCCCGCCGGGTGTGGCGAAAGGCGCGGGCTGGTTGCTATTTTCGGTCGCCCTGCAATCCGAGCAGAAAAACGGCCTGAGTCGGGCGGGAGGCGGTGAGTTTTTGGAATTCCCGGGAAAGCCGCCACCACTTCTCTGGACCGAAAAGGCGTGCGATGAAACCCACCCCCAAGCTGACCGCTTGTTGTAGGAGATGGGGAACCCCGTGCGTTTTTGTATAAAGGGGCTGAAGCCAATAGGTGAAGCAATCCTCCTCACGGTAATAAAGGACGTCCAGTCCCCCCGCGGTCGCCCATTGCCTGATGACCTGCTCATCGCAGACCTGCTCGTGGTGCGGGTCGCGAACCCTCTCATTCAGGGGGACCAGACCGACAAAAACGCCTCCATCCGCAATACAGGTTTTAATCACTTTCAAGAAACCAACAGGATCAGAGAGGTGCTCGAGGACATGGCTGCAGAGGATCACGTCATACTTTTCCTTGAGCAGTTGATGGCTGCTCCACGTCGGAATGTCTATCATTTCCAAACAGACGTGCCTGAAACCCCTGGCGCTCAGCATGGACTGCACGGCATGCACATTAACGGCATCGATCTCAACGCCGAATATCTCGCAGGCTGGCGACAGAAACCGGAAGAATGTGCCCGACCCGAACCCATAGTCGAACACGCGCTTTCCTTTTGTTGCAATGCCCGCCAACCTCAGGGCATCCAGAGCCAGAAATACCTTCCGTAGCCGCAGGTATGAACAGTGAAATAGAAACGATTGCCGCCCCCGGTAGCACGTGTAAAAATCATCTTGGCTGGCCATCTTCCTTCGAGAAGATCACACTTCGGAGTGCTTCACAAGCCAACGTGTATCGTCTATCGATCAACGACATTGAAGATTCTTCTCGTTCACAACAGTGCGGACATTTACGGCGCAAGCCGCTCCTTGGCCCGGCTTGTCGCGCGTCTGGATCGCTCTTGTTTCACACCAGTGGTTCTGCTGCCGGAGGATGGCCCATTGCGGGAGATGCTGGAAAGGGCCGGCGGCAAAGTCTTCGTCCAGCCATCACTCAGGATCATCACCCGCCCGGTTATCAAGTCGCCGCTGATCGTCGGCTTTCTTGCAGGGTTTGTTTTTTCGGCAGTTAAAACCGCCTCACTTATCCGCAGGGAAAATGTCTCCCTTGTCCACACGAACACCGGCGTCATCATGTCGTCCGCGTTGGCTGCCAAGTTTGCCGGAGTTCCCCATATCTGGCATATCCGGGACTGGTTTCAAGAATTCGGGCCGCTGTGGAAGCCCTATTCACGCTATATCCTTGCCCTCTCATCGCGCGTTCTTTGCGTTTCCCAACCAATCGCGGCACAGTTTCCACCTTCGCCGATCATCTCGGTGATCAACAACGGGTTTGATCTTGCGGAATTTACGCCGCTTGAGGAAGCAGAGCGGATCGCCGCGAGAAATCAATTTGGATTCGCGCCCGGCGATCTCATCGTCGGAACGGTTGGACGGATAAAATTTCTGAGGAAGGGTCAGGAATTCCTTCTTCAGGCGATTTCCCTGCTTCGGAAGAAGGGCATTCGGATCAAGTGCCTGCTCGCAGGAGGGGTTCCCCCTGGAGCCGCTGATCAGATGGAGAAAATGAAGCGGCTCTCAGAGGAATTGGGGATTTCTGACGATGTCGTTTTTACGGGTGAGATGGCGGATCCCCGCCCGGCGTATGCAGCAATGAATATTTTTGTTTTGCCCTCGGCGCAGCCCGAACCTTTCGGAGGAGTGGTGATGGAGGCGATGTGCCTCGGCTTGCCGGTTATTGGAACTGCGATTGGCGGCACCGTGGAGCAGGTGGTCGATGGGGTAACAGGGATACTGGTTCCGCCTGCCGATGCCGATGCGTTGGCCGGCGCCATCGGCCAACTTGCTGCAGACCTCTCTTCGTGCGCTCGGATGGGGAGTGCGGCGCGCGAACGCATTTCCTCGAGGTTTTCGCTGGATCACATGGTCAAACAAATCGAGAAGATCTATTCTGACGGATCTCACTGATTAAGCATTCAACGATTTTGCCCGTCTTCTTCCCAACGATTCTGTAATTGACCCCACAATGCGCATCTTCCTCACAGGCGGCAGCGGTTTTATCGGAACCAACCTTGTGGCGGAATTGC
>CAZRIL010000324.1:0-2463 GCA_964600115.1 uncultured Chthoniobacter sp. | reverse complement strand
GCACAGCCCCCATCAAACCGGTTCGTTCCACCCACTTAATTCAGCGAAGCGCCAAGTTTTTACACCAGACGGCAGCCGAAGCTGCGCCGATTCCCTGTTTCCCGACTTCGAGATACGGCTTTGAACGTGGATATCGATTTCGGACACTAAATGAATTCGAAGGAAGCCTCGATGTTCTATGGCCTCACTAAGGTAAGTATTTCCCAGCAGGACAGCTTTGAATTCTGGAAGAAATGGCTCATGCCCCGCGTGACGGCCTTTTTGGTAAAGCGCTTTTGTAGTATTTAGCCCGAAGTGCATTCATAGGAGACTCGGCAGCCAATTGATCAACTGCCGCAAGTGTTTTATCGGCGATTGCACCCTCTGATCCACCGCGCCCGTGGAAATCTGAAAAAATTTGGCGAACAACCCCTCGGATTTGTTCACTTTTGGAATCTCGGAGCCATGACACATACCTATCAAGTGGAAGATTTGCTATCTGGTCTATTTGTGACGGATAAAATATGTTGTTAGTAAATCTTGCGAGTAGCTCCTTCTCTATATCCAACTCCGGTTGTCTGCGTTCGGCCTCTTCTTTATAAGCGACTTTCAATTGATTTGGGACACTGTCAATCCCGTCAAGCACATGTCGAATGTCCTTATTGGAAAGTTTTTTCATGTTAGCCGCCGCCCACTTTCGAAACCATTCGTCCCTAAAATCAGGCTGCCCCAATTCGACTAGGATCTGTCCAGCCCAGTCGATTGTTCCGTGCCGCAACAGCAGGAGATTGTCCTCACATTTCTTTTTGATGTAGTTCGCAATGTTGGGATCGGTATTCGAGTAGTTGTTAATGAGATCCTGCAATTCCTTTTCAAACGTCGAATTGGTAACCAGTTCTTCGTGATGCTCCTGCATTTCCTCCACTTTGACCGTGAATTCCTCCCAACCCGTCTCGCCGGTTTTGATGACTTCAATTAAAAAGTCGTCGATCGGCCCCGAACTGAAGCCTGCCTTGACAATGAGCTTGTCACCCTCCGTTAAACCGTGATCTTCGCCTTTTTCTGACTCCATGTACATCGCGACTTCGATGGAACTTGTGTCTTTCATTCGTTCCAAATCCATTTTTTCCCTGAAACCAAAATATAGGCAGCAGATTTTCGCGGCAGATGTTAAAACTGAAATTCTAGCCAGGTTACAGTTTTTTTGTATTTTCGAATCGAGCTTTTCGAGCACCCGAACGGTTCGGCGAATCACTCGTAAGTTTGAGATTCCGAGTGCCAAAAGTGTTGGCCAAAGGAAATCTTTATAACTAGCGGAAAATATTTCCGCGTTCTCCTCCACGCCCGGTGTGTAGGGAGCCTCGTAATCGAAAACTTTTTCTTTGTGGGCGTCGAAAGCCAGTTGCTCATCTCCCTTGATTTCACCATCATTCGTAATAAATATCACGCGACACTCGCGAGATTCTACAAGGTAACTTACAACTCCAAGAATTGCTTGGATGCTCAGATTCGGATCTTTCCTTTCAAGATCATCGATCACAATGAGCATTTTGCTGACAAGAAGTCCGGCTACCGATGCGCTAATCGCATCCAATTGGTCCTTTCCGATGAAGGTGGCGGCAATTGACCCCAGTGCACCTGAAGTGCGCCTTCCAATGGTAGACTCTTTTACAGTCTTGATCGTCTCGGCCAGCCACTCGGGGGCTTTTTGTGAAATTTTGTTTACCCATCCGAGGGACAACCTCATGTAAATATCATCGAGGCTGGCAATGCCGTATAGTGAAACGTAGGAAAACGGCTTCTGCTCTGATTCATCTTTGGCTCTGAGTGCCTCGAGCACACCATGGGTCTTTCCAACACCCCATGGACCATGGATCAGCATCGCTCCCGGTTGGTTAGAGCGAACGAATGACTGAATGGTGGCTTTCAGTCGTTCAATCGAATGATGGTTTTGCATGTTGTTTTTGTAAGACGGTTTTTAGTCTTCGCTTCCAGTCTCGACAGGTTTGCCGTTGATGCCGAGCCAAGTCTCTGCTTCGACGCCTTTGTCGAAACTCTCGATTCCTGAAAACGAGTATCGCTCCCGCTCGCGTTTTTCTGGCTTGGGGTAGGCCAGCACGGGCTGGCTGTTTTCCCAAGCCAAGTATGACAGGCGAGCATCGGGAGCGCGGACAATGCCGATGGCCAGATGGTTCAGAGCGATCACCGCTTTGAACGCTTCTCCGTCCTTGTGTTCCTGCCACTGGGCGGCCTTTCCGCCGTTCCTCATCGGCAAACCACGGGTAAGCAATGCGCCCACGGCCGGGCTGCGTAGGTGGCCCAATCGGACGTGGAAATCGGAAGGCAACTTTCCGGCCTTGAGATCGTGCGCCATGTAGGGTTTCACCACGTTGGACTTGATTCCCGCCTTACCGAAGCAGGCGATCACCTTGAGCGCCCATTTCCCAATCATCTCACCGTCGTCAGCCGCAGCGAAGAGGGCAG
>CAZRIL010000323.1:0-2492 GCA_964600115.1 uncultured Chthoniobacter sp. | reverse complement strand
GCCGCCTTGCGCACATCGCGGTGTACCCGCGGGCACTGAACGAACAACGCATAAAAGAACACTACTCTCTTTGTCCGCCAACAGAGTCTACGAGATGAGGAATTGGCTAGTATGAGGCTTTGAGTCTCTCATCCTTTTTCGTTGTGATTGTCCGAAAAGTTCAAACGAGCCGGCTATTGCCGAAGCTCATAGGTTCCATGGAAAGGAGGTGATGCCGTCCCAACCATGCTCTCTTCTACGAAAGAGGAGTGTCGGTTTCCCGGGGGGAACCTTGGCAAGAGGCCGAGAAGTAACGAGCCGGCCGTCCACTGGTGTCGTCGCGCTAGTCGGCAAGGAGACGATCCAAGACTAGGCAACGGATCGACTGAAGGTGGGAGTCCAAAAAGGATCAAGACCTGAAGTTGAAGCTCCAGACCGGCGGCCAAAAGAGCGAGTGGTGCGAGTGGTGCGAGGTGTTCCGCAGGTTTCAAGGTTATTTTAGCCGGATTTGTTCCGACTGGCCGAGGAGCCTGAATCCATGTTGTTTTTTGTTGAAAGGTGTGTCTACCATGTTTGCAAAGCGAATGTTTTTTATCGTGTCGCTGGTGTTGCTTGGGATCTGCTTGGCGACAGGCGTGGCCCAAGCCGTAACAACCTTCGACGATTTTACGACCGACCCTAATATTGCGACCCAATGGACGCAGACGACACTCTACGGAACAAATAAATCGAGTGCCGTCTGGAATTCAGGCACCGGAGATCTCACCTTATCATCTCCCACAGGCACAAACTGGGATATCGAGGGGATCCGCCGTACGACCCCCGACTCCACACGATCCGCGACCGATCCCGTCACGTTAACCATCAATTCGGTAACTACCATACCAGATTCAACCTATAAGTGGGCTAGGATGGACTTGATGATCTCAAGCGTCCCAGATATCACGTGGTATCCCGTGAGTGGGAAACGCTATACATTTGGGATCAATTTCACCGCCGCTAGTACTCCGCAATGTTTGATTGAGGTGATGCGAGACGTTACTTCACTTTACAAAAGCGTTCCCTTCAACTTTTCCAGTCCCATTACATTGGATATCGTGCCAAACGGGGGTTCCCTCGACTTCAAAGTCAACGGAGCCACGGTAGTGTCGGACAACGCCTATGCCTCCGGCGACCTTCCATACTACTCAATGGAGTGGGGTTCCACCACTGGTACTTCAATGAGTGCAACAGTGGACAACTTCGGAGTTCCCGGAGCTCCCCCCGTTCCCGAGCCGGGAACTATCACGCTCCTGGCCGCGGCGGGATTGGCCGGTTTGCTGGCCTACGCCTGGCGGAAGCGGAAGTAATGAACGAGTGGCCAGTGGCCAGTAATCAGAAGCTCCCCCGCTCCCTTTGGGAGAGGGGGGGCTGCCTGGGGCGCGAACGGCGCGACGGCATTATTGCAATAATAAATGCTTCGCGCCTTTGCGTCTTGGCGTGAGAAACCGTTTGGTACGCGAATCTCACGCCAAGGCGCCAAGGCGTAAAGCCCGGCATGAGCCGGGAGCCGGGACAGACCGTTTTTTGATTTAAGAGTCCTTTCACCTTTTTCTATTTGTTCGCCCAGGAGTCTCGCAATGAATGCCATCCCTCACCATCCCTGGAAAATCTCCCATCAGAAATCCAGAGGTTTCACCCTCGTGGAACTTTTGGTCGTCATCACGATCATCGGCATCTTGATCGCGTTGTTGCTTCCGGCGGTTCAGGCGGCGCGCGAGGCCGCGCGACGTGCTCAGTGCAGCAACAATCTGAAACAAGTCGTCTTGGCTTTGCATGGCCACGCGGAGGCGTACGGCAAGTTCCCCGAGGGCTCGCAGAATCACCCTGCGCCTATCGCTGGATGGGGCATGCCACGGTGTGGCTGGCTCCCGCATCTATTGCCGTACCTCGAACAAGATAACGTTGCGAGTCGATACGATCTCAATCAGTATTTTGCTTCATCGCAGAACTCTGGCTCGCCCGGCTCGCCCACCAACGTCTTGATTGCCTCACTCCTGTGTCCTTCCGACAGCGGAATCAAGCAACTACACGATATGTGGGGCTATTTCAGCCTCGGGAACTACCCCGTCTTTTTTAGCGGAAATGGCGTCAGTGATGCGGATCCTACTGTGTTGACCATCAAGAAGCGTGCCGCGTTTGGGTACAACTTCGGTGCTACTTTCAGAGACTTCTGCGATGGCACCAGCAATACCATGATCTTTGGCGAGTACTTGCGATCAACCGGTGAGCAGGCCGATGGTTACATAGACCAACGCGGAATGCTCTGGCAGGCCGATGGGCCGGGAGGAGGTCATATCTATACAGGTCTTTCGCCCAACTCCACGTCCCCGGATGTCTTCTACCCCTATGCTTGGTGCGTTAATCGTCCAGAGTCGAACCAGCCTTGTATCACTGGGAGCACAGATGGCAGCGATCATACGGTTGCCGCCCGGAGCCAGCATCCGGGCGGAGTGTCCGTGGCCATGGGGGAT
>CAZRIL010000322.1:0-2517 GCA_964600115.1 uncultured Chthoniobacter sp. | reverse complement strand
TGATCCGCTGGATGCAGCGCAACCGGGGGCTCGCGTCCTTTGCCCGCAACACATCGTCATAGGAAAAGGACAGGCCGCCTCCAAGTCCCGCATGGGTTCCGAGCACGCACGCCACCCGCCTGTCGAGCTTCGAGACCGTGCGAAACCCACACCGCTCAAGGTAGGGAGCGATTTGGCCGAGCCATTGGTTCCCTCCGCCATAGGGCCCCCGCCGCCAGCGCATATTGAAGGCCACGGTGGTGGATTGAGAAGAGGTGCGAAAAATTGGGTTCATGGTTGGCATCAGCCGCTGGAAATTACCGGTTTGTCTTCCGGACCGGTAATCAATACTTCTCTTTTTGACGAAGTTTAACGTGCAAATCCAATTTTTCATGCCGGAGAACTGTCTACCGGACCGGAGTGAGCTGCCATACTGGCTGGAGGGGGAACCGCGGCAGATTGAGCCTCCCGGCAAGGCTTCGACTGCCCAGAATTGGATTTTGCTCACGTTCAGCCGGCTGGCAAAATCCGGAATGCAGGTTTCGCTCTCCCATCGAATGCCCGATGAGGGTGTCGTCATCGCAATGACAGGAAACCTGCCGAAGGGATTCCGGGCTCCAGCCGGCGTCTATCTCGTGGGAATCGTGGCCGATGGACTTCCTCATCCGGCCTGTCATTTTCACGTCCTGCAAAATGCGGCGCATGCGAAACGTGTTCCCCGTTCAGTCTTCCTGCCTCATTGGCCCCAGCCGGGTCTTATTGCCAGGGATCCCGGGAGGGGCGATCGATTCGACAACATGGTTTTCTATGGTGATCCGATCAATCTCGCTCCCGAGTTCCGCGACCCGGGGTTTGCAGCCGGAATCCGGGACAAATTTGGAATCACTCTTGTGATTCCCGATACCAGCCGCTGGCATGACTACTCGGAGACAGATGCGGTCCTTGCCATCCGTGCTCTGGGTTCCCGGCCATTTCTGCGCAAACCGGCAACCAAGCTCTACAACTCCTGGCTGGCAGAGGTGCCATTTTTGGGAGGCTCGGACTCGGCGTTCTCGGCGGACGGTTGCCCGGGTTTGAACTACCTGCGTTGCACCAGGCTGGAGGATGTCGATACCGCTCTCCAGAGGCTTCGTGACGATCCTGACTTCCGTCGACGCCTTGTCCGCGAGGGGTATCAGGCGGCGGAACGGTTTCTCCCCGCGAATGTCTGTGAACGCTGGGCGGCTTTCCTCAACCGGATTGAGGGGATGGCCAGAGACTATTTTTCGAGCGGAAGGTGGTCTCAAAAAGTTTACGGCTTCCACCAACAGGCCATCCTTCAGGCGGATCGATTGCTCGGCGGCTACTGAACTATTCGATCTCCGCGATCACGCTGGAGTTCAAACTGTTTTTCAGCAGGTTCCCCCCGGAATCACAAGGCAAGCGGAACCCGATCGGCCGCACGGTCTCCTCGAAGGACAGGGGATATCCACGGTCATCGGCAGGCAATCCCTCCTCCTTTAGAATTTCGTAGTAGAACCGTCCATCCTCCGGAGGTCTGTAGACGCCATACCGTTTTCCGTGGCGGATCTTGGCCTTGCAGCCTGTGTCGTCATTGATGATGTCGGCTGCGACAGGCTTCATCAGCAACGCCTCCTGCCAGTTGAACCCGCTGTTTTGAAAACGCTCGATCATGTCGTCCTCGGCTCCAAGCGAGGAGTCCACGATATTCGATTGTGTCGCATCCCGCGTCTTCCATGGTCCCAGCGATTTCCAGCAGGCCAGTGGTGTCAGGGATGGTATCCCGGATGGAACCACCCCCGGAATCCGCCACCCGCAAGTGACAAGCGGAAGCGGTCCCGCGATACGGCGTGGAATCCGGAAGGCGAACTTTCTCCGAACCGCCTCTGCAGCGACGCCGGCGAACTCATCCGCGCGGGGTGGTCCGATGAGGCGGCGGTAGGTTTTCTTTCGCAGAAAGTTCAGCCCGGTCGAACCGATCTCCGGATGAGCCTCCAGCGTTTCCACAAGCCTGGCCATCCAATCCCCTTCCACCACAAACTGCATGTCATCCGGCCACAAAAGCAGGTATTTGCCGGTGGCACGGGCGACAATCTCGTTCATCGCCGCGGCGTGGGTCTGCTCGCGAAACCATTTGTTTGGAACCCAGTCGAGACTCCCGATATATTCGCGGAGGCCGGTCTCGCGTGACTCGTTGTCGCTGATGATCCACTCGATATCCGGATACCGGATACAACGGCGGGCGGATTCCACGACAGCGCGGAAATAGTGGAGCCGGTTCCAGCTCAGAAAAGCGACAGTGATTCTTGGAGCCGGGCTCATTGGAAAAACGGGCGGGCATCCACGGTCTCGACTGGACCCTGACGGTAATAATCCTGCTTCCATACGGAGGCCGGGCGACGGCCAAGCAGACGCCGGAGACACCGCCGCAATGTTCCTGCAAATCCGCAGCGGTAGATCTCCATGATGTTCTCGCGCACGGAGGCTCCATCGGTGTCCCGGCTGCTGCGGGGCAGGAAGCACATGTGCAGGCAGCGG
>CAZRIL010000321.1:0-2518 GCA_964600115.1 uncultured Chthoniobacter sp. | reverse complement strand
TTTGTCATCCGATGAGTTAAATGCAAGGGGTTAAAATCACGCTGGTGGCCCCCGGTTGGCACGTCCCAAAACAAAAAAACCCAGTCCACGATCCAATATTGTTATCGCCAGAAAAACTGCCGAAAACTGGCAGCAGCGATCGAACACACCTTCAACCTTGATAAAAACCATTAAAACCACCCCTCACAAATCTGTCTTCAAAATCACAAGCTCCGTGCCACGTTTTGCCCGGAATCTTCACTTGGCAAGCACAGGCGCTCTATTTTCCCTTTGCGCACTTTGTCTGCTCCTCACGGTGGAGGCGCACGCGGCTACTTTCACGTGGAGTTCCACCGGAAGCTCACTGACGGATGGGGCCGGGAACTGGAACGCTACCGGCGGAACGAACTGGTATGATGGTGCGACCTACGGCGCGTGGGGAAATAACGCTACCACGGGCGACGTTGCGGTTATTGGTGTGGGCAGCGGGGCAGCGGGCAACATCACCGTCGGCACCGTGAATGCCAACGGGATCACCTTCAATGCACCGGGGTCGGGAAATTACGCGCTCAGCGGAGGCACGATCACGCTGGTCGGCGCGACGCCGACTATCAACGCCAATGTCGATGCCACGATTTCCTCGGTTCTCGCCGGAGCGAATACCAGCCTCACCAAGGCCGGCCCCGGCACGCTGACGCTCTCAGGAGCGAACACCTACAACGGTTCAACGACGGTTAACGGCGGCACGCTGGTTCTTACAAGCTCCACCCAGACCGGCACGGTCAGCATCGCCTCGGGTGCCCTGGAACTGAGGAGCGGTTCCTCCTTTGGCAGCCCCTTCACACTTGTCGGAAGTGGCACATTGACACTGAACGGCTCCACGACATTTGGCAGCTCAGCGGGAACGATCAGCCTCAGCGCCGGAGCGATCATTGACCTCCAGACAGCAGGAAACTTCAACGGAGGAGCCAGCTCCAACAAAAATTATACGAACAATTTCGCCAGTCTCAACGTGGCTTCCGGTGCCGCTTTCGGGACCTCAAACGTCGGCATCCGCATGGACGCCCTGACCGGCTCGGGCATCATCGATGCCTCGTCAGGATCAACCGGTGGTTCGTTCACCTTCGGCGTGGGCAATGGCAGCGGCAGTTTCGGTGGCCAGCTCACAACGGGAGGCGCAAACAAGTTTGTCTTCACCAAGCTTGGCACCGGCACGCAGACATTTACCGGTAACAGCACGTTTACGACCGCGATGCCCATTTCCAACGGCACCATCATACTCAGTGGGGCCAACGGCGCATTCTCGGGAACTAGCGGCCTCACGGTGGGCGCCACCACGAATGCGGCGGCCCTGACCCTGGACAACACCACGGATAACAACACGGCGCGCATCAATGATGCCGCCGCGCTCACCCTCAATAACGCCACCTTCAACTACCAGAGCAACACCTCTGCCGCTTCGACGGAGACCGTCGCAGGCATTACTGCCAATACCGGCCACAGCGCGATCAACATGACCGGCGGCGTGGTCGGACAGGTTGCCGTGCTGACCTCCTCTTCTTCCAACATTACCCGCACGGCACCGGCCACACTGAACATTTTGGCGGATGGCACCAACCAGCAGTTCAAGCTCACCGGAGGTTCCACTTTCGGCATGCTGAGCAAAGGCGTTTACCTCAATGGCAACGACTTCGCCTTCTACCCCAGCGCAGGCGACGCGCTCCGTGCGCCGGTCTATGGCACGGATACGGACTTTGCGGCGGCGACCAACACCGCGCTAACGGCCAGCAAGCACAACATGCTCAGCGGATCGATCGCCAGCCAGGCCGCCGTATCCATCTACAGCCTGAACATGCCCAGCAACTTCAGCCTCACGGCCCTGACCGGCAACCTGACCTTCACGAATAACGCCACCCAGGGCGGCATCATCAAATCCGGCGGCGGCGCGGCCCAGATCGGCACGGCTGGCAATGCCACCTTTGACATCGTCGGACAAACGGGCGGTGAACTGGTCTTCAATACCGCCGCGGCGGCCGACAATCTCACGCTCAATGTCGGCATCACCGCCACCACGACCGCAGTGACCAAGACCGGTGCCGGCACGCTGACCCTCACAGGCAGCCGCGACTACCTGTATACCGGCAACACCGTGGTCAATGCCGGAACGCTTGTTCTGAACTCGGCGAGTGCCAATGGCTTCAAGTCCACCAGCATCACCGTCAACAACGGCGGGACGGTTCAACTCGGAAATACCGGCAAGGTCGTCGATACGGCGGTGTTCACCATCAATTCCGGCGGAGCCTTCGACATCAACGGCCGGGCCGATACCATCGGTGCCCTGGCGGGATCAGGCAGCATGACCAACAGCGGCAGCAACAGAACCCTGACTCTGAGCAGTGGGACACAAACATTTTCCGGGGTGATCGGCGGCGGCGCTAACATGGCGCTTGCCTTTACCGGGGCAAACCAAACCCTCTCCGGGGCTAACACCTACTCGGGCGGGACCATGGTCAATTCCGGCCAACTGAAGTTCGACGCG
>CAZRIL010000320.1:0-2518 GCA_964600115.1 uncultured Chthoniobacter sp. | reverse complement strand
AAAGGACCGGCAGGGATCCGGAGTTCCGGTTGATAACCTGCACGTGGTGGGGGTTACCCGCCTGATTACTCCTGCCCAGATCAAGGAGCAACTTCCCGCCAAGAGCCGCCACCTCAGGCTGGTGAGCGAGGCCAGATCGACCGCCAGGGCGATTCTCGGCGGAGAGGATGACCGGATGCTGGTGGTCGTCGGCCCCTGTTCCATTCATGATCCCGCATCCGCCATGGACTACGCCGCCCGGCTGGCGGCCCTGAGCAAGGAGGTTTCGGACCGCCTCTTTATCGTGATGCGTGTCTATTTTGAAAAGCCGCGCACGACGATCGGATGGAAGGGGATGATCAATGACCCGCATCTGGACGATTCGTGCGATGTGGCGCACGGGATCGCCCTCGCGAGGAAGCTGGTCCTTGATATTCTGGATCTCGGACTTCCCGCAGGAACGGAATTTCTCGATCCGATCATGCCGCAGTATACTGCCGAGCTGATCAGCTGGGCGGCGATCGGGGCGAGGACGACCGAGTCGCAGACCCACCGCGAGATGGCGAGCGGGCTCTCGATGCCCGTGGGATTTAAAAACGGGACCGACGGAAGCATCCAAACCGCGCTTGATGCGATGAAGTCCGCAAGGGCCCCGCACAGTTTTCTTGGCATCGACCAGGACGGCGCCACGAGCATCGTAAAGACCGCCGGCAACCCGGACAGCCATGTCGTTCTCCGGGGAGGTCGGGAAGGCGCCAATTACCATCCGCATCAAGTCGCCGCCGCCTGCGAGACGCTGTCGAAGGCGGGGCTCAAACCCGCCCTGATGGTGGACTGCAGCCATGCGAATTCGGGCAAGGATCCGCTCCGGCAGCCGGAGGTTTGGAAGAGCATTCTCGCCCAGCGGCAGGGAGGCCGGAGGGAAATTATCGGAGCCATGATCGAGAGCCACATCCACGCGGGAAGCCAGCCTCTGCCCGCCTCGGGTGCCGGGCTCAAATACGGGGTTTCTATCACTGATGCCTGTCTTGATTGGGAATCCACAGAGGCGTTACTGCGCACTTGAGGATCGGGGAGACACGTTTCGCGGCGATTGATTTCGAGAGCGCGGGATCCTCGCCCGGCGGGACCGATGAGCCGGTTCAGATTGCGATTGTTCATCTGGCTGGAAGTGTGATCAGCGAGGGGTTGTGTTCCTATGTCAAAGCGGAGGGCGAGGTGACATGGGCAGCGCGCAAGGTGCACGGCATCACGGATTTGATGATCAAGGACGCCCCGCGTTTCCTTGATCTGTGGCCGCGGATCAAGGCCGATATGGAGGGGTGCTGGATCGTGGCGCACGGGGCGGCCACCGAGAAGCGCTTCCTGCGGGTCTTTCCTTTTCACTCATTCGGTCCATGGGTGGACACGCTTCATCTTGCCAGGGCCGTATTTCCCGACCTTTCCTCCCACTCGCTCGGCGACGTGATCAAGGCCCTCGGGCTGGAATCGGCCGCAGAAATTCAGACTGACGGTTTCCGCTGGCACGATGCCCGATGCGATGCCATCGCATCGCTCGTTTTGCTCCGGTATCTGATATCTGCATGCCAGCTCGAAGATGCCGATCCTGAGGTGCTGAGGACAGCGGGACTTGGCAGCTACTTCAAGAACCGCAGCGATAAATTGCGGAGGGGGTAACCACGAAATCCATCCGGAGGTCATGCGGCTCCATCGGAACCCGGGCCACGATCTGGTCGTCGAAACAAACCCCGGCGCGAATTCCGTGTGCGTTGGCGAGGAAGCGGTCATAGAAGCCTCTTCCCCGTCCTAGCCTTCCGCCTCCCAGGTCGAATGCCAGACCGGGCACAAGGATCAAATCAAATTCGTTGCCCGCGCAGGGGGCCCCGGCGTCAGGCTCAAGAATTCCGAATTTCCCGGCCTTCAACTCCGCCCGGTTGGCAATCCAGTGGAATGCCATGATTTCTTTTGAAACGCGGGGCAATGCGACCCGCTTGTCCTGCGGCCAGGGATCGAGCGTCCCGGGCTCGCGGGCTGTCGCGGCAAATGCGGCTATCGATGCGGATGCCTGCCACAGCGTCCAGCCTCGGAGTTGTGCTGAGAGTTGGAGCGAGAGGGCTGAGGCGTTGCTACGGGTTTCAGCAATCCCCCGGATCTTCGAACGGAGAGCGGATTTGTCGCCGCTCATGGGAAACAGGTTTTCCCATCGTTTGGCTCCCGTAGCATGGGCATCTTGCCCATGCGCAGCAATCCAGCAAGACATGGGCAAAATACCCATGCTACGGCTTGCTTTCGATACGGATGCATCCCCTCAGGGTGTCCGTCCGAGACGCTGACAGATCTCGCGCGTGGCGGTGGACTGGTTGAGCGTGTAGAAATGAATGCCCGCAACCCCCTGGTCAAGGAGGTCGGCGCATTGTTCGGTCGCGTAGTGCAATCCGACCTGACGGATGGCTTCCGGCGAATTTCCTCCGCGCTGGAGGGCCTTGAGAAGGCGGGCGGGAAACCTTGCGCCTCCGGCAAGCTCCGCCATGCGCTTCAT
>CAZRIL010000319.1:0-2539 GCA_964600115.1 uncultured Chthoniobacter sp. | reverse complement strand
CCGATGTCATCGCCCCAGATCACGAGGATGTTTGGCTTTTTTGCCTGCTTTTCGGGAGTCTTGTCAGCGGCAGGGGCGATTGACGCCATAGCCAATACCAAAAGGACAAGGAGAGGGATTCGAATAAAGGTCATAAACAAGCCTATCGGTTGGAATTGTGCGGTCATGGAGTTTCGAATGAAAAAGGTGAATTTCCAAGCACTCTTCATGCTGATGAAGATCCATCGGTTTTGCTCCGCCACGTGACGGAGCTCCTGTGGGATTTTTGTATTTCGAATCGTAGCATTCATCGTGAAAGGAACTCGTTGACCTTGGCATGCACATCGGCCTTGCCAAGGGTTTCAACATGGGCATACGGAAAGCCGAACATGGCCACCGCGGCGGCTTGTGCCGGCGGGAACAACTCGCTCGCCACCTGGACCACAGAGTCGTTGTCGGGCTTCAGCCAGGGAGCGGTTTTTGTTTGAAAATCGAAAATGAGAAAGTGCCGGGTCCCGGATGGCAGGCCGGTCGCAAAAAGCCCTTTCAGATACATGCTGCCCGGCTGCATGTCGATCCAGGCCGGCACGGGATACCTGAGATGTTTGACGCCGCTGTCTGCCGCCGCATCTCCAGCCCATGGCGTGCAGAGCGTGAGGAATGTCGGAATGAAGTTCGTTCCCGATTCGCGGATCGCCTGCTTGACGGCCCCGCGTGCGACAAGCCCGCCCATGCTGTGCGCCACGACATAGGCCTTGGGAAACCCATACTTCGCCCGGAGAACCTGCATCGCGTGGCTCAATCCATTGGCGGATTTCGCCAGCCGCATACCGGAAGGATAGTGGAAGATCCACGGCTGGAATCTTGTGCGGTCCAGCGAGGCGATCACCGAACGCCAATCCTGCGGCGATCCGTCTATGCCATATACAAAAATGACCGGGATTTTTTTGGCATCGTAAGGTTGCAGGAAATAAACACCCCAGCCGAGTTTGGTGAGGAATTCATAGGGCTGCCAGAATCCGAGAGTCCCGTTGGCCACGGAGAACCGTGGATCTCCGAGAGTGGTGACCTGGCCGAGGTTCACGCTGATGGCGCCGGGATCCGGAGAATTTCCGGCTGGAATTTTCAGGCCATCCGGCACTCCGGTGCCTGAGGTGGAGAGGGCTAGGGGCTGAGGAGCGCCGATGGCGGAGGCATCCGACAAGACACGGGGAGTTTGACCGGGGAGCCAACCGGAAGGTTCTCCCGGATCGAAACGGCGGTTGCTGTTGCGGTCGCTGAATCCGGCAACATTGTAGGTTTTGCCTTTGGGAAGGAGAAATGCCACAAGCCCGTCTGTCGGAACCTCCTGGCAGGATACCACACCGCCGGAAAGCGCGAGGGCCATGGCGTACGAACGAACCCCTTGAGAACATCCCGAAACCTGAAGCGCCACAGCCCCATGATCCTCCTGCTTCTGGACATCAGTCCGAAGATCCAAAAGGGCGCATCCCGAGAGACCGGTCAGCAACATGACCAGCACCGCGATGCGGGCGAGCGCAAGGAGTGATGGGCAGCAGTTCAGAAGCAGGGAGTTGATGGGAGTATGTTGTTTGTCGTGCATTCCGTGGAGGTTCTTGTGTGGATGAATTTAGGACTATTTCGGGAATAGGAACTGGCATTGCAGACGCATTGACCAATCGCCGCCATAGCGGGTCGAGGCGACGTTGTAGAAGGCCTGCGCCGAAAGGTTGATCGGGAGCTTGCCTAGATGGACGATTTTCCCAAAGCCGCCGCCGACGGGCACGGTCCAGACGTCGCGCGAGGAATCGGCGGCCCAGTTGGCCGTGAGGATCGGCGAGGTCGTCAGATACCATCCGCCCTTGAAGTTATAGTTGAAGAACGGTTGGAGGGTCATGAAATTCACCTCCTTGTCGCTCCACCCTCCGACAGACCAGATGTTGTTGATCAAGGCGCCGGCAACGATGTGCTTGCCCATGTAGAGACCGACAAGCGAGGGCCCGATGCCCCATTGTCCACTGCCTAATTCCGGGCTGCTGGCTGTGGGAAAGAGAAATGCAGGGCCGACGCCCCAGATGAACTTGCCGGGCTTTCCGGGCGAGAGGAACGCGGTGAACGTCGTGTCTCCGATCCCTGCCACATGGTTGTTGCCGGCCGTCGGCCAGCTATCCACCGGCAGGATCGTGCGAGTGATGATGTTCCAGTCCTCGTTGATCGAAATCGGGATCACCGGTTGGATATTCAGCGTGCTCTGGTAGGTCTTCGTCGGTCCGGCACCGAAGCCCATGTTCCATTGCAGGGGCACACTGATGAGATTGCCGACCGGGTTCTGGGCGAGCTTAGCAAGCTCCTCGGTTTTGTCCGTCTCCGCTGGCGTGGCGCCCACAGGTGCGGAGAGGGACTTCGTTGTTCCGGCCTGAGTGACGGCGGTAAAGGTGGCGAATATGATCGCCATAAAGGCGAGCCGGTTGGGTGTGATCTTCATGGATGTTATTGTCGGTGCATTCGCGGGCCGCCTCGCGGGAGTGGGCTTGCGCATTTCACGAGCGAAAGATGCTTA
>CAZRIL010000318.1:0-2555 GCA_964600115.1 uncultured Chthoniobacter sp. | reverse complement strand
TGGACTTCTCCAGCCTCGAGAAGGACCGCCTGGTCCTCGAGTGTGCCACGGTGGACATATTGGAACTCGTGGAGAGCTCCACAGTGGCGATCTGCAAGGCCGCCGCGGACAAAGGGCTGGAGTTTCGATGGGACATCGATCCCGGATCTCCGGGTCAAATTCTGGGAGACGGGCGCCGAATCCGCCAGATCCTCATCAACTTGCTTGGGAACGCGGTGAAGTTCACCAGCGAAGGAGGAGTGAAGCTCCATGTCGTGACCTCCACCGCCGCGGAAACGGCCACCTTGGATTTTTCCATTGAGGACACCGGGCCCGGGCTTTCCGCAGAACTGCTGGGTCTCATCTTCAAGCCCTTCACCCAGGCGGATACCACCCTGCACCGGCAGTATGAAGGCACCGGTCTCGGATTGGCGATTTCACAACGTCTGGCCAAGGCCATGGGAGGGCAGATCACAGTCGTTTCCGCTCCGGCCAAAGGCAGCACATTCACCCTCCATCTTCCGCTCAAGAAGCCCCAGTCCCCTCCTCCGGCCTTGAGATCCGGGGAGGCTGAGACGTTGAAGCCACCGGTATCGCCGCACCTCTGTGTGCTCGTGGTCGAGGATGATCCTTCCAACTGTCTGCTGGCAGGCAAAATGCTGGATTCGCTCGGATACCGGGCGGAGTTTTCGGCCAACGGGAAGGAAGCCGTGGCTGTGTTCTCACCCGGCAAATACGCCGCGATCCTCATGGATATGCAAATGCCGGTCATGGACGGTCTCGAGGCGACGAGGATCATCCGTGAAACCGAGGCGCCGGGTGGACGGAGGGTGCCGATCATCGCCCTGACCGCCAACGTGATGCCCGGAGACAGCGACCGCTGCTTTGCGGCAGGCATGGACGAGTTCATCTCCAAGCCCTTCAAACGGGAAACCCTCGCGGCAAAACTCGCAGGGGTGATACGTGCGGGTGAGGGTGGCGGATAAATATATTCCCGAGTGGAGGGCGACGCTTCGCCGTCGCTGAATTTTGGGAAACGACGAAGCGTTTCCCTCCAAAGCTTTAGATGCGGAAAAACCAGTCCCGCATCCGGTGCGTGAAATAATCTGGAATCCTTCTTGCACCCCGGCCCGGACCGTTCATAGTGGTCAGTTCCAGTTTTCAAGCCATGACCATCATTGAGAAGATCGAAAGTGAACAGTTGAAGAAGGAAGTCACAGCCTTCAAAGTCGGCGACACCGTCAAGGTTCACACCCGCGTTGTCGAAGGCGACAAGGAACGAATCCAAATTTACTCCGGCATCGTGATCGGACGCAAAGGGGCCGGAATCAACGCCAATTTTACTGTCCGGCGCGTTTCCTACGGCGAGGGAGTCGAGAGGGTTTTTCCTCTGCATTCGCCCCGCATCGCGAAAATCGAGATCGAGCGCCAGGGATCGGTGCGCCGTTCCAAGCTGAATTTCCTGCGCGACCGCAAGGGCAAATCGGCCACGACGGTAAAGGAAAAAGCCGAGCGGGCATAAATGCCCTGCTCGTTTGAGCAGGAGGATCTTCTGGCCTCGCGCGGAATTTTATCCCTCGCGGGCATTGATGAGGCCGGTCGCGGTCCGCTGGCCGGTCCGGTTGTTGCCGCGGCGGTTGTGCTGCCGACAGGCTTCCGCCTGCCGGGTTTGGACGACTCCAAGAAATTAACAGCGGCGAAGCGGGACGGGCTTTACGCCGCGTTGACGGCATATCCCGGGGTGTCCTGGGCCTCCGCCCATCTGGACAGCAGCGAGGTTGACCGTTGGAACATCCTGCGCGCGACACACCGGGCCATGCGCCAGGCGTTCCTTGCGCTGAAGCCCCGCCCCGAACATGCGTTGATCGACGGCCTGCCTGTCCCGGATTTTCCGTGTCCTCAAACCGCCCTGGTCGGCGGGGACGGGCGCAGCCTGAGCATAGCCGCCGCGAGCATCATCGCCAAGGTCGAGCGGGATCGCGCGATGCGCGAGCTGGACGTGAAATACCCGGAATACGGATTTTCCAAACACAAAGGCTATCCAACCCCCGAGCATCTTGCCAGACTCCGCGAGCATGGCCCTTGTCCGGTTCATCGCAGAAGTTTTTCGCCGGTTGCGCAATCCGGGTTCCGCTGAGGCCCCGCACATCCGCCTCGGGAGGGAAGGGGAGGATATCGCCGCCCGCTACCTGCGCAAAAGCGGCTACAAGGTGCTCCGGCGAAATTTCCGTGCCCCGCACGGAGGGGAGGTCGACATCGTCTGCCGGCACGGAAAGGAACTCGTCTTCGTCGAAGTGAAGACGCGGTCGTCGGAGGAATTCGGGCGCCCGTTTGATGCCGTTGACCAAAAGAAACGGCGCCTCATCATCCGTGGGGCGATGAAGTGGCTGCGCCTGCTGGACATGCCGGACATCACATTCCGCTTTGATGTCGTCGAGGTGCTGACCGCCCCGCCCGGCGAGGTGCGGATCATCGAGAACGCCTTCCAGCTTCCGGATAACTACTCCTACTGAGTCCGGCTTTCGGGCCGGTAGGGAAAGACCCCATGGAAGCCATTGCGTCGGATGGCTATGCTG
>CAZRIL010000317.1:0-2559 GCA_964600115.1 uncultured Chthoniobacter sp. | reverse complement strand
TGGACGTAGGGCACGGGTCCCGGATCGGCGGAGGCTATTCCGGGCGATTCCACGCGGGAACGGTTTTCTGTTGGAGTCCGTATCACCATGGAAAGATGGGCGCCACTGGGGAATGGAAGGATGGCCGTTCTATCCTTGGAAGGTGGACTATCGCTACAGGTTTTCGACCCTATCCGAATCCCTTGTGCGGGTGACAATCCCGGACTTTGGCGGCTCCGCAATCGGAGTCCAGTTCGATGACGCGCCCCCGGACTGGTCCTGTCAGAATGGGCGGACAATCGAGCTGCCTTCCTCCCTGCCAGCCGGAGGGCACACGCTGAGGATGATTCTCTGCGGCAATTTGAAGAACCTGCTCGGGCCGCATTTTCACGACGGGCTTCCGGGCGCATGGAGCTGGGAAAACTGCCCATCCTCACAGCCGTCCGGGTCGGCCTACAGGATTGAGCCCACAGGCTTGGCATGCGCTCCCCAGATTGAGGTTGCCCCGACCGCCCGCTTATGACTGAAGACCAATATCCCCCCGTCCCACCCGATCAAGTGGCGGACAACACGCCTCCCACACGCAAGGAGCTGGCATTCTATTCGCTCGGATCGGCTTCTATCAGCCTCGCTGGCGGGGTAATTGGCGCGCTGAACTATCCGATTTTTAACATGGTCTTTGGCATCAATCCGGCCGTCATCGGAATGGTCGGTGCCGGGACGAGCATTCTGGCTGGTTTCCTGGATCCCGTGATGGGACACGTGAGTGATCGGACAAGAACCCGATGGGGCCGACGGAGGCCGTTCATCGTTCTCGGCGGGTTGATTGTCGCGGTTGCCGCGGCAGGGTTTTTTGCCGTGAGCCCGCATTGGAGCCAGCACGCCATGGTCGCATGGTATGTTGCCCTTTCACTGCTCATGGCCGTGGGCAATTCGTTCGTCGGCGTCTCCTATTTTGCCCTCGGTATCGAAATGGCAACCGATTACGATCAGCGGACAAGGGTTGTGGCGTGGAGGAGCGTCTTTGAAAAAGTCATCGGGATTGTTGGCAGTTGGTATTTTCGGTTCAGCGAGCTTTTCTCAAGCGCCCTCGTCGGTGCGCGGATTCTCTCCATCGTCGCGGCGATTTTAGGGTTTCTCGCCGCTCTTGCGGTCGCGTGCAATGTGAAGGAACGAAAGTATCAAGCCGCCGTAGCCGAATCGCGACCAACGGAAAACTTCTGGAAGTCGGCGGGATATATCCTTGGAAACAAAACCTACCTGCGGCTTTTGTTGATCTGGGTTGTCATCACCCTGAATATGGGGATCTTTGCGGCGCTGGGGTTGTATCTCAACGTTTACTATGTCTTTGGTGGCGACAAGGCCGCAGGGGCGACGCTCGGCGGGATCGTCGGCACGCTCGGGCTTCTCACTTCTCTGGCGGCCATTCCACTTTCGACATGGTCATGCCGGGTGCTCGGCAAACACATCACCCTTACCTTCGCGCTCTGGCTCTACATTGCCGGATCCATCCTCAAATGGTGGTGCGTGAACCCCCAGCATCCCTGGCTCCAACTCATTCTTCCGTTCTTCTTTTCCATCGGCATCTCGTCGGTCTATATCGTCATGTCTTCCATGCAGGCCGATGTCGTTGACTTGGACGAACTCGAGCACGGCGGACGCCGCGAGGGGATGTTCGGCGCGGTGGGGGGCTGGATCATGAAGTGCGGGGGGGCGACCGCCGTCGGCCTCTCCGGTTGGGTGCTCGTTTGGACCGGCTTCGATGTCAAACTCGGCGGGGCACAAGCCGACGGGGTCTTCTTCAACATGCGTCTGTGCTTCAGCATCATCCCCGCTGCCGGATGCCTCCTGGCGTTGCTGGCCATCCGCAACTGGCCGCTGACTCGGACGCGCTGCGAAGAAATTCAATCCCTCCTGCTCCAGAAGCGGGAGGCCGCAATGAAGGAAGCAATAAGAATCCGGGAGTGTCCGGATCAGCGGTAGGGCCCGACTTTCGAGACCAGTTCCTTCGCTTCGCGTTCGCTGCGGAACATCGTGGTGATATAGACGCCCTTGCCTCCGATGGCATCAAGCGTCGGCATCAGTGCGATCCCGCGGAGGCGGTTACCTGCTCTCTGGAGTTCGCCCATTTCAGAACTGCTTGGTATTTGGGTGCGAGGTCGGGGTCCTGTCTGACCGTCTCAAGCAATCCCCATGAGCCATAACGACCGTAGCGTTCGACCGAATTGAAGAGGTTGTGGAGCTTGCCGCCGGCGCGGGTCCAGTGGTCGAGGTAGTCCGTGTAAATCGCTCCCATGCGGGGATCGCGGTTCGCCTGGCAGAGGAGTTCGACAAGCTGCTTGTTGTTCTGCGCCTCACCGAGCGCGTTCAAGTGCTGCCCGCCCTCGTAAGCGACGAGGTCGAGTTCGAACTCGCGGGCGACTTCGGCGTGCTTGTCGATGCGGCCGGTGCTTTCCGGGAGGCAGACATCCCGGATATACGCGAAGAGCTGGTTGGGCGACCAGGCGGCCACCCCGGCCGCGCCGGGCTCGCCGTTTTTTCCCTCATGTGGCACGCTGAACGTCACGTAGGGGGCGATGG
>CAZRIL010000316.1:0-2626 GCA_964600115.1 uncultured Chthoniobacter sp. | reverse complement strand
ATCGAAAAATTCCAGGATCCGCTTGCTCCAGCCCTCCACCCGGGCGGCCTCCGGGTTCCGGTAATGTTTGAAAATGTCCTCCGGCTCCACGAGCACGACGTGAGGGCCGAATGCCGCCGTGATCGCTGTCGGGTCACAATGCATGTCGAGCATCGACTCCAGAACATGGCCCATCAGCCCGATGCGCGCCCGCCGCAGATCGTGCAGCACTTTCGCAATCTGGCACCACGCCTTCACCTCACGGTCCACCACCGGATCCCCGTCTTCGTAGCCGAGGATGCATGGCGGCGGGCGGCGGCCGAAACGGATCGCCACGCCGGTGAATTCCGGGACCGAACAAAAATCGTCGTTGCAAAGCTGCATGAACGTCGTCCCCTGCGCGTAGTCCATCGCCGCCAGCGGCTGGATCGCCACCAGCACGATCGGCACCTGGAGCTCGCGGCATAGAATGCCGAAGGTGGACGACGTGCCATACGTGGCCATGTCCACAAAAAGCAGATCGATATCCGCCGCTTTGATCTTCGGAACCGCGTCGTAGGCCGCTGCAGCGCTGTCAAGCATCCCGAACTCTGCAACCTCGACACCCTGCGCCTCGACCCGATTCCTCAGGTGCGCCACCTTCCGGTTCATCTCGTCCAGCAGGCCCTCAAACTGCGGCCAGTAAACATGGTGCCCGATCGCAAGAATACCAACTTTGGCGTGAAGGGGACGGCGGCGCTCGACAGGAACAGGGCTCATATCACACATTTGATATATGACCATTCTGGTGTCAATCCTGGAAACGCGGCGATTCCTCCCGACGGGCCCCGGAAGAACATCTTTGCACGGAGGTGTATGGATGTCCGAAGTTGCCCGTTACAAAGCCTATTCTTCAAGACGTGTCCTGGCCCAACTCGCGGGGCCTTGGCAGGATGCCCATGCCACAAAATGTTTTCCACACGGCAGCCTGGACTCAATTTTTCTGGTCCGCAATGCCCTTCGGATCAAACCGCCGGGCCCATTCCGCCACCTCGGCAGGAAGATCGCGGAGGTGGTTGTCTGCCAGAGAGAGATTCCGGATTTTTTTCAAACCCGCTATCGCGGCCGGGAGCGTCGCCAGATCGTTCTGATTGAGCAGGAGCTCCTCGATTTCCGTGCACTTCCCGATGGCGGGAGAAATTGTCTTCAAGAGGGGAAGCTTCAGGCTCCTGTCCCCGTAGAGGTGGAGCTTGCGAAGGGCGGTGAGTTCTCCGATCGCGTCGGGAACCACCGCAATCCCTCCCTCCTGCAGGAAGAGCTCCACGATGCGACCGCCACTCACCACGGAGACGCCCTCCACCGATTTTCCCGTCAGGCCGTTTGAATCCAGGATGGTGCGCACAGCTTTTGCGTCGGGGTGTGATGCTGAAAGCGTCTCCCCCTGCCGCACTGGGGCGGAGGACTTGTGCGCGGCCCCAACCGGCGCAGGCGGCTGCGCGAAGGCCTCCTTGAGGACCAGCAGAAATCCCTTCGCCAGCATCGCCTCTCCAGCGGGGAGATTCGGATGCACCTCCGCAGGATCGGCGCTGTATTCCGGACAGTAGACGTGGCCGGCCCGGAAGTCGTCGCTCAGGATCGCCCCCATGTCGTAAACCGGGACCTTGCCTTTGTACTGCTCCCGGATCTTTTCTCCGAACCCGAACGAGGCCTCGTTTTCCTTCACATACTTCGGCCCCATGAATCCGGAGGTTACATAAATGAATCGCGCATTGGGAAAATCGGAACGCCAGGACTCCATCTGCGCCGCATAGGGCTCGGCCAGTTCGGGCGTGGCGGTATGGTAAAAAACAACAACGGCGTCCACCTGATTTCCGAACCCGTGCGGAGCGTCGCGGAGAAGATGATCCATCTCCTCGAGCCTCTTCGTGTGCGGCCAATAGGTCCCCATGAAATGGACGAAATTGGTCTTCTGCAGGGCGTCGGCCGGAATAATGCCGACATCCCCGCCCGCCTTGAATACGTCGAACCTCTGATAGGAGGAAAGCAGGTCGAATTTCTTGTCCTCCCTGGCCAGCGCGGTCAGCCCCTTGAAAAGATTGAGTCCGAACGAACGGCTCACCAGCAGGATCTTCTTTCCACGCAGCACCTCCATGTCCGCCGCCGTCAGCTGGCCGAATCTTTCCCGGATCGCCTTTGAATCCACATACGGCGCTTCTCCCGGCCCTGACACCGCTGCGGGAGCAGCCTTCACTCCCGGCGCAAACAGCATTGCCGCAAGCAGGATGCAGAAAATTTGCGGAAATGGAATCGGGCGGCTCACAATGGCGGACTCCAGCTCTAGCCCGGCTCCGGAAAAGACTCAAGAAGGAATATCACAGCATTGATCTTCCGATCGAGTCGATTCATCGATTTGATCGCGATTGTCATTGTATTACCACCCTCTCCCGATGGCGTTGACAAGACCGCACTTAATGGAACGATGTCGACGAGGGAACCGGCGTTACTGCGGCGGACGAGAAATAATACCGGCTGAAAAGGGCTCTCAGTGGCCGGCCCTCCAGCGAAGTTTCCGATGGCAGGAATGCCGCTGGGGACCCTTGTTCAATCACGAACGCCCGGCTTGGTGCCTGCGCCAAAGGTGATACCGTTTGTCCAGGGCTTCGATCCG
>CAZRIL010000315.1:0-2641 GCA_964600115.1 uncultured Chthoniobacter sp. | reverse complement strand
GCTGACCTGCCCCAAATTTAACCCTCAACTTTTACAGAAAAATATTTGCCCCGCCGGATCGTCGATCGACCGGCCGATGTGGTGATTTTCCCGAGTTGCTCCCAATCGAGTTCAACAGTCTCCTCTCGAAGATCATTAGCCAGACTTCCGCAGGAAATGTTCGCTACATACGCAGGTAAACGCGACATATGCGGATGTCGAATTGATTCTCGGGACTCCGTTTGTTTGTCGAAATAAAATGCAAGCTCCGCGAATTATGCGTCTGTTGCTTATTTTTGATTTCTGATCATTGGGCGGTTTTGAGCCTGACAACCTCGTCCGGCGTGGCCTTTGTCGCTGGATCCTTTCGATAAGAATCCTTCTTGACAGAAAACCCTGTATATGCTCATTTGTGCACTACATGGCACTCACAGGAAAACAGGCTGCGGTGTTGGCGTTTATCGATTCGTTTCGCTCGGAGAATGGATGCAGTCCGAGCATTCGGGATATTCAGGCCCATTTCCGATTGGCGAGCACATTCGGTGTCCGCCGCCACCTCCAGGCGCTCGAGCGAAAGGGCCTGCTATCTCGTACCGAGGGGCGCGCGCGCTCACTTGTCACAAAATCCTCTCACGACCACCTCCGAATTCCGCTCATGGGAGCGATTCCGGCGGGTTTCCCTGTCGACCAGAATCAATCTGGTGAAGCCTATCTGTCATTGGACCCCTCGTCGCTCGGTCTTCCAAAATCGGCCTCGCTTTTCGCTTTGCGAGTGACTGGGGACTCAATGGTCGGGGCCCACATCCTTGATGGGGATCTGGCAGTCTTTGAGCAAAGGCCGGGAGCACACTTGGACATTGTTGCTGCGCTGATCGATGGCGAAGTAACGCTCAAACGCTTGATCATCGAGGGCACAAATCGCTTTCTCCGTGCGGAAAATCCCGCCTACCCAAATCTGATCCCTGCTCGCGAACTCATTGTTCAGGGAGTTTTGCGAACGTTGATTAGAAACATCCAAAAGTTCAGCGCATCGATATGAAGAGGAAGTCAACAACCAACGCGGGAGAAGATCTTTGGACCTGGGCGGAGTCCCATCAACGGAACCGTTCCGTGGTGCGTGAAGACACTCCCCTCCCTGCACCTCAAGCGGTTCTGCCGCCGCCCCGGACGGATGCCCCGGTACGCCAGTTTTTTTCGAGCATGAGAAGTCGGATCGACCGGGTGATTGGTGCCCGTGAAGCCTGAAATCTCGAGCGGCCCGGAGCGCTCGATGCGCAGGATCGCAACATGATCCGGAAGAGTCGCGACGAACTGCGTCTCGCACACCAGATCGATCTCCTGCTCTGCGGTTGGCAAGTTCCCAGAGGAATTAACCGTGCCGCTTCAAACATTTTAACTTGGACATAACGGCATGTCTACATAAATATGCTTTTATGAGAACGACGCTTGATTTGCCGGATCCGCTGTTCCGAGAGCTCAAAGCCGAATCCGCCCTACGGGGAGTCAAACTGAAGGAGTTGGTCGAGGAACTGCTGCAAACCGGGCTTTCCCGCCGGGATGGAATTCCGTTTTCCGGTCAACGAAGTCCCCTGCCGATGATCCGTCGGGCGACAGGCACCCTTCATCCGGCTCTCTCAAACCGGGAAATTGAAACCCTGCTGACGGACGAAGACGCGCATGGCGGAGATTGATGTTCCCGACCTCAATCTCTGGCTGGCGCTGGCCGATTCCGACCACGCGCACCACCTCCGCGCCCGCCATTATTGGGAAAGGGAAGCCGCCCGGGAAATCGCTTTCTGCCGGGTGACGATGCTCGGATTTCTGCGCCTGCTCAGCAATCCGCGCGTGATGCGCGGCGCTCCGCTCAGCCCGTCCGAGGCATGGGCGGCCTATCGCGCATTCACCGCCTTGCCGGAAGTTTGCTTCATCGGCGAGTCGTTTTCCGCGGAAAACCACTTTATCAATTGGACGGACCAAGCAGATTTCGCCTCGCACCGCTGGACGGACGCCTGGATCGCCGCCACGGCCCAGGCCTGTGCCGCCCGTGTGGTGTCTTTTGATGCGGATTTCAACGCCTTTTCCGATCTGCGCTTCCTTCATCTGGGACCATGACCGCCACCAATCAACAGCAACTGGGCAACACGCTCTGGAAGATCGCCGACGATCTACGCGGGGCCATGATCGCGGACGACTTCCGTGACGACATGCTCTCCTTTCTCTTCCTGCGCTACCGCTCCGACAACGACGAGACGGCGACAAAGAAGGAACAGGGGCGGGATTACCCCGACGTGGGCGGCGACGCCCGCAAAACGCCAGAACCAACTCAGCGCGGAGCAAATCGCAAAAATCATCGGCACCTACCAGAACCGCACCGAGGAACGCCGCTACTCCCGCCGGGTGGACATGGCCGAGATCGAGAAGAACGACTTCAACCTCAACCTCTCTCGTTAGAGCCTGTCCGAGGTGGCGGAAGCCTGTAGTTTCTTGGGTTGGCGGGTGAAAAAGTTCGGGCATGGAGCGTGAAAAACGCTGCCATGCCCAAAATCGAGCGGTTATAATTTTGTCGCGAAACAAAAAACCAAACTGTCGATGAGCCCCGTTATAGGGTTTCAAGAGTCGCTGCGTCCAGTTCTTCCGGTGGTGTTGGGGTGCAAGGATTACG
>CAZRIL010000314.1:0-2650 GCA_964600115.1 uncultured Chthoniobacter sp. | reverse complement strand
TCGGCATGCATGCCATCCGGGGCGGCGATGTCGTTGGCGATCACACCGTTATTTACGCCAACATCGGCGAGCGACTCGAACTCATCCATAAGGCGTCCAGCCGCGAAACCTTCGCGAAAGGTGCTCTCCGCGCCGCCAAATGGGCTCACCAACAAAAACCGGGACTCTACGATATGCAGGACGTCCTGGGTCTTCAGTGACCTTCCCCATGCGCGTCGGCATTGCGCTCGGATCAAACGTCGGTGACCGCGCTGATACCCTTCGCAAGACATGCGATATTCTTCGCCAGTTCCACGAATCCCCCGGCCCCTTTCTCATTTCCCGGTTCTATGAAACAGATCCTGTGGACTGCGCCGAAGGGACGCCAGCTTTCCTGAACGCCGCGGTCGAGCTCACCTCGTCGCTCCCGCCACTCGATCTTCTGGCTCGGTTGCAGCAAATCGAGACCGATTTTGGACGTCCCCGCCTTCACGGACATCATGAACCGAGGACCTTGGATCTCGACTTTCTTTACTGTGACAACATCCAGATATCGCTGCCTTCGCTAACATTGCCGCATCCGCGAATTTCTGAACGCTTGTTTGTTCTCCAACCACTTCGAGATATCTGTCCGGATCGAATTCTCCCTCATCGAGATCGCTCTATTCGCAGCTTATGCGATGCACTTGAAAATCCTTGTTGGCCTGAGGTGTAAGTCCGTGATTTCCAGAGTGATCCACTCCATTTTTCTACGTTCATGAAACAACTCCCTTCTTTCCTTCGAGATCGCAAAAAAGACGCTCGTCGCCTGGTTTCCTTGACGGCCTACGACTATCCGACAGCCCGTCTGCTGGACGATTGCGATTTGGATTTTCTCCTCGTCGGTGACTCTTTGGGAATGGTCGTGTTGGGTTACCCCGATACAACCGCCGTTCAGATGCAGGAAATGCTCCACCATACGGCTGCCGTCGCCCGGGGAAGTCAGAAAACGTGGGTCGCGGCCGATCTGCCTTATAAATGCTACGCAGATGTTGCGATGTCGGTTCGGAACGCCTGTGCTCTTCGTGATGCCGGTGCCGATGCCGTGAAAATGGAGGGAGGCGGAGAATGCCTGCCGATGATCGACGCCATCCTCGCCGAAGGCATTCCGGTGGTTGGCCACTTGGGGATGCTCCCGCAGCGGGTTCGCGAAGAAGGCGGCTATCACATCAAGGGTCGGGAAGAAGCGGAGGCCGCTCGATTGATTCGGGATCTGGAGCTTCTGGACCACGCGGGGGTAAGCGCGGTTGTCTTGGAACTTGTCCATCCGCCTCTGGCACGGGAAATGACCCGGCGGGTGAAGGTTCCGACCATTGGGATTGGCAGCGGGCCAGACTGCGATGGGCAGATTTTGGTCCTTCACGACGTGGTCGGCCTCTTCCCGTGGTTTCGCCCCAAGTTTGCAAAAGCCCGCGCCGACATCGCCTCGGAGATTCAGCAGGCAGCCCGCGCATTCGTCGATGAGGTCCGGCGCCCATCGTAATCCGTCGGGCGAACCCTCCGGAAACCGATTGACTCTCTCCAGCAGGCCCGTAAACATGTTCGGTTCCATCTTTTCATGCGACACACCATTTCCATTCTCGTAGAGAACAAATTCGGCGTGCTGGCCCGCGTGGCCGGCATGTTCAGCGGCCGGGGTTTCAACATCGACACGCTGAACGTCGGGCCGACATTGGACTCCTCCGCTTCGCGCATGACCATCGTGGTCCGCGGAGACGACAAAGTTCTCGAACAAGTTACCAAGCAGTTGGAAAAACTGGTCGATGTCATCGACGTGCAGGATTTTCGCGATGAGGAGTATGTGGATCGTGAATTGGTACTTTTGCGCGTGAACGCGACGCCGAGCAATCGCGCGGAAGTCATGCAGATCTGCGACATTTTCCGAGCGAAGATCATCGACGTCCAACCGGAGAAGCTGGCCATCGAGATCACCGGAACCGAGAGCAAGATCGTGAAATTCCTCACCCTCATGAATGCATTTGGCATCAGCGAACTGACCCGCACGGGCAAAGTCGCCCTCTCCCGCACAAATTGATCCGTTTTTTATAATCAACCCTCACCCAACCACCATCCATGCCAGCCAAGATCTACACAGACAAAGACGCCGACCTGAAAGTGTTCAAGGGCAAGACCCTTGCTGTATTGGGATTCGGCTCCCAAGGCCACGCCCATGCCCTGAACCTCAAAGACAGCGGGGCGAAAGTCATTATCGGCCTTTATCCGAAATCCAAGAGCCGCGAAGTCGCCAAGAAGCACGGTTTCGAAGTCTTCGACACCGCGGAAGCCGTTCGTCGCGCCGATGTCATCATGGTGGCCATCCCGGATACGAAGCAACCGGGGGTTTATGAGAAAGACATCGCCCCCAATCTCAAGCCGGGCAAAACACTGCTCTTCAGCCACGGCTTCAGCATTCACTTCAAAACGATTGTCCCGCCGAAAAATGTCAACGTGATCATGGTCGCGCCCAAGGGTCCGGGCCATATCGTTCGCCGCCAGTTTACCGAAGGCAAAGGCGTTCCCGCGCTCATCGCCGTTTACCAGAACCCGGGCAAAGACGCCAAAAAGATCGCCCTCGCTTGGGCGAAGGGCGTCGGCGGCACCCGCGGCGGCGTTCTCGAGACCACCTTCAAGG
>CAZRIL010000313.1:0-2653 GCA_964600115.1 uncultured Chthoniobacter sp. | reverse complement strand
CGGGCACATTTTTGGGGTATGATGCCACAAACGGTTTCCAGCAGGCCACCTACTCTGTCAGCACGGATATCAACGGGGGCACGGCCTTCGCCGATACGCGCGTGTTCGACGCGACCGGTTCAACAACCAATGTGCTGACCGCCGATTCCTCAGTCTATGCATTGCGGACAAGCGGGCAGACACTCAGTGGCGCATTCATCCTGAGTGTTGGAGATAGCACGGCGGGCACAGCCGGAGGGGTTATCCTCAACGGAGGAGCAATCAATACAAGCGGCCTGGCCTTTTCGACGGATGCGGCAGGGGTGATTTATACAAGCGCAGCCAATGGCTCGATCAGCGCGGCGATCACCAACATCGCGAGTGGCAACGTTGGGCGTGGAGTCACGTTCGAAGGCCCCGGAGTCCTGACGCTAAGCGGAGTCAATACGTTCCGCGGCGGAGCCTTTATCAACGATAGCACTGTAGCAATCAGTAACAACAACCAACTCGGAACCAGCCTTCCGGGCGTTACCGGGGCTGGTTCACTCACGTTGCGGGGTGGAACGCTGCAGACAACGGCGAACGGTGTGACGATCAGCGGACGGGCCATTGTATTAAACCCCGGCGTTTCCGGCGGCGGCGGGACATTTGATGTGACGACCGGCACTACGACGATCACCAACAGCTCGAGCAGCGGAAAAATCATCAGCAGCAACGGAACCTTGACGAAAACGGGAACTGGCACGCTGACTCTCGATGGCAATACCGCCAACACCTATACCGGAAAAACTCTGGTGAGTGCAGGGACACTTCTTTTGAACACCTCGGCGGGAGGAGCCGCGATCTCGAGCACCGGAGCCACTGGCTACAGTGCTGCCGCAACGGATATCCAGGTCACCGGTGGCACGCTGCGACTGGGCACTTCCGACCAGATTGTTAACACCGCCAGATTTGCCTTGTCAGGGGGCACATTTGATTTGAACGGTAAATCCGAGGGCAGCGCTGGCGTGGCGGGTTTGGGGAATTTCACCCTTTCGTCCACGTCGACGCTCGATTTCGGCGCCGGGAACAATGGCAACATCCTGCAGTTTGCCGGGGTTGACACGCATGCTGCCGGTGTGCTGCAGATCATTAACTGGAATGGCACGGCGAATACGGGCAACGGCAGCGAGCGCCTGCTCTTCATGGGCACCGACTTTTCCGCCTTCACCGCTCTCTATACCCAAAGCGAGGTGAGTTTCAACGGAACGCTGGGCTACAATGCCGTCCAATTCGGGTCCTACTACGAAATCACCGCCGTTCCGGAACCATCCACCGTCGCTTTGTTGATTGGCGCAGCGGGATCCTTCTGCCTGTGGGCCAGACGCCGCCGCTCGCTCTGAACACAATCCGCCCGGCGAATGGAAGGACGTGCGTTGCGGGCCTTTCCTCGCCGGAAGGCTTCTCCCTGACAACGTGAAATTTCCAACTCTCTGCATCCTGACTGTTTTCGGCATGGTCCGGATGGTTTCGGGGGCCACCCTGCTGGAACTGGACTTTCAGAATGTTAACGATACGACCACCAAGGCGCTGACGCGCACGGAGGGGGCCTCGGAGATCGGCGAACTGGGGGAAGGTGCCGCGATCGAAACCGGACCGACCGGAATCGAAACGGGCATCCCGCAGATTCGCAGCGGGGCCTTGGTCATCTCCAAACAGGAACGCCAAGGTTTTCTGACCATGAAGGAAACCGAAAAAGGAAACGCTTGGTTCTCCACCTACTCCCGTTCGAACCACCTGGAGAGCGGGACGATGGTGGTTGTGTTCAAGCCGGATTTCGGTGCCTCGATCACCGGGGACGGCCCTTTGGCCCGGCCGACCCTCTTTTCCACCCAGGTTGCGAGCAGTCGGGATCCGAGCATGCTGACCTGGGATTTCTGCAACAGCGGCATCCGGTTTTTGCTAGGCACCCCATCGTCGCAGGTCTTGCTCAAACAACCTGAATGGAACCCGGATAAGTGGTATTTTCTTGTCATGTCATGGGCCAGGGGAGAATCGCCCATCCTTTATGTGAGAGAGTTGGGATCTTCGGAATATGCGATGAATGTTGTCGAATCCCCGATGGCAAAAACCGCGGGAAAATTCAATGTTCCCATCCGGATCGGAAACTACAACGGCGAGCCGCCGTCGTCTCCCATGAGCGGAAAAATGGCCTACTTCCTCTGGACCGATGATTACACGAATTCTACAGACGGGATGCAGACGCTCTTCAAACAAATCACAGAATCGAAATAGCCCGCACCCGCGTCATGCCCCCTTCCGTCTCCCTGCTCTCCCGCTGTCCGCTTCTTCTGCTGGCCTGCTTTTTCTGCGCGTGGGGAAATGCCCTCGCCAATACCGCTCTCGATCCCCAGCCGCGTGACGAAAAATGGGTTGCACGGCATGAGCAATTTCTCACCGAGGGGAAACAGGGAAACATCACAGTCCTTTTTCTAGGGGACTCGATCACGGACTTTTGGCGGACAAATAATCCGGCCAAGGGAGGCAAGCCGGTCTGGGACCGGAATTTTGCGCCGCTGGGGGCGGCAAACTTCGGCATCTCGGGTGACCGCACCCAGCATGTGCTCTGGCGGATCGGCCACGGCGAACTCGATGGCATTCAGCCCAAGGTCGTCGTGCTCCTGATCGGGACGAA
>CAZRIL010000312.1:0-2661 GCA_964600115.1 uncultured Chthoniobacter sp. | reverse complement strand
CACGAGGGTCACGCAGCCAAGTGCATCGGAGACGGCGTGCGCTCTTCGCGGAAATGAACCCGCTCGCGGTGCTCGCTTTGCTTGCCTTTGTTAAACTGGGAGACGGGGCGATGGTATCCCATCACCCGCGTCCAAACTTCGCAGCGGGTGCGGAGTTCTTCGGGGATCGTTGCGCTTTGTGGGTTTTGGTTTTTCATAGGTGTTCAAAAGTGGCCCTGCCATTTCAAGCGGCTTTACTCATCCGAGCCAGTGCCTCGGCGTCGCAGTGCGGACAGTATTCCTGCTCGCCATTGAGGTACCCGTGTTTCGGGCAGATGGAGAACGTGGGGGTGATCGTGATGTAGGGGAGGCGGAAGCGCCCGAGTGCGCGGCGCACCAGTTCGCGGCATGAGGCGGCCGAAGAAATTGCCTCGTTCATATACAAGTGAAGTACGGTGCCTCCGGTGTAGCGGGTCTGAAGGTCGTCCTGGCACTCCAGGGCCTCGAAGGGGTCCTCGGTGTAGCCCACGGGCAACTGGGAGGAGTTGGTGTAGTAGGGAGCTTCCGGAGTCCCGGCCTGCAGGATGCCCTCGTGGTTTTTCTGGTCCAGCCGCGCGAAGCGGTAGGTGGCCCCCTCAGCCGGGGAGGCCTCAAGGTTGTAAAGGTGCCCGGTCTGCTCTTGGAAATCCACCATGCGCGCCCGCATGTGGTCGAGCAGACGCTCGGCAAAGCGTCGGCCCCAGGGCGTTGTGATGTTCTCAGCATCCCGCGTAAAATTCCGGATGCATTCGTTCACGCCGTTGATGCCGAGCGTGGAAAAATGATTTCGCAGCGTTCCGAGATATCTCTTGGTGAAGGGATAGAGTCCGGCATCCATGTTGGCTTGGATGACCTGACGCTTGATTTCCAGGCTGTCGCGCCCCAGCTCCATCAACCGGTCCAGACGCTCGCAAAGCGCGGACTCCCGGCCTGCGAACAGGTACCCGAGCCGCG
This sequence comes from uncultured Chthoniobacter sp., assembly GCA_964600115.1. Taxonomy (GTDB): domain Bacteria; phylum Verrucomicrobiota; class Verrucomicrobiia; order Chthoniobacterales; family Terrimicrobiaceae; genus QYQL01. The sequence goes on along the minus strand of CAZRIL010000312.1, from coordinate 1,689 downwards.
CCGCGTTGATCGTCACCACACCAAGCGATCCGGTTTGCTCGGCCGATCCGAAAAGCCCGTTGCCGCGCTTCAGCAACTCCCGGAGATCCAGCTGCAACCGGCAACACATCGAGCGCACCATGTTGGGCTCCAGGTCAGAGTTCAAAAAATTCTGGAAATACGGCAGCCCGTATTTTGCGGTCACTTCAAAAAGCAGCTCTGCCGTCTCGCTCTCCCATGGGAAATCTTTCGTGATGTTATAGGTCGGAATGGGAAACGTGAACACGCGCCCGCGCGAGTCGCCACGCGCCATGACCCGCAAGTAGGCGCGGTTGATCATCTCCATCTCCCGCCCCAACTCCCCATACGTGAAGCCGCTCTCGCTCCCGCCCACCAGCGCCGCCTGATTGCGCAGGTCCTCCGGACACACCCAGTCAAATGTGAGATTTGTGAAGGGCGTTTGCGTGCCCCAGCGGGACGGCACGTTCAGGTTGAAAACAAATTCCTGCATGCCCTGCTCGACTTCCTCCTCGGTGAGCCCGTCCACCCGCACATACGGAGCCAGATAGGTGTCCACCGAACTGAAGGCCTGGGCACCTGCCCATTCGTTTTGCAGGGTTCCCAGGAAATTCACCATCTGCCCGAGCGCCGTCCGATAGTGCTGGGGCGGCCCGGACTCCACCTTGTTGGGCACCCCGTTGAACCCCTCGGCCAGCAACTGCCGCAAAGACCAGCCCGCGCAATACCCCGAGAGCATGTCCAAATCATGAATGTGCAAGTCGCCATGCCGGTGCGACCGCCCGATCTCCTCAGAATATATTTCGTCCAGCCAGTAGTTCGCGGTCACCTTTCCCGCCACATTCAAAATCATGCCTCCCAGCGAATACCCTTGGTTCGCATTGGCATTCACCCGCCAGTCCGAGCGTGCCACATACTCGTTAATCGACGTCACGGGATTCACCAGAGTCGGATTTGGTGCCAACACGAGGGAGGGGTCTATCTTGTATGTGAGAGGTTTAGGGTCCACAAGATGTTGTATCTATCGCATCCTCATGACGTCTTCCTTGATCGCAATCAATTCTGGAGCACTTTGTCGTGATTTGTGCGATTGGTGACCTCTGGAGTCCGTAAAAGCAAGGCTGTCGCCTCCTGGCGTTCGTAGAAGGTGGGAGGCTCAACGACATCGTCTGCGGGGCGCTGCGCTTCCGCCTTGAGCCTCCTGAGGAGCATGGGGCCACCGAGAGATGCGACGATCCGCGCCTGCAATCCGAATTCTCTAAGAACCTCCCGCAGCAGCGCATCAATTTTTTGAAACATGAACTTCTCGCCGCGGTACCATTGCCGCGCGGCCCAAAGAACGGCGGGATATTCCCGGCGCAGCGTGTCGGACTCCCGGCGGAAGCGGGCGCGCACGCGTTTGTCAGGATTCCCCTTGCCGTATTTCTGCCAGCCTCGAAGCGTGGCCCGCGCCATTCGGACGATACTCGGACCGTTGACCTCGAAATCCCTTGCAAAGGCCTGCAGGAGAAACTCGCTTTCCATTCCCCTCGGGATGTGAGGGTGTTTGTGGGCGAACCGCAATTGCCCGTGCGTGTCGGCAAGGTCCTTGCACTCCGGATCCAGCAGCGTGCCGTTTCTCCGATGCTCCTCGAAGAGCGGGGTGCCGGCCACCGGCGTGTAGAGCATAAACTGGTGAAATTCGGTGTCGTG
>CAZRIL010000311.1:0-2698 GCA_964600115.1 uncultured Chthoniobacter sp. | reverse complement strand
TTTGTGAAGGTTGCTCCCGGAAGCCCGTGGAATCCAGTGAGTAACTCGGGGGCCGAGCCGTTTTCCTTCACGAATTGCTACAGCCTCATCCCCGAGCATCCGGGGCGCGCGATGTATCCCTGGCGGACTGGCACGTGCACATGGATGACGATGCTGCTCGTCGAGGGGATTCTTGGAGCGCGCAGGCACTACGATGGGCTCCGGATTTCCCCCTGCCTTCCGAAGTCGCTCCCTCACGCCAAACTGACCCGCACCTTTCGCGGGGCAATCTTTCACATCACGCTCGACAACTCTGCCGGGCGGGGAACCGGCACGACACAAATCCTCCTGAACGGAAGCCCGGTTCAGGGAAATATTCTCCCCGACCTGCGCTCCGGAACACACCAGGTCGAGGTTCTCGTTTAATCCAATGAAATACATCGCCATATACCACGCCAACCTCAACTACGCGTTCCTCGAACCCCATAAATACGAGCAGGTCATTCGGGCCAGCTACCAAACGATCATCGACGGCCACGCCAAGGTCGGCCCGGAGGCAAAATATGTTTTCGAGGCAAGCGGGTTCACGATCGATCTCATGGCGGAGAAGTGCCCGGACGTTCTTGCCAAGCTCCGCCTCGCCATCGAAAACGGCCAGTGTGAGTTCATGGGCGCTCCCTACGCGCATCCGGTGATGGCCAACATTCCGGAAGAGGACGGCTACTGGTCATGCGAGTTTTCCCAGCGGGCCTACGAGAAGCATCTCGGGATCCGTGCCGAGAGTTTCTGGAATCCCGAATGCACGTGGATGCAATACGTGCCGCGCGCGTTCCAGCGGGCGGGAGCAAAATATCTCACGCTGGATTTTGAGAGCTACATGTCTTGCAACGACAAGGAATACGCCTGGGTTGAGAAGAACCGTGCGACGGATATCTACTGGGGCGGGCATATGCCGTGGTTCGATCTCGACCCCGACTGCAAGTTCCTCCACCGCCCGTTCCGTGATATTGTTCCAGGCCTCAACGGGCTTTGCCGCAGCGACCGCCTCGTCGGAAAATATGTCGGCTACTTCATGGACAAGATCTCATTGGAAGATTACCTCGCAAACGTCAAGCACTGGAGCGGCACAGAAAACAAGGGCGCGACGGTCATCATTGCAGACGACGCGGAATACTGCGGAACCACCGGCTATTTTTACGTCAAATATTACCGCGACTACAGCCGGTCGTTCGAGGTGAAGCCCGATGCGCCGGAAAAACTGGATGCGATGATCCGAGGAATTCTTGCGCTTGGCGAAATGGCGACATTCAAGGAGTGCTGTGATGAGATTCCTGCCGTGGACGAACCGTTCTTTGTGGAGGACCGCTACGCGTGGCACCGCACATATTCTGACTGCTGGGGTGGAACCCCCGAGGCGAAACATTTTGATCCGATCGTCGCCGAACTGCGCAGCGAGTATAAGGAAAAATTCCAGCCCATTACCGAAATGACCCACAAGGACCAGTTCAGTGAGCTTTCCACGAAGTTCTGGTTCCATTGTACAAACTCCGCGAATTCCGACGGACGCTGGCCGCCGCCGCCGGCAGAGCCTTGCGAGTTCAACCGACAGTGGGTGCGGAATGAAATCGCCGCTGCCCGTGCGGTTCTCTGTGAACTCGCCGAGGCGACCAAGGGGATTCCCCTGCCGGAAAAGCCTGTCAACGACGAGCCAGCCGACGGCCCGTCCTACGGCCTTCACTTTACAGACAAACTGCTCGACGACCTGCCTCGGCTCACGTTTTACGAACTTCAGCACGCGCTCTACGCGGCATGGAGGGCATTCGATCACACGGAGGGCGATGACAAATTAATAAATAGATCGCGCGTGCTCGCCGTTTACGACGAATACCGTCGCCGTGGGATCACCAAATTCAAAACGCCGGACCTATGATTAAAATCGTTCAATGCTGGGATGACGGTGTCGAGGATGACATCCGGCTTTGCGAACTGCTTCGCAGGCGTGGTGCCATGGCAAGCTTCAACCTCAACCCGGGACTTCACGGCCAGGATCGCGGTCCGTCATGGCGGCACAAGGATTGCAAGGACGTCCGCCGATTGGCCAAGGGTGAGCTGGCTTCAACTTACGACGGTTTCACAATCGCAAACCATTCGGTTACGCATCCCTGGCCGACAAAGATCCCGCTGGAAGAATGGCGAAGCGAGGTGTTCGATGCCCGCAAGGAATTGCAGGACATCTTTGGGCAGCCCGTTTTGGGGTTTGCGTATCCCTACGGTGATTCAAACCCGGCCGTCGCCGAGATCGTCAGGGAAGCGGGGCATGTCTATGCGCGTTCCTGCGGTAACCTGACGCCGTGCTTTCCGCCTGCCGATCCAATGGCATTTGCTCCTGACCGGCATCATGCAGCCGCCGATTTTTGGGAACGCTACGAGTTGGCGAAATCGTCCGGATCTTCGGTGTGCTACTGCTGGGGACACAGCTACGAGTTCATTAATGACGAGGACTGGGCGGCGTTCGACGCCAAGCTTGTCCGCTTCAATGCCGACCCCGATGCCATATGGGCCGATCTTCCATCTCTATTCGCTGAACCATGAAAAACGTCACCTTTTCCACTAAGCTTGCCGCACTGCGCAAATCCCACGGGGCATTGCTCGCCAAAAAAAACCGCATCGATCCCACATGGTATAACGGGGTTTACGAGCGCTACAAAAACCCGGTTGT
>CAZRIL010000310.1:0-2703 GCA_964600115.1 uncultured Chthoniobacter sp. | reverse complement strand
AGTCAGGAGACTGCCGCTACAGCCCTGTAGCGGCGGCGTCCCCGCCGCCGAACGACACCCGCAAACCCATACCACCGGCACCTTGGTTTTGGACTCTTGGTCGACAGGTAGGGCCGGGCGTCCTCGACCGGCCGTGACGAATCCCAGGAAAGGTTCCCGGTCGGTCCGGATCCGTCAGCCGACGGACCGACCAGCCGACGGACCGACCCTACCCGGGGCTGGTTGGGCCAAAGTCCGATCGCTTTGGGCGCTTGGCACAAGCACCCGCTTGCGCTTGCCCGACACCGCGATAGCCTCACACCTGCGCTACAAGCCCCATGCACCCCCACGCCCAATCATTGGCCTAATCACTTGTTCGGCGGAAACATGAATAGCGGAATGGATAAAACGAATCGATGGGGTAATGTGGTTTCCGCTCACTTAATCGGATACTGCCTCGTTGCAATCGCTTTCTACGCCGTCGAATACATGATTTCGCCGATCCATAACTTACTACGTCCCGGACTATTTTACGGCACTTTATTGGCTGTTTCCATTGCCCTGGAATATGTAGTAGGGCGTTTTCTTGCCTTTAGATTCCGTTGGCTGATCACGTTGGCCCTATCTCCCCTAATCTGGTTTTTCATCCTACTGATCGGACGGGATATTCTTGGGTTACGCTAGTGACTCGGCTATGAATAGAAACCAGAGTCGAACCGCGTCATTGACCCAACGCGCTGTGCGCGCGGGTCATGACGGACGTTAGGCATCGCCGCGCCACGTATGCCCCGCACGAAGTCACCAGTCATCAAGCTTAAGGCCGCTCACGAGGTCGCATTTTCTCCTGCGGAGGATCGCTTGGCGTTTTTCGGCGGGCGCAACGTCACTGTTCTGGATCTCACGACTTCAAAGCCGATATTTGCTTTTCACCCGATTTCTCATCCTTCACACATTGACTACTCGCCCGATGGGCGGCGTTTAGTCGTCAAGAGCACGTCTGGACGCACAGTTATTGTGGACGCACAGACAGGACAGACACTCAGAGATTTCCACAACCAGAAGGAGGGTGAGGGTTCTGCGGCGCTCTTTTCCAGTTGTGGACGCTACGTCGTCTCGGTGTCCTGGGATGGGTTGTTGAGTGTGAGGGACAGCGCGACTTCTGAGGTTGTTTTTTCTCAGGTCTATCGAGATTGCATGTTGAGTGATTTGTCAGTTCCACATGACCGTCGGTTCTTTACTTACACTGTTGGCCGTCGGCCTCCATCCGATTCGCAGCCACCTCCCCCGGAGACGGTCATATTGCGTCAGTGGCCGATTCGCGATGCCGGCGTTAGTGAGTTGTCCGAGCAGTGGTCGTTCATCAGTGCTTTGCAGGTCAGCCCCTCAGGCCAACTACTTGCCGTCATCCACGGAGCGCCGCCAGAGACGATTGAGATTTACGACATCGAGCATTCACGCGTCATCGCACGCCGCGCTGTGCGCTTCGGCGGCACTGGGTGCTCGATTGGTTGGTCGCCCGACGAGAGGCTGCTCGCCATAAATGGCGACCACAGATGTCTGGTGCTGGAGATGCCGAAGCTTGATGTCCGGCATGACATTCCTTTGAGGTATGCTTGCCACGTTGGCTTTTCGCCGTCGTTGCGCTTTCTGGCTCTAGGTTCTTGGAGCACGAGTTTCGTTATTCCGATCGATTATCTGGCAACTTTTACCGAGAGCAGGAGGGACGATGCCTAACCATGCGCTGCAGCGAACCCGGCTTGAGCGTCGCGGTTGCAATTCACGCGTCCCGTGGGCCGGGTCGCTGAGCTTGGGTCGCTCGACAACGAGATGATCGTGATTCGCCGTGTCTTTTTGGGACTCATCGCATGCGCTCTTGTGATGATCGCATCATGCATCGGACTTTGGCTGACGGCTGTTGGTGGGCTTGGCGGGATGATGGATGATGACGCTTATCCCATGTCTCTCCTAATGCTTCCGGTCATCGCCTCCATTTTCAGCGGTATAGCATTCTGGATCGCAGTGTTTCCATTTGCTCATCTTGCCAAATGGTTTTCCAACAAGCGGAGATTGACACTGACCCGCGGAGGCATGATTGCTGCATTCAGTTCAGCCTCCGTTGGCGTCCTATTCGGATTCGTTTCAGGAGGCGTGCATGCTGCCCTGATCTATGGAGCATATTTGGGGACTGCAGCCCTCGTCTTCTGGTTGGCTACCGCCAGAGTGTAAGAGGCCGAACAGGGCAGTGGGTCAAATGCACTCTCACGCATGGCTCACGACTAAGGCCCGGCAAAAGGACGCGTCGCACAGTGAAGCTAACTGTTTGGAATTGCCTGATTTTTCTGACGCTAGTTGCGGGGTTTTATCTGCTTTTCGGAGCACCAAACCGCCTTCCTGATGGATCCTTGATGAGCCAAAGAGGGGTCGTCCGGGCGTGGCTCTACACCTACCTTCTTTTCATCGGAGGGGCGGCATGTGCCTGTTTCGGTGACAAGCAATACGGGCTCTTCCCCCCGGTATCGCTCCGATGGCTGTTCGTTCTGGTCGGCTTGATCGTGATGGCGGCCTCGGCGGCTTGGATGCAAACCCTTCAAGCGCGGTAGAACGCATCGGGCAGGCCGGTCGAGGCCACCCTCAGAGTCTGACGTCAGTTCCCCCGCTGCCTCACCCCGCATCCGCCGCCGGCCTGGGCACGGCGGGTTCGGCGCCGGTGAGGCCGGTCAGGGA
>CAZRIL010000309.1:0-2721 GCA_964600115.1 uncultured Chthoniobacter sp. | reverse complement strand
CGCGCGCGCGGGTGCGCGACTTTTTGCGGCGCAGCCGCGAATAAACCTCCTGCCTGTTGACTTAGATGTTGTTCATCCAGCATCGGGTGAGTTGGCGGAGGGCAAGGAAGACAAGGACGACGGCGGCTATGTTTCGATCCGCCGCATGGCAGACAATGAAGACCTCGCGCCTGTGACAAAGCTTGTGATCCGCGCCATCGCAGGGGCGCAAAGCGGCTGGAAAACACGGCTGAAATTCACGCCCGGAAACCGTTACAAGATTTACAAAAACGAGGCGCGAACCGAAGAAGTGACCAGCGAACAGACCGAGTTCGACGCGACTCAAGAAACCACGCTCTATTTCCAAGGGTTGAAGAAAAGCCAGTCGCGAGGCGGAGAGGAAATCAAGATGCAAGTCGGCATCGGTGGACAATGGTCGGATGGCGATTCGGTTAAATGCACCGTCGTTCAGTCCGAATTTCAGATTCAAGTCAAGGCGTTCATTCCCTATGCGTGGACAGATCCAGAGTCGGGTTGGCAAACTGCGTTAGTTATGGGCGGAAAAGTTGCGAAAGGTGACAATCGCGGTTTTGTAAATTTATATTCGGATCGCACACACGGATACGCAGCGGCTTCGTTCAGGATCATGCAAAAAGTGACCTTAACGCCATACGAAGAATTACATGGCACTCCTGACCTCCAGAATGAACGGCTAGCAGAGCCCGGTTTAATCTCGGAGCATTACGAAAAGGCTACATCCGTTCATCCTAGCGAACTTCATTTGACCTATGGCTCAATACCTCCGACTGGCACCCCTGTATCGGGGCCTCCTGAAATCAAAGATGAGGATTACAGAAATAGCACGAGGGCGAGCAAATCCAGTTCAATCACCATAAAGGCAGGCGGTGTCGACGGGGCTCTCCCGGCTATTGCCAGAGCAACTGGAGCCCGCATTGATTGGGTATTGACTTTGACGATTGACGTTTCTACAGACCCGCTCCTTCCAAACGTCTCCTTCTCAGGTTGGCATGACAGATATCCCGCATATGAAATTATCGTTATTGAGTCAAATGGTGACTTTAAGGACATTCACCGCCGCTCTCCAGCTGCGGGAGATCATCCAGGGCCAACCAGCCTTGACGATGCGAATGCGGTAACGGTCGGCAGGCCTGACACGATTTCTAACTAATGAAGAGCAGGATCACGGCTTCAATGCATCGCCTCACAATCATTGTTTTGTTTGCGACTTTGGTCGCGGCAATCGCCTCGCCCAATCGAATGAATGAATTAAATGATTTACGCACGAGCTTGAAGAACATTGGTAGTGCTTACACGGCGGGCAAAAAGGCTGATGCCGCACAGGCACTTGCCGAACTAAGTGAACGGCACTATCCGGTTGACTGGATCAAGGAGGTGCCATCTGATAACTGGGCTGCTCCAACTCAGGAACGACTGGAACGAATCAATGAGATTAGCCAAGCGATTGCGGGAGCTGAGAATGTTTTGGTCGAGATGGCGTTTGACCGAGAATTAAACGGAGTGGCGCATTCCTCAGCTCGAAAATTCCTTTATTACGCGCCTCCTTCCAATCAATTGAAGACGACCCTGTTGAGCAAGGCGGACGTGAGCAGCGAAGCTTATCTGCTGCTTTTTGAAACCGGACTCTTTGACTCTGATGTTCGAGCTAAATACGTGGAGGGGCTGCAGGCACCTGCACCATCAAGCCTAAGAATCCAGCGTGCGGACATGGCAGTTGAATGGGGTTTGTTGGAGGCATTGCCCGTTTACTTGGAGATGCTGCAACAACCGTTTGATCCCAGCACAATTTCGTTTATCGGGCACATTCCTGCGGAAGACGCAAAGAGTTCGCTTAGCCGATATAAAGTTGCGGCACAGGCAGCAATGCATTTGGGTCCATCGGGCGTGACTTTGTTGCCGCTTCTTAAGCAACGATTTGCTGAAATCCAAGCCGCATTCCCCGATAACCACCAAGCATTGACTGGCACATTGAAAGCTGCGATTGACGTTATCGAAGGGCGACGCAATCCCCCAATTCGTGCGGCGATGAATGGTCGCGGTGCGCTCAACCTTATGCTGGGGGCTTCGCCAGTCGCTCTAGCAACCGATGAAGCAACCCAAGCAATGCCAGCAACACGATCGAAGGAAATGATGCCAAGCTCAACATCGACCAAAGCGACGCAGCAACCTTCCGCTATTGATCAAGCCGAGCCGTCGAAATCCTCCCCCTGGCCGTGGATCATAGGCGCAATCCTTCTTCCCGCCGTTGCAGGCGGAATCCTCCTCAAACTTCTACGCAAATAGCCAAGCAACACGGATGCGCTGTCGCGAGTAGCGACGAACGCCAACCCCTGATCGGAAACTGGGGGTCAGTGTGCATATTCTTTCATCATTTGTTCGACCCCGAAGGCTATCCAGCGATGGCGACGGCTACTCCGATTACGAGGAACTCTACATCTTCGGCACCAATCCCACGACCACGCAAACGTTCCTCGGGATGAACGATACCGACCGTATCAACAGCGGCTTCCTCCCGCCAGCCGAAGCCTGGGGAGCAAACCCCGCCCCCGGCCCCGGAGGCCAGCGCCCGCTGCCCCCACCCAACACCGACCCAGGCGACGAGCACCGCGACCCACCCGACATCGGAGAAAATGAGACCCGGCAGGGGGAACTGGGGGTCAGTGTGCATATTCTTTCATTATTTGTTCGACCCCGAAGGCTATC
>CAZRIL010000308.1:0-2732 GCA_964600115.1 uncultured Chthoniobacter sp. | reverse complement strand
GAGCGTGAACTTGCCACCGATTACGGGCCAGTCGCCGCGGATGGTTGAGGCACCGGAGTCGGTCCCGGGTGCGAGTTTTTTTTGGGCACTCATGCCATCGGGACCAACATGCACGAGACCAGTTTCAAGTCCGGCAAAGGTGAAGGTACCATCCGGACGAAGACTCTTCAGTGCAGCCCATGCTTTCGCCGCCGCGCTGTCGGACGCGTTCGAGATTGCCGTGCCGTTGCTGCGGGAGGAGACTTGGTTGTCGGCCTGCTGTGTAGACTGGGCCAGGAGCCCATTGGAAGCGAACAAAAGTGCCAACAATACAAAGTAGCCCTGTCTGTTCTTCTGAACTTTCTTTAAGGGACCAAATCTGGCGTGTGAACAGGTGCTTTTTCGCATAAGGGGTTTCTGAAGGGGGCTGCTGGTTAGACCTCGTAGAGAGTGAAGAATGACGTGTGAGCCACAACTTTTATTATTACTATAACCTTCACAATGGGTTCGCAAAAAACCGGCCAGAGAGCCGGTTGTGAAGGAGCTTATCTCAAGACGTCGATCGCCAGTTCGGTCGACCGGATTTCTTCACCGACGGCAAACCCGCCGATTCGTCCGGGTGCAAAGAGCCGTTCGAAATGTGTCGAGCGGTATCGATTGTCCTCCTTGAGTCGTTCTCCGGGCGAGTGATAGATCATGTCCCGGGTGCATCGATATCGCACTCGCTCATCGATTGTCACCTCCAGACCGATTTCCAACTCCTGTGGCCCGGTGAGGGCAGGAACGACATGGGACCTTCCGTCTCCCAGAATCAGCCTGCGCTCACGATTGTGAATGTCGTTCGCCAGACTCATCGTCAGCCCTTGGTTCCTGCCCACCTCAATGGTTTTCAAGGCCATTACCTTCTCCCGGAGGCGCACCGGCTCGCCACGACGGGAAATCATTTCCATCGTCTGGCTTGCAATGGGTTCAAGCGTTTCGGGATGAACCCAGAGGATCTCGCCGCGCGTTGTGAAAGCGTGATCTTCAACGTGTTCCTCATGGGTTTTCACCCGACTGCGCAGCTCGGCGCCATCACGGAGGGTGAGTCGGCCCACACCGGTAAACGGCGCCCATCCGGCCCATGTGGAATCACTGAGCGGGAGAACAACGAAGAGCGGATGTCCGTAAAGGGTGCGCCATGCAACGGAGGCCATCCGGAGTTCATCACGCTGACAGATAACCTGGACGTAGCGGAAATGGCGCGCGCAGGTGAGGTCCGGTTCGGGCGTTTCCTGAAGGGGAAGCGCCGGAAGGACGAGAGGCAAGTGGGAGCAATTGAATGTGTGGAAGAAATACCGCTGGTTTTCGACGTCCGTTTGCAGGGTTGAGCCGAAGACGTGCCCGTCTTCCGAAAGCGAAAAGAACCACTCGATGCGATCGAGATAAGCCGATGCCATTCGAGAGAATTTGGCGGCTCCCGATAGAGCTTTGGTGAGCGTCGGGACGGCGGTGTGGATGCCATGAAAACTTGGCCAGTCATTTCCGGTCACCATCAGCGTCGCTGCATCCGGCCCTGTGAAGTAGGCCAGCACGCCTAGAACTTCCAGGGTGTGGTGACTGATACTTGACGGCACCGGCTTTCCATGGGCGAGGTAGGCAGCTGGGGCCCCGAAGGGCACGGCTGTCTGGTAGTTCGGGTGGAACGTACCGTGATTCTCGCAGGTGAAATCCGGGTGGAGCGTCGGACCGGTACACCATTGTGCGACGGTGCGGTCGTCCTCCAGAAGTCGAAAATCGAAGCGGTCATCGACCACAGTCGTCGCGGAGAACGCCCACCATCGACCGGCCTTTTCCCACAGTGAAGCGTTCGGGTGATCGGAGAAGACGAAGGCTGCCCATGACAGGAGGGCGGAATCCCAGCTGTTTTCCTCCATTTTCGTGTCGAAGAGCACACCGCAGGGCGGGGTGACCCCCGGAAAACGGTCGGCCTCGGCGGCCACCACAGCGCGGACCCGATTGACCGTATGGGGGCTTAGATACGGTTTAAGATAAAAGACTGCTACCGTCAGGTAGTAAGCCGAGAGTGCAGTCTGCCAGCCAAGACCCCACGGCTCCGAGTCTGGAAAACGAAGCGCCCCCTCACTCACATGGCTGGCAGCGGCGGCATGCAGAGCGGCCTCGGCGTCTGAAGTGAGCTGGAAGAGTATATCTGGATCGGCAGACACAGTCCCCTGTCGGGCGCAGTGCACATAGGCAGCGACGAGAGTAAGGGCTTCGCAATGCGAGCGGATCCAGTGCACGTGCTCTCCGTGCCACTCCGGGCCAAACCAAACAAAGCCGTTTCCCACTTCCCGCCGTCCCGCGAGGCAGAATTCCAACGCCTGCTCAATGAGTCGGCAGACTCGCTGTGGTGTCCACGAGGAGTTCATGGCCGGCTCGATTGAAAAAGATCATCCTCAATACGTGCCCAATAGAGAATTCCTTTCGTAATCTGCGGGCGGAGTTTGTGGAGCTTCATCTCCTGGGAATTGATTGATTGCATATGGTAGGCGGTGGGAGACAATTTACGAGTCACATACCATCGTCCGATTTCACGATCCGGTTCCATGAGAACTCGTTCAATAAGGTTCTGTTCGTCCGAATCGGAGCCGTCGTAGATCACAAGAATTGCACTCTTTGGGGATAGTCATCCTGCGGCACGACACCACCGGGTCAAAGCACATTCCTTTGCAGAATCACGGGGATTATCAGAATAAATGGGACATTCTGAA
>CAZRIL010000307.1:0-2742 GCA_964600115.1 uncultured Chthoniobacter sp. | reverse complement strand
CATAAATACATGCAGTCCCCGGAACACTCTGCGAGTCAGGAGCAACAACCAAGGGAGGGACTGGTCGCTTATCCCGCCCCTTAAACAACGGGTAGGGATAAGCGGAACTCCACCAATCCCAAGTTGGTACCCATTTTTTGTTTTGCAAAAGAGCACCCTTGGAAATATAAACATCCTCGCCGTCAGGCTGCGGGACAACAGAAATAGACTCAACGACATCCAAAGCAGGCCGATACTCATCGGACTGGCACCTGGCATCCGTATTGGCATCAACCCAGATATAAATGCCGGAGAGCTCTCCCCCCTCCAGCGCTCCGCTCTGATCCTTATCCAACGATGCAAGCGCGTCGTAGCCATTCTTCCACTCCTTGCCCCAAGTGATATTTCCAAAAAGATCCTTCCCTGACAAGACCGCGTTGGGCGTGGACTCACTCCACACAAGAATGCCTGTCTTGGGACCTACCCATTCCCACTGGCTGAGACCTTTCCCATCCAGGTTGAAACGACGGGTCTGATTAAAATCCACCTTGCGACGGGCATCTTTCTTCCAAGCAGTTCTTCCCGCCAGCAGATCCGGAAACCCTAGCTGGTTGACATCAATTAAAACTGGGCTAATAGGCCCAATCCAAGGCGAGCATTCATATTCACAATCCAGACAAGGCTCAGTGGGATTCATCGTATCACCTTTCAAATTGCAGGTGCGATATTGCCATGGGTATTGCTAATAACCCGCTTTGACGAGTTTTCCATCACAATCATACTCATCTGGCACCCACTCGGGCGGCAAATCTTCACGCTCAGCCGGGGGATCATCGCAGCACTCCAAAATGATCGGAGTCCCAGAAGGAGCGCCTGTATCCCCTCCAGTAGCACCACCGGTTGCTCCTCCGGTGTCCCCTCCAGTGCCACCGCCCGTTCCCCCTCCAGTATCTGGCGGCGTGCCACCAGTGCCACCAGTGCCACCAGTGCCACCTCCGGTGCTTGTTCCCGTGCCAGTGCTGCTACCCGTCCCCGTGCCTGGACAATCGGGCTCAAGACGATAAATAGTCTCGCAGATGTAATTCCCATTAACATCGGGTCCGGTCACAACTTCCCGATCCCGGACATACTTACAAGCAAAACAACCCGGAGGAAGCAAGGCAGCACAATCCTCATACGGAGGGTAATAATCAACAGGAGTGCAACCTGTTCCTATGCCGGTACACGCAAGCTCCCAGCGCCAATGATTCACACAAGCAACCGAATCCGTGCTGACAAGAACCCGATCGAACGTAGGGCAGTCCCCCGTAACCGATGGAGGCACATTTTCATATTCATCTCTAACAGAAACTCCAGTGCAGGGAGGGGTGACAAACCCGGTCTCAGTCATTCCGGTAAGAACACCGGGATCACCCGTCGTAGGAATACGAACAAACGGCCCAGGGGTCCCAGGTTTGAGGTAAACCCGGTTGGCCGCCCCCAAATCGTTGAAGCCATTGGCGGCCAATGGTGTGATATTCGGCTCGCAACGGGACGTTCCATTGGCCGGGGACGTCACGGTCCGGCTCAAAACTGTGATGTTCTGGTAATAATTGGCAGGATCCTTATCGGCGTCCCACGGAGAAACCGGAAGTCGCCCGTTGGGAAGATACGGGGTCAAATCAGCGACCGAGCCGATCGCAGACCCCGGATGCGCCCGGGCAAACTGAGCCTTGGCGCTCTCGATCAGCCGCAAATTCTCGGTCTCGCTGGCCGCCTTTGCGCGAACCTGCGCCTTCTGAATCTCGGGAACGGCCATCACCGAGACAATTGCCAAAATGGCGACCACAATCAGAGCTTCGTAAAGAGAAAACGCGGCGAGACCCCGCGAATTGAGTGTTTACCCAGTCTTTTCGTCATTCCATTCGATGCGCTTTCTTTGTCTCATGTTTGGGAGGTTTTTGTTTCTCGTGGATTGTGCGGCGGACACACGCCTCATGACGGTGATCACTTCGGCGTCGGCTGATGACTTTGCATAAATCTCAATGATCCAGCCGAGAACATCGGGGTGAACCGCTAACCGATCTGCCCATTTTTTGATTGCGGGTAGGTTTACTTCGGGATTTAGGGACTTTCTTTTATCAATCACGGTGTTTGCTCCTCAAAAGTGCGACGGTTTAAACTCAGGCAATGAGGTGCTTGGCTCTGTATTCGTACCCATTGCTTCACGCTCCGCGATAATCACATCCAGCAGGAGTTCCTCCACAAAACGGCATCCTTGCCGGCAATTGATGGCTTCCGGGATGCGCAATTCGCCCATGCGGTAAAATGCCTTGCGAAGGCCCCTCGGGATACCTTCCGCGACCATTTGCAGCATGTGGCGGTAGTCGGACTCGACCAATTGTGGTAGCACAACAAGGTCGCTCCGAAAGCGGTTGGTCAATTCCCGGGGCAGCGTGGCAGTTAGGTGATTGAGATTTGTCGGTTCGTGGAGCGTTTTCTGTTCGTTAAAACCCAACGTTGGTTTGGAGCGGGCGTCCCACAGGTGTTGAAATGCACCCGCGCCGAGAATTAATGTTTTGGTGGCGAGTGTCGTTTGTGCATTGGTAAGACACTCCCCGGAAACCATGCTTCCAGCATCCCCATCGTCGTCATCCTCGTCGCCTTGATCGTGATTAATACCGGCAGGTATCTGGTGATCGAGGAGTTGAAACACTTCTGTGCGTAAAAACATTTCCCAGGAAGTTGCTCCCCCTACCTTGTCGATTTCATCGACAAAGATCA
>CAZRIL010000306.1:0-2750 GCA_964600115.1 uncultured Chthoniobacter sp. | reverse complement strand
AGGCGAGGGAAGAATTGTTTCCGTTTTTGCCTGCCACCTGCCATCAAGCGGCAGGGATTCTCCAGAAATTCCAGGCAGCATGGCTGGCCGGTCTGGAGCGAAGACCCGGATGGCGAGAATGTTCTTTCCCGAACGAAGTTTATTCATCGGGATGTAGGCGCGCCTCGGAACATCTTTGCCCGGATGCTCCGTATAGGAAACATTCAGGACCTCACTTCCATTCCAATACACCGTTTCAACTCCACCGGTGTCTTTGAAGTCTACGCGGAAGTTCTGCTTGAGCAGGTCCGGCGGAAGATCCACCTCCCGTCGAAACCAAATGACACCATTCGCAGGAATTTCTCGGGGCAGAGATCCTGGTGGAACCTGAAACGAAACCCATCCCTCCTGCGGAACCCCGTCGCCCGCAAACCGGGCAGGCTCAGGAGTTGGCTGTTCCGAGCGCCCTGATTTACGAAGCCATTTCTCCATGGCTGCGGCAAACTGCTTGGATTCCGTTTCACGCTGCACGAACTTGTCGCGGTATTTTTTGTTGGACAGATTGAGGTCCTCATCGCTGGCCAGCGCCTCCCCGCTCAGCCAAGCTTCGGCATTCGATCCCCCCCATGACGCATGGATAACCCCGACGGGAACTCCCAGTTGCCCCTGAACCCTTCGTGCAAAGTAAGAAGCGACAGCCGAAAACTTTCCCGAAGTTTCCGGGCTGCTGACCACCCAGGTCCCGGAAACCTCCTCCGAAGGATTTTTCCCAAACGCTTTGTCCACAGCAAACATCCGGATCTGTGGGTTTCCGCTTTCAGCGATAGCGGTTGCCGCGTCGGCATCTGCCTCCAGCGGGAAGGTCATGTTGGATTGTCCCGATGCCAGCCAGACCTCGCCGATCATAACATCACTAATGACACGCCTGGTTTTCCCCTCCACCAGCAACTCATACGGGCCATTCCCTGTCTTGGATAAATCCAGATCAATCCTCCAACGCCCCTTCTCATCCGCCCGCCCGGTTTGCCTCTGTCCGGCGATATCGATAGCAATACTCTCGTTGGGTTCGGCGCTTCCCCAGACAGGCACCCGGTCGCCGCGTTCAAGCACCATATGATCTGAAAAAATGGCTGGTAGGCGGACGTCCGCAAGGGCCATTTGCAGCAGCAGTGGAAGCAAAATCAGATGAGAAAGTTTCATGGACGAACAATGATACACGTGCACATCTTCCCGTTTATCTGCAAGAGAAAATCCTCCGCGAAGCAAGCGATCAGTGTGGATTGCATTGAGCGGTCTAGGATGATTCCCTTTCGGAATACCTTATTGACATCAGAAAATAGCGAATTAATGTGCACGTGTTACATTTATGAGTTTTCCCCTCCCCTCAGTTCTACTTCATCCGGTTGCCCTGCTGGCGCTGTCCACGATGGAAGTTCTTGCAGGAGCGGGGACATCCGCCAGCGAAGTCCCCGAAAAGATCATCGAGAAATCAAATGTGCCCGTTCCATCCTCTGACTCCATGAAGACCGCCCCTCTTGTGATCTATTCCGTAGGAGACAGCATCTCTGTTCAATATGGGGAATATCTTGGAGGAATGCTGGGGGAGAAGTTTCAAGTGATGAGGCGGAGCGGCGACCGCGAGGCGCAGGAAAACCTGAACATTCCCAAGGGATCCAATTCCGGTGATTCCGGCCGGGTGCTTGAGTATCTGAAAGCGAGGATGGGGGTCGGGAATTTCCGGCCGGATCTGCTGATTTTTAACTGCGGGTTGCACGATGTGAAACGGCTAACGCCTGATAGTGGGGCGCAGGTTCCGATTGCCGCATACCGTGCCAACTTGGAGGAGCTTGCGACGCAGCTCAAACTTCATGGAATCCCGGCGGCATGGATCCGCACGACCCACTCGAACGACTTAATCCACAACAAAAAGCCCTCGCTCGGATTCTTTCGATTTTCTGCGGATGTTGAAGCATACAATCATGTTGCGGACGAGGTGATGAAGGCCGCAGATATTCCGGTTATCGATCTGGAGGGCTTCACCAAAGGATTGGGGACTGATGACGTGCTGTTCTGCGATCATGTTCACTTTCAGGAAAATGTCCAGCGCTTGCAGGCCGCCTATTTGGCCGGATGGATCCAGTCGCATTTCGGCCGGAGCATTGTTCCCGACAAAAAATAACTGCCATCGAAGAAAGCCACGAACACCTCTACTAAAATGCCAATCAAAATCGCCTCTATCAACCCCGTGATCCTCGCATCGCTATTGATCAGCCTGCTGGGAATTCCTGTCCGCGCCGTCGAGAACCTCCCTTCCGGATTCTACTCGCGAGCCGGGCTCGAGGAAATGCCTCGTGTGGATTACGCCGGAATGAAGGTGGTGAGTGTTCGCGATTGCGGTGCCGCAGGAGATGGCGTTGCCGATGAACGCACGGCATTCGACAAGGCCATTCGCGCTTTGCAGCCGGACGGGGGGATCGTGTTCATCCCAAGGGGAGATTATTATTTCGCTCCGGCTCCGCTGCCTGAGCGGAGATCATGGAATCCCAGGGTGGGACTCAAGGGTTTGAAAAACATTCATTTCGTCGGAGAAGGAGTTGGTTCGAGGATTGTCTTCCGGCATCCGCCATCGGATGTGAAGACCGTTTTCTATGGGTGGGACCTCAGCGATTCCTCCAATCTCAGCATCCGGGACTTGAAGTTCGAGGTGCAGACATTTTTGCAGATGCGGTGGGAGCCTGGGATCGTGCTCACCCCCATCACATTTGGTGCTT
>CAZRIL010000305.1:0-2766 GCA_964600115.1 uncultured Chthoniobacter sp. | reverse complement strand
GGAGCCGATATTGTCTTCCAACCCCAGCACAAAGGCGGCGTCCAGGGTGGAAGCCTTGAGAGCCTGGTCCAGAGTGATGCGCTCCTTTTCGGGCGGCAGGACAGGAGCGAATTTGTCCTTTCCGAACCGCGGCAAGATCCCACGTGTGATCGCCACCTGAATTGTGTCTAGTGGACGATAGGTGACGATGTAGCCCGAGGCGGGCCAATCTGTCCCGAATGCGAGGCGCCCGCCGGCTTTCACAACGGAATTGTGGCGGAAGAATTCCTTGAATGCTAAATCCTCGCCGACTATCCCGGCCGTCCGCTTAATGGTCGGGTCAGGCATGGCCCACTGGGCCGAGCTTTGCATCGTCACGTCCAGCTTTGCAAAGCGGGGGACATCCTGATCGCTGACAAAGATATTGTGAGCCGACGAGTGGCGCGACGGGCTGTTGGGATAAGCCTTGCGCGCCTGCTCGACGGCATCGAGGTAGGTGCGGACCGCCCCATCCCCGTAGTTATGGGAGTGGGTATCAACGCCATTGGCATGCGCTTTGAGCACGGCGGCTTTGACCAGCTTTTCATCAATTGCATACTCGCCAAGAAATCCGGGTCGGTCGGCATAAGGTTGGAGCATGACCGCTGTGTGTTGGGCTTCGCCGCCATCAAGCATGATCTTCAAGGCCCTGGCTTGCACGAGCTCCGAGTTGAACTTCTTGCGCAGCGCCAGGACTTCACCCACAGGGTCGGTGATTGCCGGGTTGTTCCAATAGTAGCTGGCGACGATCCTCACCGGCAGTTTGTTCTCCTTTTCCAACTGCTGGTATCCCTCGAGACCGCGGTCCGTCGGTATCGTGCCCATTCCGGCATCAAAAAGAGCCGTGATTCCCGCAGCCGCGTAGTCCTGAAATTTTTCTGCAGAGGCGGCAATGACGGCTTCGGGTGTTGGAGGGTTCAGTTTGGCCATGACCATTTGCTCGGCGAGGGTTTCCACGACCCAACCGGTCGGCTCGTTGGTTTTGGGATCGCGCTGGAAGAAGCTCACGCCCGGCGCTGGATCGGGAGTCTTCGCATCAATTTCAGCCATTTCGAGCGCCTTGCTGTTCACCCACGCGCTGTGAGCGTCGATGGCAACGAGCATCACCGGCTTGTCGGGAAACAACTTGTCCAGAGCCTCCTTGGTCGGGCCTGTCGTCGGGAACAGGGTATAGCGCCACCCAAATCCCTGAATTAGTTTGGCCTCAGGGTGAGCGTCCGCCCAGGCCTTCGTCCTCGCCAGAACCTCATCCACAGAGTCGCATGGCAAGTCGGCACCCGAAGCAACGATGGCCAAGGTGGGATGGATATGTGACTCAACAAAGCCCGGCAGTAGCATCTTGCCGTTTAGGTCGATGACCTGCGTGTTTTTCCCCACGTAGGCCTCCGCGCCTTTATTTTCCCCCACGTAGGAGATTTTCTTGCCCGTGACGGCGATGGCCTCGGCCTTCGGGGCGGCGCTATCCATTGTATAGACCGCCCCGTTTTTGAAAACGTAGTCGGCTTCTTTGTTGGCGGCACCGTGCGCGGATGCCGCCGAGCATAAAAGCAGGGTAATCAGAAGGAAGCGGGCCCAATTGATTAGAGATGTCCTTCGGGAGTGAAAAGTTCGGATGGGGTGTTCTATTTTCATTTGGGATTGTTCGGCGGATGGTTTGTTCAGTTACTTACACCCCTCTATTTTCGGATCAGTGGCCGGACGTCTTTGAAAAGACGTTCAAAACGACGCACCCTGCAATAATGAGCGAGACCCCGCATATCGCGGGCAAATCGAGCGCCTGCTTGAAGACCAGCCACGAGATTCCAAGAATCAACGCCGAGCCGAGGCCGGACCAGACGGCATAAGCGATGCCCAGCGGGACCGTTCGCACCGTGATTGACAGAAAATAGAAGGCGAACCCGTAACCCACGACTACGATCAGGGACGGCCAGAGGCGAGAGAACCCGTCGCAGGCTTTCAGGGCGGAAGTTCCAATGACCTCGGAGAGAATGGCAATAGCCAACGCAAAGTAAGCATTCATTATTCCCGATATAACGAACCGCCTTCAGATCCGAGCGGTTGCCATCTCGGTGGAAAAGATCTACCGAATTCAGGTTCAAAACGCAATACCTACTGCTTCATGCACTCCCGACCGATTGAAACGTCAAATCTGGTTGACGCTGTCATATTCCAATCTCGATCATTCTTGGTAACGGTTGCCATCAGGATAATACATAGTGCCAAGAACGAAAATGAGTGCTCAACGGAGGTGATCACCGCAGCCAGAGGAAATTGAAGGACACGCTTTCACCCAATACCTCATGCGCCTTCGCCCCTGTCTCCGTTTCGGCTTAGTCCACAATCATCTGGATTGCGAGTCTGCGGAAGTATACACGGACATCATACATCGCCCGCTTTACGTGTTTCGTTCACCCATTTGTGAGATTCGCATTCTGCGATGGGAACCGGTATAACCACTTTTATGCGCCTTATACTCTCTCAATGGTGGCTCAATCAGTTGCAGCCGTTGGGTATACTCACAGTCTTGTGTTTTGTCCTCTGTGTTATCATTGGCTGTTTATACTGGGAGAATTGGGGCTTGCGAAAAATCAAACGCAAGCATCCTCAAGGAGAGGAAACCCACGAGTTGCTCTTCGAGAACATGGGAGAAGGCTGTGCGTATTGTCAGTTGGTCTTTGAAAGCAGAGAGCCATGCGATTGGATTTACCTTTCCGTAAATGAAGCCTTCGAGAAGCAAACCGGATTGAA
>CAZRIL010000304.1:0-2794 GCA_964600115.1 uncultured Chthoniobacter sp. | reverse complement strand
CGTTCGACAGTGACGGCGTTGGCTTGGACGTTGGCGGGGAAGCTGGTGACGGTCATTAGAGCGCGGGTGGTTTGCCTTACGTCTTCGGCCTGTGGGTGGCTGAGGTTCCAATAGCTTTTCCCGTCTGCGGGCCGGGCGATCTGCCAGATGTCGCAGAGCTGGCCGGCGATGGATTCGTATAGCTCGCCGTCTTCACGGTTTTCGGAGACGTATTTCGCTCCGCCGAAGATGTCAGGCCAGACGTTTTCGTGGTTGGTCTCGTAGATGTCCTCCATGCCGTTTAAATGTCCATCCTGGTATTTCGCGGTGATCTTCTCGACTTCGCGGACGGTGGGACCCATTGCCCAGCGGATGTTGATGGAGTCGCCGCCGCTGTAAACGTCGGAGGTGACGGAGAATTTAATGCCAGGGAATGCCCGCTTTAATTCCGTGCGGATGTTTTTGGCTCCGAGTTTCGCGCTGGAGTATTCGCCGGGCTTGACTTGTTCGAGGTGGGGGTTGTTTCGGATGGCGGCGGCTTTGCGTTCGTTCCTGGCGGCGGTGGCGGCGGCTTTCGCCTGCTCGTTTTCGCGGGTCTCTTTCTCTTTGCGGGCGGCGGCGGTGGCGAGGAATGCGGCGATTTCCTCAGCGGTCAAGATGCGGTCGCTGAGTTGCCATCCTCCGGGGCGCTCGGTGTCTAACTTGGATACGTGCGAGATGTGGCCGTCTTCGCAGGTGCATTGCTGGCCGTGTCCGTATTCTCCGAAGTCTGCGCCTGTCACGACGTATTCTTTGCGGCTGTTGGCGCGGTCCTCGTAGGTGACGATCTGTCCGACGGGGAGGAGCCCGGCGGAGGTGATGGGGATAAGTTTCCCGGTGCTGAAGTCGATGCTGTAGGTGGTGGTTTTCATTTTCGTTCTTTCGGTTCCCGGCTGCCGGCCGGTCGGAGGTAGCGGTTCGCTATCTGAGGGAGAATGTATTGCGGAAACGATTAGAGCGCAAGAATTATTTTCGCAATACAATCATTTTCCTTTCGGATGCCTGTATTTATCAGGCTTTGCGGGCGGAATTATTTTCTCCAGATCACGATGACTTCGGGGATTCTGTGGTCGGAGATGAAGAGTTCCGCGCCATATCCGCCATCGAGCCAGCGGGCGACGAAGAGCTGCGATAATGCGCCATCATCGGCCGGCCAGCGGTAGCCGGAGCGGGTGGGTATGTCGATGGTGATGGGTGCCGGGCCGAGGGTGTCGCCGTTCCATGAGACGTATCCTCCGGATGGAACGGTGCGGATCTCGATCTTGGCGTGCGTGGGCTGCGCGTCTGCTGCGGGCTTGGGTGGTGGTGGCGGCTGCGATGGGGTGCTGCAGCCGGCGACCAGGAAAAGAGCAAGGGCGGCGAGGGGTCTCATTTCTCGGGGAGGAGCAGGAGGAGGTTCGCGCCGATCGCCGTGGCAAGGATGTTTGTCCAGGCGAGAATGGCAAAATCTCCCATCGAAACTATCGGGAAGAGGATGATGAGGATTGAGATGCCGGCTCGCATGGCGATGCGGCCGCTCCTGGGCAAGCGGTTGATGGATCCGCGGGCATCGAGGAGCAGGCCGGAGAGGAATATGAGGAGGGCGAGGTGAGCGAAGTCTGTGCTGCGCGTGAGAATGCAAAGTGCAAGCAGGATCGCTCCGGTGGTGGTGAGGTGTTTCATTGGTCGCTGTGGGTCCGTGCTTGCGCGGCTTTTGCTTTGATAATGGATGGGGTGCGTTCGACCAGAGCGAGGCCAGCAATGCACGCAATGAGGCTGGCGGCCGCGATCCATCGGGATTTCCCTTTTGTTAGAAATATGGCTCCGTTAAGTGCGCATCCCAATGCCCAGAGCATGAGGAGAACCGGGATGAATGGAATCTCCCATAGCGTAAGGGCGATGCGGTCGAGGATGTTCACAGGAAGAGTCCGTTCACGATTTTGCCTTCTTCTGGATCTGGTATTTCTTCGATTTCTCGGAATTCCGTGGGTCTGTGGGACGCCGAGCAGTAGTATCTTCTGAGTCCTGAGCAACGTCCCTCGATCCTTTTCCCTCTGGTGATTCTTCTGCGACGCGGAGTGCGTGCGGCATGTGTTTTGATCGGATGTAGGCAATGACATCCTGCTGGTCGATTTCCATCATCGGGCGTCCACTGTTTGCCCGGCATTGCAGGACATACCATTCGCAGGCGGATTCGATAATGTTGTTGCGGGTTATCCCGAATCCGACCTGAAGGGCGAGTTTGTCGAGTGTCGCGATGACATCATCGGGGAGGCGGATGGAGAAATTTCGGCGGCTCATGATGTCGATTTGTGTGTGCTTATGTAACACGTTTTATCTTTGCGGTCAAAATCTTCTTTACGAGCGGTTGAAACGTGTTACAAATTCACCGCATGAAGAAGCCAGTGATGGGAATCGTGAATATCCGCGTGCCTGATGAGGTGCGTGCGGTGTTGCAGAAGCAGGCGGATGAGCAGGGGTTGACTACCTCGCAGTTTGTCCGGTCGTTGCTGATCCGGACGGCTCGCGCAGTGCAAGCGGAGGAGGCCGCGCAGAAATGAAACGCTCCCGCCTTTTTCTTTGTCGGGCGGTGGCGTTTCCGGCCCCTTTTTCGGACATGGTGCGGGCTCACAGCCGGGCGGAAGCCGTGGTGAAGTTTCGCGAGAAACACGGGGTTTCACCTTTTTCTGTGGAGGTCGAGCGATAATGGATCCGGAATACATCTGCCGGTCGGTCGGCTTCCTTTTTGATTTTTTGTGGTCTGTCGGGCCGGCCGTTCTTTTGGCCGGTTTAGCCT
>CAZRIL010000303.1:0-2798 GCA_964600115.1 uncultured Chthoniobacter sp. | reverse complement strand
TTGCTCGGCTTCGAGGAAGCCGGGAACCTTCATGCCTATCATGTCCGGCTCGCGTGCCTTGCTCTGCTGCAACGCAATCCCGTAGGGCCGGATTTGTCCGACCTCTTGAAGCGGATTTATCTCGAAGATCCCGCCCGGAAAAAAGCCGCCGCGCTCTACAAGGCGCAGAACCCGGAATTTAAGGAAAAGCAGATTCATCAAAAGGTCGAAGTCACGAAAATTGACATCCTCGACACCCGCAAAATCAAGGACGGCGCCGGGCAGTCTTTCGAGGCCGTCAGCGTTCGCGCCGAGGGCAATCTGGTCCGCACCGGCACCCTCAAAGGCTTGGAATTTCGGGAGCCGGTGAAATTCCAGATCGAATTCCTTTTCATCCGCAATCCCGACCTCTTGGGCAACGGACGCCTCCCGCTCGTTGTGCAGGATTTCAATTATTCCGAACATCCGCTATGACGGGTTAAATGAGTGGTTGGATTAACCTCGGATTTCCCCCATTGGTCTTCCGCGTTCGAATATCGCTCGAACGCGCGAAACGTGGGGAATGGGCTGGATTTGAGGCGGTTATCTTTGCCGCCATGGCCGCTGAGGCCTTCCTAAACGATTTTGCCGAAATGGCGAATTTCCTCTCGCAACCAGAGAATTTGCAGGAAGTCCGTGCCGCCCGAGAAACAATTCTCGAATTGGAACGGCAGAGGGCAGGTATTCGACGAAAGTATCGCTCCGTTTACAAGTCGCTCTATGGCCAAGACCTTCCCACTACTGAACCTTGGTGGTGTGACTACGATTTGTTAGTAAACCTTCGCAATGAATTGGTGCACGCGAAGGTCGATGTTGCAGCGCCGGACTATCCTGAGCGTGTCCAAACTCTTGTTGCGGAGCTGGAGAAGCGGCACCTTGTGAAATGGGGACCTCCCAGCGACTGGCGCATTGCCTTGGACGAGTGGGAAAAACCGGCTGCTTGGGCCTTTGAGACAGTAAAGACGTTGGTCACGATCATTCTCAATGGGGTACCGCCCTGCCGGTTTCGGGATAGCTACGTTGAACCTATTTTGGGGCCTCATTCTACTCTCCATATGCCCATTGAATTCACCACGGACTGAAAGCGTGGTCTGAGGTTTATTCGCGTCTTTCCTTCAATATAATATCTAGAATTGCAGCTTCCCGAGTATTGGAGTTTTCGAATCGTGCGATATTTTTTTCGTAAGACCCTTCGATGGTTTTTAACTGCTTCGAGGACAGTCCGTCTTCTAACTCGCTCAGGCGTTTGCAACGACTGAAAATGTAGTGCAGCAGCATTCCCGGTGCGTGAAATCCACCGGGACCGAAGTGGCCCGATTCTAAAATTTCGGTATTGATCCACTCGGAGCGATCGGGAAAAGCGATCAGTCCGACCAAAATGAGAGGACCGATCTTTACATAGGTAAAAGCGTTTTCGTCGGAAACTACTACGTCCATCTCGGTCGTCCGCATGAGATAACGGTTTATGTTCGGTGGGACATTCTCCATCGTATGGTCAGCCACTCCACAAAACGGAACAATGTGAACTTCATGACCCGCTATGTCGTTTCCCGCCCCCAGCAAATATTCTTTCCAAGTCTCCAGTGCAGAGGCCAAGGCTCCTTGATGTCGGCCACGGAAATTTTTGAGTCCATATTTCTGTTTCCCGTAGGCCAAAGCACGCCAGACTACACTGACCGCAAATTTCCGAAAATATTCGTCGTAGTCCGTGGCAAACGAATTGTTTTGAACAAACGGATGGAAGATTTTGGTAGCAAATGGCGTTTCAAATTTTTGAAGCCGATCCTCACACTCTTCGCACAAGAAATAGCCCTTAACGCCGTCTTGTGTGCGCCGGTTCATCTCCCGGCCAAAACGAAGAAAACCAGTGGTGGAACTTTCCTTTAGCCACCGATAAACAAATGCAGGGAGGATATGACTTTCCTCCAAGGGGACATATTCCCTGTCGCACAGGCCACAAATTTGTGTGTCGGACACGTTCGTTCAGCTAGCGAGAAAAATTCTGCTGTATCGCTTCGAGAACAATTGCCATCACCAGGCACAGCGCGTTTTCTCCCACCCCAGCTTTACGGAGTTCCCGTCCGCGTAGCGCCTCAGCGGCGTTGCTCAACGCGGTTTCCAGTTCGGCTTTCTGCTCTGGCGGCTGAGCGCAAGCTTCGATCAGGCCGCTGTCGTCGATAGTTTTCATAAGAAGGTCCACCAAACCGCCTTCATCAACAGCCGTGTAGATGTCATCAATTGTGAAGGAAGGCTGTTCTTTTCGGTCCAGCATCATATTTGCACACCAACCGATGGAAGTGATCTGAGAGAGTCGCATCGTTTCATTCTAAACCATCTCGAATGGATAGACAAGATTGCCCCGAACTCGGGGCACCGTTGTGGCGAATCCGTGCGAACCTCCGCATATGAAATGGATATTCACGCCTCTCGTAATGCTCATCGGAGTCTTGTCGGCTCATGCTGGGCCGATCACCCAAAAGCCGCTCGACGAATTTGTCATCTACGACATTCCGGTTGCGGAGAAATCGGGAACAACCACAATCATGTTTCCGCACGAGATTTCGGGCCTGTATGCGAAATCCGTTTCCACGCAGGAGCAGGAAAACGCCGGGTTCCTCATTTCATTCACGCCGGGAAATTTCTACTTCACCATCCGGGCGCTGAAAAAGGACGCCGAGGATCATCTGACGGTAATTTTCAACCGCAAGGCTTACGTCCTCCACCTGACCGCATCGGGCAAGCCGTTCTACAACGTCACGTTCTATCAGGACGACCGCCAA
>CAZRIL010000302.1:0-2818 GCA_964600115.1 uncultured Chthoniobacter sp. | reverse complement strand
ATTGAGCGTGATCTCGGTGCAGAGATTCGACGAGTGGATGACTCCGGCATGATCCTGCGGGCTGCGGACGTTGCAGGGATCTTTGAAAGTGATCCAAGGATGGCCGGTCTCGAGAAGCATCTTGAGCATCTGCTTCCACATCTCGATGGCCGGCACTTCTTTGCCGAAAAGCTTGCCTTCTTTGGCCAGGGCCTCGTAGTACTGGTAGCGCTCCTCGAATTTTTGTCCGAAGGCCTCGTGGAGATCCGGCACTTCATTGGCGCGGAAAAGGGTCCATGTGCCACGGGCCTCCATGCGTTTCATGAAGAGATCGGGAACCCAGTTCGCCGTGTTCAGATCATGGGCGCGCCGACGGTCGTCTCCGGTATTCCGCCGCAGTTGCAGGAAATCCTCGACGTCGTTGTGCCATGTTTCCAGATAGGCACACCCGGAGCCGCGTCGTTTGCCGCCTTGGTTGACGGCAACAAGCTGGTCGTTGTGGAGCTTGAGAAACGGAATGACGCCCTGGCTCTCGCCATTGGTTCCCTTGATATAGCCGCCGGTGCCACGAACCGAAGTCCAGGATCCCCCGAGCCCGCCCGCCCATTTGGAGAGGTAGGCATTGTCCGCGATCCCCCGTTGCATGATCGACTCGATCGAGTCATCGACTTTGTAAAGATAGCAACTCGAGAGCTGGCTGTGGAGGGTGCCGGAGTTGAAAAGGGTCGGCGTGCTCGAGCAGAATCTGCGGCTCTTGTAGAGGTTGTAGAGGCGGATCGCCCACTCTTCGCGATGGCTGGGTTCTTCGAGGAATAGGCCCATCGACACCCGCATCCAGAAAAACTGCGGCGTCTCCAGGCGGCGCGCAGGTTTGCGGGTCTTGTCGACGATCAGGTAGCGATCATAGAGCGTTTGGATTCCCAGGTAGTCGAAATCCATGTCGGCGGTGGGATCGATCGCCTCGGCAAGAGCGTCGAGATCGTAGGTGAGAAGTTTGGGAGAAAGACGCTCGATGGTGACACCGTGGCGAAGGTAGTTTTTAAAGGCCTTGCGGTGCGCTTCGCGGAGCCCCTCGATCCCGTCGCGCATGATTTTCCAATCCAAAACCTCTTCGTAAATGTAGGAGAGAAGGATCCGGCCGGCAAACTTTGCAAAATCCGCATCCCGCTCGATGAGCGTGCGGGCATTGAGGATGACCGTGTGCTTGAGAATTTCTTCCGTGACTTCGGTGGCGATCGAACGGCGAAGTTCCCGCTCGATTTGCGCGGCATCCAGGCAGAGATCGAGACCGATCATGCCGAATTGAATCCGGCGCTTCAGTTCCGAGCCGTCCCAGAAAACGTTCTGACCATCGGCCTGCGTGACGACGATGAGCGAGTCCTGCTGCTCAACGGGCTCGCCGACGGGGACCGACTCCTCCTCATCGCGAAGCCGGCTGCGCTGGGCGCGGTAGAGGATATAGCTCTCGGCGACTTTGTAGAATCCCTGTCGCATGAGTTCTTCCTGCACCATGTCCTGAACGTCTTCGATGTGGACAAACGCCTGATCCCGCGCCCGAACGCGCTCGGAAACGGCCCGGGCAATGGCTTGGGCCGCATCGGCATTTTCTTTCACGGAAAGGAACGCCTTCCGGCAGGCCGTTTCGATCTTGGCCTCGATCCATGGGACGACTGTTCCATTTCGACGGATCAAGCGCACAGTCAGAGGCTCGAGAGGCACATCGTCCATTCCGCCGACATTCGAGCGCACCGAGCGCTTGAAGACGAGGCTTTTGGCGACGTCGTGGGCATCATTTTCGATAAGAGCTTTTTCGATCAACAGGGAAAGATCGTTCTCCGAGAGCTTAAGACCGCTTCCTTCGCGGGCCTGCTCCAAAAGGCGGGTGGCGACGGAATGGGCGACATTCGCAACGAACCCCCGGTTTTCCTCGTTGAAAATATCCTTCTCATCCCGGGAGAGGAGAAGGTCGGTCAAGGCAGCGCCGATCTCATCCGCCACATCCGCGAGGTTGAAAGCCCGTTCTTCCCCGGCGCGCGAAATCACGATGTCGGCATGGGAAATCAACCCGGTATCCACCGCACTCGGCCAATCAAAGCCGGGTTTTTGGTCGCGGGGGGTGGTGACCAAACGCTTGAGAGCGATGTCTTCGTCGAGGGATATGTGGCGGATCATGGGCAGGGCAGCAGCAGGGTGGAGGAGGAGTGGGAGGGAAGGAGGACTATAGGTCGTCGTCGGAAATTCCGGCGAGATCAACCGCGCGACGGTATTCGGTGACGCGTCCTTCGAAGAAATTGGTCTCCTTCTTGATTTCCATCATTTCGGAGAGCCAGGGGAGCGGATTGGCAATCGGGGGATTCAACGGCTCGAGTCCGACCCCTTCCAAACGACGATCTCCGATGTAATCAATATACGTCGTGAACTCATCCGCCGTGAGCCCGACAGCCGCCACGGGCAGGCAGTCGCGAATGAACCGCTTTTCCAACGAAACCGCCTCTCGCATCGTTGCCCGGAGGTCTTCGCGGAATTCGTCGGTCCAGATATCCGGATTTTCATCGACCAAATCCTGGAACAACTGGCGAAGCAACTCGATGTGGTTCGACTCATCGCGCAGCGTGTAGCTGAACATCTGTCCGATGCCCGGGAATTTGTTTTGACGGTAGAGGGCGAGCACCATGCCGAAGAGACCGTAGAATTGGGTTCCCTCCATGCACTGGCCAAACAGGAAGATGTTCTTCGCGAGCGCCATTTTGTTTTCCGAGACAGTGAGGTCTGCATCCCGGCGGAGAGCCCGGCTGTTGCTCACCACAAAGTCGGTCTTGCTCTTGATCGTCGCGACATC
>CAZRIL010000301.1:0-2829 GCA_964600115.1 uncultured Chthoniobacter sp. | reverse complement strand
ACCAGGCGGATGGCGATGTCTGGTGGGAAAGCCCCTGGGGCCGTGGCCGCCCGGGTTGGCATATCGAGTGCAGCGCCATGGCAACCGGCATCCTTGGACCGCAGCTCGATATCCATTGCGGCGGAGAGGACAATATTTTCCCCCATCATGAAGCGGAAATCGCCCAGAGCGAATCTGTAACCGGCCTCCAATTCTCCCGCTACTGGCTTCACTGCAAACACCTTCAGGTCGAGGGATCCAAGATGGCCAAGAGCGCTGGCAACTTTTTTACGCTCCGTGATCTCACCCAGGATAAAGGATGGTCCGGACGGGAAGTGCGATACGCACTTCTCTCCGTCAAATACCGGGAACCACTCAACTTTACGATTGAGGGCTTGGGAGCCGCACGCAGTGCCTTGGCTCGAATCGACGAGTGGACTCGCAAGATACGCGATATCGCGGGATCCGCGAACACTGTCGTGGTCAACACCTCGCCCAACCGTCCGGAATTGGCGGAATTCGGAAACGCGCTGGATGACGATTTAAATATCTCAGCCGCCCTGGCATCAGTTTTTGACGTGATCCGCGACACCAACCGCCGAATCGAGGAAATCAGACCAGATGAAGCCACCGGATTGCTGGAATGGCTGGCAGGAGTGCAGTCCGTGCTCGGATTGACTCCTGAGGAAGCGGAAATTCCGCAAGAGGTCCGGGAACTAGCCTCACTCAGGGCAGAGGCTCGTGCCGCGAAGGACTGGAAGGCCAGCGACTCCCTCCGCGACCGAATTCAAGCACTCGGATGGACAATCAAGGACAGCAAGGATGACCAAAAACTCACCAGAACGTAACATGCATACTCCGACAGATTTTTTCGATCTTCAGCACACCGAGCATCGCGTTATCTTTGATAACGTGGAATTTGTTTGGCAGGCATTATCAAAAATCGCCCCGTATTTGCAGTTCAGATTAAAACCCGAAATACTGGGAAAAACAATAGGCAAACCATTCATAAGTAATGCTGTATATATTGGAGAAGGAACCGTAATTGAACAGGGAGCAATGATAAAGGGCCCTGCATGGATAGGTAATAACTGCGAACTTCGCAATGGATGCTATATTCGCGAAAATGTTATCATTGGAAATGGGGTTGTGGCCGGCAATTCCTGTGAATTCAAGAATTGCCTGATATTCGATGAGGCGCAGATTCCCCACTATAACTATGTGGGGGACTCGATTCTGGGCTACAAGGCCCACCTCGGAGCCGGAGTGATTCTCTCGAATGTGAAACTGGACAAGTCAAATGTCACGATACCGGGTCCGGACGGGACATTTTCCACGGGGCTGCGAAAATTCGGAGCTGTCGTCGGCGACCATGCGGAGGTCGGATGCAACAGCGTTTTGAGTCCGGGATCGCTGATCGGCAAGAATTCGGTCCTCTACCCCGGAAGCCAATGGCGGGGGTTCCTTCCCTCCAATCACGTTGCAAAGATCCGGCAGGAGTTCTCCCTGATCGAACGTCGCCAATGACCAGGCCGGTTACTGTAAGCGCCCCCGGCGAGTTGCTGGCCTTCCTGTTCTCGATCTGGCCGGAGACAAAGAAAACCAAAATCCGCAGCCTGCTGAAGCACCAGGCCGTGACGGTGAACGGAGAGCCGGTGACACAGTTCAATCATCCCCTGCTGGCGGGTGACATCATCCGGATCAATCCCGTCCGCTACGCCGCGCCCAGGACGTCCATTTCCTCCGGCATCAAAGTCTGGTTTGAGGACGCCCACCTGCTCGTCATCGACAAGCCATCCGGGCTCCTGAGCATCGCCAGCAACGCGGAGGATGAAAAGACCGCCTATTTCCAGCTCACCAACTACCTCCGGGGAAACAACCTGAAGGGGCGCGAGAGGGCATGGATCGTCCACCGTCTGGACAAGGAAACCTCCGGGCTCATGGTCTTTGCGAAAACCCCGGCCGCCAAAGAATTTCTCCAAAGCCATTGGGAGGAGAACGAAAAGCACTATGAAGCGGTGATCGAGGGCAGACTCCGGAGCAAGGAAGGCGTCATGACCTGCGACCTCGACGAGAGCAATAAGTTCAAAGTCCGGATCGCCAGAGCTTCCGCCCTCACC
Source organism: uncultured Chthoniobacter sp. (assembly GCA_964600115.1). Taxonomy (GTDB): domain Bacteria; phylum Verrucomicrobiota; class Verrucomicrobiia; order Chthoniobacterales; family Terrimicrobiaceae; genus QYQL01. The sequence goes on along the minus strand of CAZRIL010000301.1, from coordinate 730 downwards.
CGCCATGCGATCACCCACTACAAGGTGCTTTCGGAAGATCACAAGGTCACGCTGGTCCAACTCCGCCTGGAAACCGGAAGGCGGCACCAGATCCGGGTCCAACTGGCTGCCGAAGGATGCCCGGTAATCGGAGATGAAAAATACGGTGCCGCCACGGATCCCGCAGGACGGCTGGGACTCCACGCCACATTTCTGAAGTTTTGCCATCCCGTCACGCGGGAGGAAATGCGGTTCTCCTCGCCATTGCCGAAAGCGCTGCGCGCCCATGCGCCGGGGAAAGAAGTGGATTGATGCCCCGCGACTCATGGCCGAATTTTGGGATTTGATTTATCCGGCCAGGCGTGGAGTGTCTGGCATGCCCAAACTACCGACTGCCGCCATCGTTGTCTGGATTCTTCTTTCGGCGCTACCCGGTCCTGCCATCGGGGCGGTCTTGATTCCGGAGTATGAGCCGAGGCTGCCGTTTTCAACGGTCTTCAAAGGGAAGGACAAGTTCGACAGGCTGGTCGCCCAGGCGGTGCGGGAAGACTGGCGGTCCCTGCCGCTCGGGGAGAGGACAGCCCGGGTCGGCAAAGCCCTGCTCGGAACCCCCTACGTCAACTACACGCTTGAAATCGATGACCGGATCGAATCCCCATCGGCCAATTTCAATGGCATGGACTGCTGGACGTATTACGAGATATCACTGGCATTCGCCAGGATGTTGAGGGTCAAGGATTCCGGCTACAGG
>CAZRIL010000300.1:0-2843 GCA_964600115.1 uncultured Chthoniobacter sp. | reverse complement strand
CGGTGTAGGTTATGGCAGTCATCTGGACAGGATAATGGACAGATGTGGGCCTTTTGTCAAGCTTGGCGGGTTTCGGGGGAACGTCCCCGATTACCTGCTACCACCTGCTTTTGGCGCACAGCCTGCGTAAGCAGTATCTATGACAAAAGTGCCGAGGGGATGGCCGTTAGGTGAATCGGCCCGTTCGCGCTACTTGTTTTCTGCTTGGTAGATCCGCAGCTTGAGTCGAGCTGAAAAGGCTACAGCTTCTTCCCAAGCGTAACAGGAATTCACTTCTGGAAATCGCAGTGTAAATGCTCCATGATGAGGCCGTTCGCCAATTGCAGCTGAAGTAAAAAAGAACTTTTCTCCGTAGAATACTGCACGCTCTGTTGTAGAGAGAAAGCGAGGTGGCTTCCGTGTAATTACAGGCTCCGTCATCGGAGCGCATTTTGTTAGATCAATCAGAAGCTTGGTCTTGAAATCCTTCGGCCCCGACTCGCAACCGAGCGTTGCAATAAAAAGATGAAAGCCCTTCAGAAAATACATCACATGCAATGGATACGGTTTCCCGTTTGGGTAAAATGAAGAGCCAATAAGTGAATCCGTCCTCACCATCGGCTGGCATTTTACGAGGACGCTGTAATCAAGATCGGTATCTTTAGCAGTCCACTTTCCGACTGCCTCCCAAGTAAGTTCATCTTCTGAGAGGTCAAACATAGCAGTGAGGTGATGTTTTCTGAGAACGTCAGCGATCAGGCACACCGGGCCGGAGGAACGGGCCATGCGTGAGCGAAGCGAATATCAGCATGGCGCGTGCCGCAGGGGAGGTGTTGGCTGGATCGCCCTGTTGGGCCGATTTATTAGGCGTGGCTCAAACGACCGCCCGATCCACGACGATCTATAGATTCGCAGAACTCCAAGACATTCCGATTTGTGGAAGAAAACACAAATACTTTCTGAAGCAGCGCATAATAGTCGATCTTCTTGAACTTAGAAATGAAGCGATCAATAATGATAAACCCGATTGAACGAATTAAGCCATGAATCATCACCTGACAAAACTCATGCGCCAATCTTTGGACTGCTTTGGACGAATTTTGAATTTCATCGCCCAAAGACTCCCGAGTGTCGGGGCTTTCCTTCGGCATCTCACGAATTTCTCGGTCGATATACCGAATCATACCGCGGAAACAAAGGCCGGCTTGCCTGTGATGGTGAATCATGCTTGCAATAGCCGAATAGAAAAAAGCGAAGATACGAGAGTCCTCAGAAATCTTTCCATTGAGACTCATTGCCGCCATCTCGTCTCGGATGGCACAGAGCTTATAGAGCATCCGATCATGGTCCCTTTGCATTTTGAGTCTGTTCAAAAGAATCAGGCTATTGATGAGGACAGCCACCGGAAAGGCAGCCATTACGGTAATCAGGATTATCGCATTCATGGGCGTGGCGTCTTCAAGAGTTTATTTTGGAGATCTTTAACGGACTTCGCAAGTCGGTCAATTTCCTTGTCCTTGTCATCGCATCGCTGCTTCCAAACAGAAATCAGTGCTCGTTGGTTTGTCAACTGGATAATCCATGCAATGATCCCCGGCAGATTCACCAAGAGTAGGAAAACCAACAACCACAATATGTTGCCCTTGTTTACCTCATCCATGAATTTTCGGAATAGGTCTTGTTGTTCTGGGCTCATCGGGGGGCGGATGGTAGTGGCGGCTAGGCAGTGCGGCAATACTTTTCTGCCCAACGTATATTGGACAACATTGTAAAATAATGGAATTGACCAACATGTTGATCAATGCAATAAGAGCAACACGTGAGAACTCCGGCTACAGAGATGTCCGGCTGGGGACCGCGGGTTGACGCGCTTTGGGCGACGGAAGGGGTGGAGCCGAGCAAGCGTCCGTATGGGACGGCGTGGGGTAGGAGGCTCGGAAAGTTCATCGCTCCGAAGAAGCTCTATGGGGCATCGCATCAAGAAGTGGAAGCTTTTTATCAGCGCATGGCTTCAGAGGGGAGGGCGGCTACCCGGGGTTGGCCGGGGTAAGGTCTGACGTCTGCGGGCGGCTTGGGGTCACCCGATCCGCGGAATCGTCGGGATGAGGTCGAAGTGGGCGTCGCGGGAGTAGAAGACGAGGGAGTGCTCGATGGCGAGGGCGGCGATCCAGAGATCGTTGGTGGGGATCGGGGTGCCGGCTTTGCGGAGGCGGGCGTAGAGGGACGCGTAGTGGTGCGCGGTGGTGTCCGTGCTGTGCGCGACGCGGACTCCGGGTTGCTGGACCAGCTCGTGGAGGATGCGGACCTGGGCCTCGCCGCGTTTCACGGTGAGGCCGCCAACACGGATTTCCGCGAGGACGACGAAGGGGATGACAAGCAGGTCGGCTTGTTCGAAGACATCCACGACGTCCGGCTGGCCTTCGCAGAAGTCGAGGAAGCGGTTCGAGTCGATGAGGATCTTCACCGCCAGTCGTCCGGGTTGACGCGGTCCTGTTCCTGCAGGGCATCCCGCCAGGCTTTGACAGCCCTCTTGGGAGCGGCGGTGACGAGGTGACGCAGGGAGCGTTGGCGCACAGCGGTGCCGTCCATGCCGAGGCCGCGGGTGAGGACGCGGAGGGTGGCTTGGTTGAGGCTGATTTCCTCCGTGGCCGCAACCTCGCGCAGGCGCGCGTCCACGCCCGGCGGCACATCGCGGACGGTGTATTGGACGGCTTGCCTCTCGTTCATGCCTGCAATGAATCAAAATAGTGCAGGCAGAGCAAGAGTCCGGTCCGCTCAGGGCGCGGGCGGGCGGCGTTCGGCGAGGTCGGAGAGGAGGAGGACGGTCGAGGCGAAGGCGGCGAGGGCGAGGATGGCGAAGAGGA
>CAZRIL010000299.1:0-2851 GCA_964600115.1 uncultured Chthoniobacter sp. | reverse complement strand
ACTGATTCCACGAACGCAGTCGAACGTCTTTCACAGGCGGGAGGCCTGTGCTCCCTGTTTTGCCCGGAATCCATATCGTCTGTCTTAGTTTCGGCCGATCTATCGCGAGAGAAGATTTTCCGGACGCTTTTCCTCCGGTTTATTCTTTCCCTTTGGGGTGGGGAGTGGAACCGGGCGGTCATGCAACGTTGGGAGGGATTGTTCCGGCTTTGGAGCTGTAGGGTCGTAAGCCTGCCCGCCGACCACGAGCACGCTCCCGTCACTTCCGCGACGCAATTCAGGGCGGGAAGAGAACTCGTTGTAGGATTTCCGTTCCATAACCTCCCCATTCAAACCGATTTTGGAATAGATGAAGTTTTTCGGCGAAACATTTTGCAGGACATGGACTCTGTTCTGGGCATCGAGGAGGATGTTCGGCGTTCCAAAAGTCATGAACTTCCCGAGCTGGTGCGTGCAGTAGACAATGCCGGCCTGTTTGTCCTCGATGCGGATATACAACTGGGTGCTCTGAGCAAGCCGGTGGGAAAGGATGGTAACCATGCGGACAGTGCCTCCTCCGGGAGCCCCGTCGGGCACACCCACGGATTTCTGCCACATGACCTTTCCGTCGGTGACTTCAAAATTTAGCGCAGGGGACGTGAAGAAGCGGTTGTTCTGCTGGGAATAGACATTGGCCTTCAGGCGGTATCCGCCGAACTCGTTCACCGGGAACAACGGGGCAAGATTCACGGTTCTCGCAATCTTTTGCTGGGGGCCGAGCTCGATCGGCTGGTTGGTATACTCGCCATCCACCGGGGGAAGCGGCCGGCCATCGAGCGTTTCCAATTGCAGGCCGAACCATTTGTTGTGTCCGCTGTCCGCAAGTGTCAGAGCGTTGCCGGAGAGATTCGTGATTGTGACGGTGGCGAGGATCGGCTCATACGCGATGTAGAGGGTTCTCTTCATCGAGATATCGACCTGAACCTGTGCATGTGCCATCAGCGCGGCCGCGAGGAGTGCCGCAAATGTGAGAGCGATCCTCATTTTTTGGCAGGCGCTGTGTCAGAGGCTGTCCGGAATCCGAGAGCGGCGTCACGCTGGAGGTCCATCACCGTCACCCGGCGCTGCGTCAGTGAAGCGTCAGGCTTGAACCAGTTGCCGCCGCGGATGACCGGAGCTTTTCCACCCTCAGGGCTGTCCACGATTGTGGCCGTCCACTCGGAGACATTGCCTGAAGCTCCGAACATTCCGAACTGGCTTTTATCGGCCTTTTTGGCATCCACGGGATTCCAGCGCTTGAAGCCGTCCTTGTCCCCGCCCTTTTTCGGATCCGGGTCAAGGTCTGCGCCGGTATTTGATTTGGTCGGGTCCTCGCTGTTCCCCCAGGCGAATTTCAGACCGTCGGTTCCGCGGGCGGCCTTTTCCCATTCCTTTTCGGTCGGGAGGCGCCGGCCTTTCCACTTCGCGTAGGCATAGGCGTCAAACCAGTCAACGCTGAAGACCGGCGAATTCACATCGAGAGCCGCTTCCTTGTATTTGCCCCAGCGCTGAGCCCTCTGATAGTAGCCCGGGAAGGGTGGGGTGAGATCCTTTTTGTCCGCCCACTCGTCCGGCACGTGGTCTTTACCCTTGGGCTGTGAAGGATGCTCAAACTGCGCGATTTTGTCCGGGTTTTTTTCTATAAAATCGAGGAACTGGGCATACTGGCCGATCGTGACCTCATACTGGTCGATATAGAATGTGGGCAGTTCCTCCTTCTTTCCGTCCTGGTAGATAAAGGGGCCTGCGGGGACTTCAACCATGGCCTCCAGATTCCGGACGGTCCCGCTCTTGGGGCGCAGGAAATTGAAGTAGATGGCGACGAGGGCCACCGTTAGCAGGCCGAGGGAAACGAGGGTGTTGATGAGCATGCCCCGTTTTTGCCGCTTTTTGGATTCCTCCACGATCCGGATCGCCGCGCGTTCCTGGGCATCAAGTTTGTAGGCATCGGCGATAACGACCTTCGGCTGGTAGGTGGCGAGGGTTTGCAGGAATGCCGCCCACGAGGGTGGGGGATTCCCTGTGAGTTGGTCCGCCAGGTCACGGGCTTTTTGGGCCCCCGATGACGGAAGGGCCCCGCGGATGATTTCACCGACCCGTCCCATTTCCGTCTTCAAATCAAACTCCTGGGCTGCGGGATTTGCCGCGATATTTGCGACACGCACGCGGTTTCCGGGGCCGATCAGAAGTGCGTTTTCCGTCAACAGATCGTGTTCGATTTTTTCGCGGGCAAAATAATCGAGGGCCTCGCCTGCGGCTTTGAACACGGCCAGTGCGGTCGCCTCATCCAGAGTTCCCCCGGATTCGCGGAGTTGGCCGACCGAACGGCAGGGAATGTATTCGCAGGAATAAAAATAAACGCCTTCGCTGTCACCCGCTTCGTAGACGGCCATGATGACGGGATTCGTTGCTTTTGCCTTGGCGCTTGCATTCGAGAGAAAGCGGTGGATTGCCTCCTTGTCGGCCGCAAGGGAAGGGTCAAGAACGTAGAAACGGACAAGCCTTTCAATGTTGGTCTGCTTGGCTCTGTATACCGGGCCCATTGGAGCTTTGCCAATGCGCGCTTCGATCCGGTAGTTTGCGATCGTTTGGCCGACCAATTGGTCCGGCGGCAATTCAATTTCACAGCCAAGCGCGGGGGCGGCAGATGCGGAAGCGGCTGCAGGGCGTGTTTTGGCGACCCCAACCGGTTTTGGAGCTGCCACCTGGGCAACTACGTGAGGCGTGCCTACTGCATGGACTGACAGAGGTTGAGCATCGCTCTTCACTGCCGGTCTCGCTGCAACGGGCGTGGCTGCGACGGGGGTGGCTGCAACGGGCGTGGCTGCAACGG
>CAZRIL010000298.1:0-2882 GCA_964600115.1 uncultured Chthoniobacter sp. | reverse complement strand
CTACGAACGTGGAGCTTGCAGGAACGCGTGAGGTTGGAGACTGTTTTCAACAATGATCGCCTTGAACCATTTCTCGCCCGGAGGATTGGACAAGATAATGATGAGATGCTGAAGCGATGCTCCAGAGTCCAGCACTTTGGCCAGGCACTCGCCACCGGAATGGAGGGCCACCTCAGAAGCGGCACCACCTGGAACCGGGATGGTTTTTAATGTCCGTGGCTTCAGTTGGGCAGGGACGTGGGTGTCTCCACTGGTGAGTTCAACGCTCCCTTCGGCGGGCAATGCGACGAGGCTCAATACCGCGATTTGCCGGTTGGGAACCTGCTTCACGGGAGAAGTCGGTGGTGCTCCTGGAACCTTCACGACCGCCGACTTCGCCTCGGCGCGCTCTGAAATGGCAACGCTGTCCGGCAGTCTTGTCGGCACGGGAACCAGGGCCAGGTTCTGGGGAGTTGCAGGAAGATCGCTTCTCTCTCCGCGTTCGTCCTGCAACGATGTGGAGAATATGACCAGAAGCCGACCGCCCGGCTCACGCATCCGCAGCATCTGGACGGGAGAATGGTAGGGTGCTTGGCCGGGAAGATCAGAAAAGTATTCGAAGGGGAACCGTTTCTCCAAGTCCGCTTTCGGGATGGCAATGGCTTGAGAGCCTGGAGAAACGATGATTGGTTGGCCGGCTCCCGTGTTGAAGGCAATCCGACCGCCGGAGAGGTTGATCACACGAACAGCTCCCGGAGCGTGGGCAGCTGCAGAATCGTCAAGAAAGGTCTGCTGCTGCTTTCCCTGGGGATCCAGATACAGGACCAGAAGAAGTTTTTCCTTGGGCGATTTTGCCGGAATGTCCAGAAACGGCTTCACCTCCGGCTTTCCTTCGGAGGGAATCTTTCCGGTGTAGATTTTTGGCGGCGGGACGAGTGGAATTTCCACAGGGTCAGATCGCATGCCATTAGGCAGATCCAATGGCAAATACTCTGGAACCGAATTCCCGTCGTCGTCCTTCTTAATCTTCATCCAATATAACTGCGGGAGAGGCTCCCCGCCCAACCGACAGAGTGATAACGAGAACGTTGGGGCATCGCCGGATGGCCTGCCGGATTCAGCAAAAAGCGCCCACTCCCCAGAAAAGCCAAGGCATACAAGGAGAAGGAATGCGGAAAATCCGGACTGTCTCATATGTCCTCCGGGCTCAGCCAGCGCAGCTTCACAATCTCGAACTTCCGCCCGAAGTTGTCGGTGTATCGCCATTTGTCGGTGGCGTCCGGCTTCAATGGTGTGGGCATTCTCTGGACAATCGCCTCCAGCCAGACTCTGGACTTGATATTCCCGGATTTGCTCACTGAGTCCCCATAGGCGCGGATCACAAACGTATCTCCGCGAGGAGTGAGGGCGGAGCCGATCATGGCCAGAATGTCGCCCTGCGTGACAAAGCCGGGAGCCCCGGCGAACAACTGCCCTGCCTCACCGGCGGGCGCACCGGCAAGATGCTCTGTGTCGAGATGCGAGCGCATGGCTGGTTCGAGTGAGTGGTGCTTGTCCGTATTCGATGTCACCCCGGCCGCCGTGAAGTGGCTGGAAGTCGGCAGGTAGTCGTCGGATCCGGCATTTTTAATTCTTACGCCAAAAACCCGGTCGTTGTTCAACGACCAACCGGCTCCGTAGTAGGCCGGATGGTTGACCCCGCCATTGATTCCCGAGACATTGATTGCCCGCTGCAAGGCTCCGTTGATCCCTTGAAGCCCGATAAACGGGTCATAACTCGGGCTGAGGAAATCAAAGCCCCCGTCCTCATCTCCCGAGCTCCCGGTCTCCGCAGATTCCGCCCTCCCCTTCAGACCCAATCCCACCAACCCGTTTGTCCGGGCATCATACCAGTTGGAACCGGAAGTTCCAGAACCTTCAGGAGCGACTAGGCGCCGGTTCACGAAGTCCGACAGGGAAAGAAAGGGACCCCTCATTCGGATCTCATCAACGATTCGCTCGGCAAGGATTTGCACCATCGCATCGGTCAGAAAGCGGAAGCCGCCGACCAGCCTCGAATAGTCTTTCGCGGCGGAGACATTCCCATAGGTGGTGGCGGAGGTGCTCCCATCCGTGCCGAAGGTCTTGCCAAATGTGAAGCCGACCGGCCCCAGAGCCGGGTCTAGACTGCGGGAAACCGGAACAGTTTTGGCGGAGTTGGATTCGTTGGATTGGGAAGTTAGGCTGAGATCACGGAAAGCAGTGAGCAGGGCCTTCCAGGCCTCAACAGAAGTGGAGTTCACGTTGAGGGCTCCGAAGTTAAAAAGATAAGCGGCGGAAGAGTCGAAGTTCTTCACGTTGGATGCAGGGATTGTGCCGTTTACCACGGCCTGTCCATCCCAGAACCGGATGCGGCTGTTGGGGAATGGCTTGGCTAGATCAAGGCCTGCGGATTGTTGAATGGTGGAGAGAAAATACCGGTCCCACAGGTTTTCGTTCAAAAGGTAGCTAAGATCCAGGAGGGTGTTGTCGGCGTCGTTGCCCAACTTTCCCAGGCTGCCAGTTGTGCTGCCCATCGGACGGGAGTTCAGTCCGGCAATGGCCTCCCGGTCGGTATAGGGAGCCGCATCGCTGTTGCCCACGGGGAAGGTCGGCTCCCAAATGTAGGGGGAGAGGTTGATTTGCTGCACCTGGCCCAGAGAGAGAATCTCTGATCCCGCACGGCGGGCGTTGCGAATAGGGAGGCCGCTGAAGGCGTTGTAGGTGCTTGTAGGGAGGTTCCGGTAATTGATCAGGCTGTAGGCAAGATTCCCGCTGCTTTGGGATTGGTTCCATTTTTCCCCCCAGCCACTGCTGGCCTGGAAGAAATTCAGCCGTCCCAGCCCTTCGAGCTTTCCGCCGCGAGTCTTATTAGTCTCTCCGTC
>CAZRIL010000297.1:0-2891 GCA_964600115.1 uncultured Chthoniobacter sp. | reverse complement strand
CTATCCCCCAGCCTCCCAGTCCGAACATGTCACCCAAGGGCATGCCCGGCTACTTGTTCAACGGAATGATTCGCCCACTCATTCCCTACGCCATTGCAGGAGCCATTTGGTACCAGGGGGAATCGAACGCCAAACGTGCCGCACAATACCGCACAACCCTCCCGCTGCTGATCCGGGATTGGCGGGCCAGGTGGGGACAGGGAGACTTCCCATTCATCATTTGCCAACTCGCCAATCATTTGGAGAAAAAGGGCGCTCCTGAGGAAAGTGCGTGGGCGGAACTTCGCGATGCACAGGCGGAAGCGGCAAAGCTCCCAAACTGCAGCCAGGCTGTGCTGATTGATCAGGGGGAAGCCAACGACATTCATCCCAGGAATAAGAAGGTCGCGGGCGAGCGTGTGGCAGCCATTGCCTTGGCACGCAATTACGGAGCGGATCTGCCGTTTTCTGGTCCGGTCTATCGCTCCATGAGAGTTGAGGGAGACAAAATCCGTCTCTCGTTCGACCATACCGCAGGCGGGCTCGTCGCAGCAGAAATTCCAGCGACACATATTCTGAAATCCATTGTCAACCAAACGGCCCCTCTCACCCGGCAGAGTCCAGCGAGCGAACTTGAGGGATTCCAGATCTGCGGGCAGGACGGCCGGTGGGTGTGGGCCGACGCCAAGATTGACGGCGATGAGGTCCTTGTTTGGTCCCCGGATGTACCCCAACCATCGGCCGCCCGATACGCATGGGCAAATAACCCGACATGCAATCTTTTCAATGGGGCGGGGCTACCAGCGGGCCCGTTCCGCACAGACAGCTTTCCACACTCAACGAAGGATGTGAAATTCTGATTTGTTTTCCGCCATGAGCCATGGTGGGCCCGGGTCAGGAGACAACTTCCACCGGAATGGTTGAGATCACATCGACGCCTCGGAGCCCAGAGGAGAGCTTGATGCGACCGGTAATCCCGGAGGCGGATTTCAGCCATTCGGCTTCAATCGGACCCGAGGGGGTGAAAACCCTGGCGCTGGCATTGGAAAGGGTTCCGGGATGTGGGCTGAACCCGATTTTTCCGTAGCCCGGCGCCGCCGGATAAATCCCAAGAATGTAGTGCGCTGTGCAGGCGGCAATCGCGGAGCCAGACCCCTGGCAAATGGAGCGGTTTTCCTGACCCAGCCACTTCTCGCCGAGCGTCGTATACCCGTGCTCCAACATGAGGCCGAACCCGGTCTGCATCCAACGTTCGGCGAGCCCGTCGCAGTGGTGGAGATAGAGAGCGCTGAGGGTCTGGTAGGCGAATTGTGCGTTGGCGGGGATAATTTCAGGCGGCCGTTGTTCACCGAAGGCTCGTTCCAACATTTTCGGGATCCCGCCGGGGACCTCAATGCCGGCCCAAGCTGCGAGCACGTTTGCTGTCTGCGAATAGGTTCTCTCCGCCAGGGGGTTGTCGAGGCCATCACGGAACAGCCCGACGGAGGGGTCGTAGAGATGCTGAAGCAGGATGTCTGCCAGCACTACAGCCTGGTGCTGGAGTTCGCTTGCGAGAGCGGTCTCCCCTGCGGCTCCAGCCATGTCGGCGATTCGCTGCAGAGCAAGCAGATAGTAGGCATTCATGCTTGTGAGAATTACGGTCGGCGGCATCGGTTTTCCGCTCCAGGAATGTTTGTAAGAATAGATCTCGGAACCCCAATCAACAAAGACGGTGTGCAGGTCAGCGATCATCAACCGTTGGCCCAGATGCTTTTCCCAATGCCTTTGCATTCTCGTGAGCACAGGCAGAATGGCTGCGGCAAACCTGCGATCCCCCGTCTGCAAAAAATGGTTGTGGCAGGCCACCACATAGAGCGCCATGTGACATTGGAGCGGTAGCCGCGGAAACCATTTTCCGGGGGCATACCCTGGCAGCTCTCCCGAGGTTGTCTGGTTGAGCGCAAATTCAGCAAGACAGCCCGCTGGCGTGGAAAAGTCTCCGGCCCAATAGTATCCTGCCTCCATGATCGGCAACGCATTGTCGATCCACTGCCCCTGCTCCCGGTCCGGATTGTCCATGTAGATCTCGGCCGTGCAGAGCTGCGCCGTGCGGAGGCTGGCCTTCCAGAGACTGACCAGGGATGGGGAGTCGCAGGTGAACCAGGCACCAGCAAGTGCAAGGTATTCGTCCTCCTCAAGACGGAGTTTCGTGAGGCTCACCGGGGCTTGAAAGTCCGAGAAAAATATGGCTACGAAGCGGAATGCCCGTGGCTCCGGGCTTTCAAAAAGCGTTCGCCCCGGTGAAATCTCCACAGCCTCAGCCGCAAACCGTCCCATGCGCGTGCTGTCAACAGAGTTTCCAACTCGGTGATCGCCATACGCGATTTCTATCGTCCCTGCGGATTCCGACTCAACAGTGAAGAATACCCGCGCACGGACGATTTCTGCGGCTTCAAGAACGACATAGGCACGCGATGAGGAGTTCACAGCGGAGATGCGAAACCCATCGCTGAGCGGGAGCACATCCAGATCACGGGTCTTCCTGGCCCCTTCCAGGCTGATGGAGAATCTTCCCCCCTCGGGTATCGCGGGCATCACACATTCCCCCGACTCCACGAGGCGAAAAGGATTCGAACTGGCTGTCGTATTCACCGGAATGACCTGCTTGAGAAATATCGGTGGCAGCGCAATCGCATCGACTTGGCAGCGCACCGGTTCAGCGCGGGAAAGGTCCGGGCATTTGCGGTTAGGATCTTGAGAAAAGAGCGCAGTTCGCTCGTAAAGAACTGTGAACCCAAGATCGATCCGCATTCTCTGCTGCTCCTGAATAACTGCCAGCTTCCACCGGTCATCGGTAGAGAGAACGGCCTCGCCGGTGCGCCGGGACAATGCCTCCATGCAAAGGAAGGGAGGGAATGGAATATGATTTTTGT
>CAZRIL010000296.1:0-2944 GCA_964600115.1 uncultured Chthoniobacter sp. | reverse complement strand
CGCTCGCGCCAAGCGAAAGGCTGCCTAACCCTCAGTAATGATGCTACAGTCTCTTTTTTCGTCCCATTTCCTGCCCGAGCTTGGAGTGCCCTTCCTTTTTTCTGCTTCTGCCGTCTGCCCGATAACCATTGGCACCAGAGTTTTCAAACCCTGGCCGACATAGTGTTTGATCTCCACAGCCAAGACTTCGGTCGGGTCCGTGATCTCATTCAGAAACTCGACGATCCGACGCAGTTCGGGTGGAATTATATCGGCAACAAAGAGCAGGCGTATCTTCTTGGCCTGGAGGTTCGTCTTCACCTGTTGCCAAAACTTTTCGGCATCGCCCTCTTGTCCGAGAAACTCAAGAAGGCGTGTGTCGGCGTCGGCCCCTTCCGCTTCGCAAGTCATGGTGTACTTTGCCCGCATTTGTTCCACCGGCCAATACACGACCGCATTGGCGGCGTAATCCAACATCTGCCCAACGACTTCACGCCGGATGCGGGTGTCGCTGCTCCGATTGACTTCGACCAACGTGGGAATGGCATCTTGATCCAAGAAAAGATGATCCAACGACCACCGTTCTCCGCCAGCCTCTTCATCAGGGATACCCATTTCCCGTTGGATCAGTAGCCACTTACGGGGCGAGGAACTGTCGATCTGGTCGCCTGCCAACAAGTTGGGATATTTCGCAAGCAAGTCTTGGAACAGGTCTTCATTGGCAAATGGCTGTTCGTTCATTTCCACTAACGTCCCATTATCTTGGATATTGAAGATTTGACCGGACATGACAATCTCCTGTGGTTTATTGATGTTTTAACGCCTTCTTAATCGCTTCGGCTGCCCCGACACTCTTGAAGTCGTCCAAAGCTTTGACGAAGAACTCCTTGAATGCCGCATCCTGATCGGGAACATTCAGCAGCATAGTCAGCGGTACTTTGAGGCGAAGATCCCAATAGGGCTCCTGTTCCACCGTGTATGTGCTCCAATCTCGATTTCGTTGCTGTAACTTCGAGAGAAAGGATTCGATTGCCTTCAAGATCCCCACCTTATTGGGGTTTTTCGGTGGAGTCTCCAAAGTCAACGAAATATCGCCGTCCAATATCCCCATGAAAAGTTCGGGGTATTGACTATTGAAAAGGCGGCGATGCACTAATGACCAATCATTATCGGAAAACAGTTTCTTTTGATGATTGATCTCGCCAACACCGACACCAGACTGCTTTAGCACATCTTCAAGCAGGGCAACGAGCCGGTTGATCTTATTGTCACAGTCCGACCCGATCAGGTGAAAGGCTCGAACCAATGCAATGTCATCGAAGGTGAGTTCTTCTTTAGCCATTTCGGTAGCACTCCATAAGTGTTCCCTGATGAAGCCCAGCATGTGCCGGGCCAGCAGGCTTTCGTCGGCAGGGATATTCTTTTCATCCAGGGCTGCCTTGACTTGCAACCCCAGGTCGCTCCAGGTGAAGCACTTCCAGTCGCACACTAAGTTAGCAGGCAGTTTTGCCGTCTTGTTCTGAATTGCCAGGACGAAACCGGCACGATGTTGGGCAGGCTGCGGGACAAGCCAATCATCGTAGTTGATAAGTTGGCTGACCAGCTCCTCGTCCTCTTTCGCATCCTCTTCATGCAGTTCTTCGTCAAGGAGTTCATCGTCCTCTGACTCGGGCAGATCGAGCGGTGAACTGTCGTGAAAATCAGCCCCTACCTTGACTTCGATGGTCCAAAGAAAAACCCGTTCTTGCTCTTCATCCTTTGACCGCAACCCTTCGATCCGTAGGTCGTCCCGCTTGGACCCAATTGGCTGCTCCGTGTCGATCGCGAAATCCAAGTTGCCCAGGTCAGGAATCGAGTGGCCAGCGAGGTCAGCCAGCCATCGAAGCAGATGTAGCCGGAGTTCCCTGGTATTCAGAAGCACCGCACAAAGCATCTCCGTGCATTCCCGTTCCCGAGGTTTGGCTGATTCGATGTGCGGGTTGCGAATGATCCGTTGGAAGAGATTGTCAGAATCGGCTGGCAAAGCGTTCGCCTCGGCCCAATCGGACCGCTCGGGCAGGATCAGCAGTAAGGGTTGGGTATCAGCCATAGCATAACATCCCGTGGATGTACAACTACTGAAGCGTCACGCTTACAGGTTCCCATCTGCCCCCAGAGTGTTTTAGCGTAACAAGGTAGCATTGAACAGTAGTTGTTCCAAAAGCATTTTTTGCCTTTACGTTCCCCGTGACGGTCCAATCCAGAAGGTCATCTGATGACGTGGCGAGTTGCATGTCAAATGATGCTTCACTGGGGAACATCAGATACATCTTCACTGCCTCCCGCCCGGCATTCATGGCCTCCAATTCCAACTGGGATGACGAAGTGCTGGTGTCCCTGCTAAAGTTGCTGGAAGGGGGTGCAGAAGCCACTTTGTCCCTGAAATGCCAGATCAGCAGGCTCAAGATGCCACAGAAGAAAAATAAGTAGATAAAAGCGTATCTAGGATTTCTTTCAATGTATTCACCAAGGTTGGTGGGAGCAGCTTTGGTTTTGAGATTCTCCCTCACATTCCTTCGGTTCTCCCGCTTCTCCTCTGGTGTAAAAAGATACCCACAATTTACACAACTGTTGGCAAGAGCATCCTCATTGGTGAGTGTTTTCTTGCATCCTGGACACGAAAGAAGTGCCATTTGGGTCTCCTTTCATAAGGGTGGGCAACCAACTGAAACAATTCTTAGCATGTACGTTCGGATCTCTTTCGACCTCATCCAACATAAACACGCTATCTGCCACCTGGAACTCCGCAACTTCTGTTCAATCGCCCTCGTCCCCGTCGCTGCCGTAGAAATGTTTTTCAAGGATGGGCGGCTTCCGGATCGCGAAACCAGAAGAGTGCCTGGCTCTACCAGAAGGGAATCAAGGGAGGGCGTTATCCGCCGCAGTCGGAATTTCTCGCACCGCCCGTGCCCAGAGTGCGAGCGGA
>CAZRIL010000295.1:0-2951 GCA_964600115.1 uncultured Chthoniobacter sp. | reverse complement strand
GGAAGAGATCAAGAAAAAGATCGAAGCCGCCGGCGCCAAAGTCGAAATCAAGTAAACCTTTCCAAATTCCACCCGCGGGGAGATCGGGAAGATTTTTCCTTGATCTCTCCGCGGCTTTATTTACCTTCAAACGTCCCGCTGGAAGCCAGAGGCCCTGTTATCCGATCCACTTCGCGCAAGTCTTCAAAAATCCGTCAACAGACGGGTGGGGAATCTCCTGCCTGCCTGTGCGGATATTTTGCATTCCCGCGACGTGAGGGGGCAGGGCTCGGAAACCACCGTTTCTAAGGTCAACCAAGCAGGCACCGCAACACGACTCCACCATGTCTGAACGCATTCACTTCGGCAAACTCCAGGAGGCCATCGAGCCCCCGAATCTCATCGAACTTCAGATCAACTCCTACAACGAGTTTTTCCAAAAAGACACGCCGGTGAACAAGCGTCGGAACATCGGTCTTCAAGCCGTTTTCCGCGAATTTTTCCCGATCTTCGGATTTGAAGACAAGTCGTCGCTGGACTTCGTCAGCTATGAACTGGGCGAGCCGAAGCTCTCGGCACTCGAAGCGCAACGCGAAGGCCAGACCTTCAGCGCCCCCCTTTATGTGACGTTCCGCTACAAAGACGAGCGCGCCACGAAAGAGGAGAAAGTTTACATGGGCGAACTCCCGCTCATGACCCCGCAGGGCACGTTTGTCATCAATGGTGCCGAGCGCGTCGTCGTCTCCCAGCTCCACCGCTCGCCGGGTATCTGTTTTGAAACCTCCGTTCATACCAACGGAAAAATCCTCCACGGCTTTCGCATTATCCCGGACCGTGGATCCTGGATCGAAGTGCAATTCGATACCAGTGACCTCCTCTACGTTTATCTCGACCGCCGTAAGCGCCGCCGCAAGTTTCTCGCAACGACCTTCCTGCGGGCCCTCGGTCATCCGAGCGACGAGGACATCATCAAGCTTTTCTACACCATCGAGGATCTCAAGCTCAGCGAGAAGCTCGACGAAGAGGAAATCAGCACCAAGGTCCTCATCGCCGACATCCGCGATGGCGAAATCACCGTCGCCCGCGCGTTCGAGCCGCTGAACGCCGCGACCGTCCGTCAACTCGTCGGCCTCGGCCACAAGACGGTCAAGGTCGTCGACACCAAGGACGACGATACGATCATCAAATCCCTCAAAAAGGACCCCGCCCACGACGAGGAAGAGGCTCTCAAAGACATCTACCGCAAGCTCCGCCCTGGCGACCCACCAACCGTTCAGAACGCGCGTGGCATGCTCAAACGTCTCTTTTTCGACGCCAAACGCTACGATCTCGGCCGGGTCGGGCGTCACAAGATCAATCAAAAACTCGGTCTCAAAGTCGGTGAAGAGGAACGCATCCTCACGAAGGATGATTTCGTCGCCGCCATGAAATACCTCGTCGAGCTCCGCCGCGGTGAGGGAATGACCGACGACATCGACCACCTCGGCAGCCGCCGCGTTCGCACGGTCGGCGAGCTTCTCGCCAATCAGTGCCGCGTCGGTCTCGCCCGCACCGAGCGCCTCGTTCGCGAACGCATGACGCTCTTTGATGCCGGTGTCGACCAGATCACGCCGCAGAAGCTCATCAATCCGAAGTCTCTCAGCGCAGTCGTCCGCGACTTCTTCGGCCGCAGCCAGCTGAGCCAGTTCATGGATCAGACGAATCCGCTGTCGGAACTCACCCACAAGCGCCGTCTCTCGGCCCTCGGGCCAGGCGGCCTCAGCCGCGACCGTGCCGGATTCGAAGTTCGTGACGTTCATCCGTCCCACTACGGCCGGATCTGTCCGATTGAGACGCCGGAAGGCCCGAACATCGGTCTCATCAGCTCGCTCAGCACATTCGCCCGGATCAACGAATTCGGATTCATCGAGACGCCCTACCGCAAAGTCGCGGATGGACGCGTGCTCAATGAGGTGGAGTATCTCAGTGGAGATCGGGATGAGAACTTCTACATCGCCCAAGCCAACTCCCCGGTTGACGAAAACGGTCGGTTCACCAGTGAAAAAGTTTCCGCCCGATATCGCGGTGACTTCGTTGAAGTGGAACCCGCCCAGATCCAGTATATGGACGTGTCGCCGAAGCAACTCGTCTCCGTGGCTGCGGGATTGATCCCGTTCCTCGAGCACGATGACGCCAACCGCGCACTTATGGGCTCGAACATGCAACGCCAGGGCGTTCCGCTCCTCGTTTCCGAGTCCCCGCTCGTCGGAACCGGTCTCGAGGGCCGCGTCGCCCGCGACTCTCGAGCGGTCATCTGCTCGGAATCCTCCGGCAAAGTCGCTTCGGTCACTGCCAGCCACATCGTCATCACGAAAGATGGCGAGCTCCCAGAAGGCAAAAAGAAGATCAAGACGGATGTTGAAGCCGGCGTTTACGTTTACGAACTGCGCAAGTTCATGCGTTCGAATGCCAGCACCTGTATCAACCAAAAGGCGATCGTCCACAAAGGTCAGGTCATCAAGAAGGGCGATGTCATCGCTGACGGTCCGAATACCGAGCTCGGTGAACTCGCCCTCGGACGCAACGTGCTTGTGGCCTTTATGCCATGGAATGGCTACAATTTCGAAGACGCCATTCTGATCTCCGAGCGGGTCGTCAAAGAAGACATCTACACGTCGATTCACATCGATGAGTTCGAAATCGGAGCCCGCGATACGAAGCTCGGGCCGGAAGAAATCACCCGCGACATTCCGAACGTCAGCGAGGAAGCCCTTCAAAATCTCGGACCGGATGGCGTCATTCGCATCGGAGCCGAGGTCAAGCCGGGCGACATCCTCGTCGGAAAAATCACTCCGAAGAGTGAAACCGAGCTCGCTCCGGAAGAGCGCCTTCTCCGAGCGATCTTTGGAGAGAAAGCCGCGGACGTCAAAGATACCTCGCTCACGGTTCCGTCGGGAACCTACGGCATCGTCATGGACGTGAAGGTTTCCTCG
>CAZRIL010000294.1:0-2962 GCA_964600115.1 uncultured Chthoniobacter sp. | reverse complement strand
TAAGTTATTGATTTGCTTGAACTTGGCGGTATGAACGATCTTGCTTTAACACTACTGTCATCGGCAACGTCGAAGTAGAAGGGCATCATCCTGGCGGTCAGCAGAATCGCACAATTCAATGAGTCGGGTGGATTATGACGGCCAAGCCAGAAATCGACAAGCACTTTGGCGTATCTTCCACGAAGGCTGCCAAAAACCCGATGAACTTCTGAAATGGTTTTCGTTTTTCCCTGGGGCTTGGACTCCATCGGCATCGATTGGATCGCTTGAATCGGTTGGATCACCTTGAAGATTTTGGCAAGGACATCCTCCAACGGGCAATAACTCGGTTCGATCTGCCATTCGATGTAGGTTTTGAGGTCCGAGCAAGGCTTGTCAAGGAAGACAATACGGCCCCGGGCCAGAGGCAGGCGAAAGCCCTGGTTGAAATCGGGGTAGATTTCCCAATCTGGGATGGGTTTCATGCTTGCTTGGATCGCACGCTCTCGCAGTTCAGGATGGCGGGCGTCAATTTCATGAAGTAATTGTCGCAGAGGAGGATGGTTTTCAGATAGCCCTAAGCATGTCGAGAAATGGGCGGAATTCATTCTCTAGCTGCCTCGTAGCGTCGAACAATCTCTTGAACGGCACGTTGGCATAGCACTTGAGCAAATCGTCGTCACTGGGCTGCCCATGTTGGAGGCAGATTTCGGCAACTTCATCAGAGAACTCTCGGCGGAGTATGTCGGGCAACAAATCTCGCAATGAACCGAATGGCAGTTGCGGAAAATCGGAATATCTTTTTGTTACCCTGCCGAGCAAATCGTTCCACCAATTGTTGAACTTCGTCTGGGCATTGCCACTGTACGGTCGATACCAAGCGGTTCCTTGATTTGTGATGGGCAAGACAGGACGGCCATCAAGAAACGGCTTTACGGCATCGGCGACTTCGGGCCACAATAGGTGTTCGCCGTAGACTTGGGTTTTTGGCCGCTTCCCGGAAATCCAAGAATCGTCGTCGGTTGATTCGATGCCGATTCTTTCTGCATGTGGATGTTTTTTATGAATTGAATAGAGGTTTGCATTCCACTTTCCAACCTCTGATGCCCCGAAAGCACAGTTGACACACACTCCAATCAACGCCTTGCCAAAGGCATCGGCATGCTCCGCTATGACCGCAAGCTGCTTGGGATTGTACGTTTCCTTTGTGATCGTCTGAAACGCTTTCTGGCTATTGTCTTCGGGAAGATTATTTGGACTACGACAAATCTTGCTGGCACCCTTCGGCATTTCCCATTTATAGGTTGGCTGGTCGTCAAGCCACGAAAGAAATCGAAACAGTTCTTTGAGCATGTCGTGGGCATGATCCCATGAGCAGCGATTCCCTTTCTTTGTCGGCGGACGATTTTGCCAATATGCCGCCATCTTATGAATCAGGGGCAAATTGAGTTTCCACAAAGGGCAATCCTCATGATGCCTTTTCAGGTAGCCAAGACGATCTCGGCATTTTCTGACTCGGTTGGACAAATTGCCATTCTGGTCTTTCTTGCCAACCTCACAGAGATGGTCGCTGTACTCATTCAACGCTTGATATAGCGTTCGAGTCTCACTATTCAGGGAATCGTCGGGAATCGCTTCATGCCGGGTTTGCCCGATGGTTTCAGGCCCCCAAGACTTCCCTAATTTATCCAGGACTTTTTCAACTGCTCGATTGACTTCTGTTTCAATCCGGTTGCGAATGAATCCAAATCCCGATGCCTGCAATTCAGGGTCGGCAATCAGAATAGGCACGCCCCATGACTGCAACTTCTGAACAACAGCCACTTCCTCGGCGGCTTGCCCGGCATTGGTTTTCGCATAGGTAGAACCATAGACAATGATGGGTGGTCCCGAGGCGATACGCTGTGCCCAGGGAAGAGCCCATCCTGCCCAGTAGTCAATACCTTCGTCTGCACACTGTCGGTCAAAGAAGTCACGGATGTAGTCGAGCCGACGCTTCGCTTCTGCTTCGGTAGTGTCCCGCTTATTCCCCACTTGGAAGCGTTGCGATTTGCCATCCAATGACTGACCAACTACAGGTCGCCAGCGGCCTTGTGAATCAGGCTTTGGTAGGGGGCCACGATAGCTCTTGTTGGGCATAGTTTGGTGAGCGATTTGGCGAAAGACAGGAGGGTAATATTGACTATTATATCAACACAATCCGCCCTAATCAACCCTGAAATCCGCCCTGATATTCGCCCCGCAACAGAATCACTCAAGGTGTTCTTTATTGGAAAATCGACGTAAGTGATTATGAGATAAGGCATTACATACTTTATTGGCATAAAAAAAGCCCGTGTAAAACGGGCTGAAAATACCCCCTAGGGGAGTCGAACCCCTGTTCTCGGACTGAGAATCCGATGTCCTGGGCCACTAGACGAAGGGGGCCCGCTTCTCACGATCGGCACGGAGCCGGTGAGACGACCATTTCTACCCGCGGCGGCCCGACCTGTCAACCCTCATCGCCCTGCTCGTGCTGCAAGATCCAGTTGTCCCACTCCCGGCTGGACTGCTCCCCCAGCTTGGAACGGTTCTTCTGAATCGCAAATTGCAGCAGCTTTCGCATCGGGTCGCTCGTCAGCCGCTCCTTGATCGACACGAGTTGACCAAGCAAGGCATTCGACTCGGCACACTTTCCCCGAAGGCTCAACACCCCGCACTGCCCGGCCAGTCCAAAGGCCCGCAACTCCATTTCGATCTTCTTGTCGTCCAGATTCAGATTGGCCAACGCGTCGAAAATCGACATCGCCCGGTCGAAGTCGCCCTTCCGCAGATAGATAAGTGCGAGCTGTTGTTGGGCGCGGAGCGCGAAGTATTCCTTCTCGGGAAAATAGACGATCACGCTCTGCCACGCGGCCTCGGTGTTGATCTGGCTCGCCAAATAGCATTGGCGCAACACGCTGCTCTGTCTTGGCGGCATCGCCGCGAGGGCGGCCACGGCCTC
>CAZRIL010000293.1:0-2972 GCA_964600115.1 uncultured Chthoniobacter sp. | reverse complement strand
AAGGTCAATTGCATCACCTACGAACATTTTGAGCAGGCGATGAAGGAAGCCCGTGAGTCCGAAGCCCGCTACCGGCGAGGCGAGGCGAGGCCGCTGGAGGGGATTACGGTCGCCCTCAAGGACGATTGCAGCCGGGTGGGCTGGAAAACGACGCAGGGTTCCCTCCTCTTCAAGGACTCGCCGCCTGTCACGGAAAATGTCGCTATCGTTGACATGCTGGAGGCGGCCGGTGCGGTCATGCCGTTCCAGACGACAGTGCCGGAGTTTTATTTCTTCGTCGGCGCATCCACCCGCGCCTATGGCACGACCCGAAATCCGTGGAATCTCGAGTATTCCCCGGGAGGCTCGTCGGCGGGATCGGGGGCCGCCCTTGCCGCAGGTTTCACGACGCTTGCCACGGGGTCGGACATGGGCGGCTCGATCCGCCTTCCCGCGTCCCAGAACGGCGTCTATGGCTTCAGGCCGACGCATGGACGGGTGGCGAGCGGGGAGGTTTCCATGTGGACCCACGGTCCGATGGCCAGGCGATTTGACGATCTGGTTCATTTCCAGAACGTCATCGTCGGTCCCTCCGAGAAGTGCATGGCTGCGATCCGGCCGGGCCTTGCCTACCCCGACCAGTATCCGGATGTCTCGGGGTGGCGTATCGCCGTGGACTGGGGCGGCAATATCGCCAAGGTCACGCCTGCAGTGAGGGAAGCGATGCTGAAAGGCATCGAGTTGCTCCGCTCCGCCGGGTGCGTCGTGGACGAGGTCGACTGCGGCTTCGCGAAGAAGGACATGAACACCTTCGTTCATGGCCTGATGTCAACTTCCATCGGCCTGATCACCGAGATCGCAAGCCAGCATCGTGATCAACTCTCTGCCTATATGACCGAAGCGCTGGATCAAATGGGCGCGTCCAACGGACCGCGTCAGGCTGATGAACTGGAAACATTGCAGACCCGCTGGCATCAGCAGGTGCAGCAGCGGGTATTCGGGAAGGGCTACAAAATCCTGCTCATGCCAACCATCGCCACCCCTCTCATTCGCGCCGACATGTCCAAGAGCAGGGAAATGAATGTGCCCCTGTGGGAAGGCTGCGGGCTGGGCTATGCGCTGACGTGGCCATGGAACATCCTCAACCGATACCCGATTGTCGATGTCCCGCTCGGGCTTGTCGAAGACCGGATGCCGGCCGGCATGCAGGTGATCGGCCAGACCTTCACCGATCTCGACACGTTCCAGTTTGCATCCAACTGGTCGCACTTACAGGACCCGCTGTTCGTCGGAGGGCGGTTCCCGACCTTCTCGTGAAGCGAGCCAGTGATCATATTCCCAGGATTCGGCAATCAAGCACCCTGTTCCAACCATGAAATCAGCCCACATTTTTCCCATCCTGCTCTTCTCCGCCTGTCTCCATGCGCAGGACATACGAAAACCCAAGATCAACCTGTTTCCCGACACGGTGATCCTGAATGACGGGACGGCCCTTCGCGGGCTGATCGTCCGCAACGACGCGGCGACGCTGACGCTGCAGCAGCGGGCGGGCGAGAAGGAGATCCCGAAGAAATCGATCCGGATCATCAACGACGACAACGACGCAGCTGCCTACTTCGCCGAGATCATGGATCCCGGCAAGCTTCCGCCGTGGCGGATGATCGTGCAGGATCTCCGCTGCGACGACAACATCCGCTCATTCCGCGAGATCCCCGCGACCCGGATCGACAGCGGCTACCTGCGGCGGATCCCCTACCTGTCGTTCCGCATCAACGAGCGCGTCGAGATGAACGTTTACGGCAACCCGGAGGATCCGGTCTGCCTCGAGTTCGGCGTTTACGAGCGCAACCCGGACGAGATCGCGAAATTCCGGAAGATCATCCGCGAATACATCGCCGGCATCCTGCGCTCGCGCCAGGAGGTGGCCGCGCTCTACTCCCTGCCCGACTCGGGCGGAGAACGGCGGGCGGGGAATTTTCTTTTTAAGGTGCTGCCGCCATCCGCGCCGGACGCCTACGGCGGCTGGTGGCTCTCGATCTACAAGCATGCCAACCTCGACGCCGCGCGGTTGTCCGAGGCCGGCTACGCCAGGGTCACGGTCCCGTTCGATGAGTTAAATACGAAATCCGGCACGCTGAAGGCGGACACTGCGCAGAAGAGTTCGCAGTTCCTCGCCGCAGTCAAGTCCCCGCTGGCCGGGCTCGAAGGGTTTTACCGCGACCAGGTGGGCAACCTGAAGCTCCTCTTCCACCCGGCCTCGCAGAAACCCGGTGCCGCGCGGTGAGCTCCGATATCCAGAAACCCACAGTGCTTTTTCCCATGATGCCCGCCATTTCCCACAAACTCGTCCGCCCCGCCGCAGCCTGCTTCGCGGCCCTCCTCCTCCAGGGCTGCATCGCTCCGGTAAAAAACTACGCCCCTCCCGCAGGGTCTGTCACTCTCCGCAAGCTTCCCAAGGAACCGTTCTGGTGGGGGACTTCCACGGCGTCCTTTCAGAATGAGGACAGGGGCTGCGCACCCGGCTCACGCTGGTATTTCAAGACCGATTGGGACTGCTTCGCCGAGGCGGGAAAAGCGCCTCCGCGCGGAGACGACGCCGTGTTTTCATGGACCGAGTTCGACAAAGACCTGAAGGCGCTGAAGCAACTGGGCGTGACGCATTTCCGGTTCGGCGTCGAGTGGGCGCGCATCGAGCCGCGCAAGGGCGATTACAACGAGGCCGCGCTGCGGCGCTACGCCGAGATGGCGCGCCGCGTCCGCGCGGAGGGCATGGAGCCGGTGCTGAACCTCTGGCACTTCACGTTCCCCGACTGGCTCTACCCGAAGGACCTCGCCAAGGCGAATTTCCTCAACCCCGACGTGCAGGACTCCTGGCGCACATTTGTCCGCAAGGTCGTCCGCGCGACGAAGTCCGATGTGCGCATCTACGTCCCGCAGAATGAGCCAAACGGCGCACTGCAGCTCGGCTGGATTGCCGGCCACTGGCCGCCCGG
>CAZRIL010000292.1:0-2977 GCA_964600115.1 uncultured Chthoniobacter sp. | reverse complement strand
GGCGGCAAAGAAGCCACAGCCTTCACAAAGGCAGACGGATCATCCGCAACACCGTCCCCAACCGCGCCAAAATCCTTAACGTTCCGCTCGTGCAAGCCATCCAGCTTAGGCGCAGTGGGCAAATCCCAGTCTTTCTCAGGCTCTGCTCTCCGCACCTCTGAAAATGAATCCTCAACCGGACTGGACGATGCCTGCCGGACAGCGGCGGCATCCGGCGGAACAATCTCCCGCACTCCGGTCCCGAGTTGAACCGCTCCTTCTCCATTCCCGGCAAACTGATTTCCCTCCACCGCGAACCGGTTCACATACGAATCGTTGGCCAGCACAACCCTCAGTCCGGCTCCCAGATTCGCAAACACGGCATTATTTTTAATTACCAGTTCCTCGCTCTTGAGAAACTCCGGGCGACCGAACTGGATCCCGTCATTCTGTCCGGCCAGGATTCGGTTGTCCCGAATCGTGGCGCTCGTCACCTGAAGCCCGCCATGGATCGATCCCGGAAGCCCAAGGCCATGTGAGGAAAAGTTGTCCTTGCGCGAGGCCAGGTTATTGCGGACGGCCGTATTCCCGGCGACGAGGGCATTCACAACGGGCGGATAGACATTTCCGGCCACAAGATTGTGTCCGCGCGACTGAAGATAAACTCCCGGCCAGACCGAGGCTTCCAGCCAATTCCCGGCGACCTCCATGTCTTCGCCGCTCAGCAGGACTCCTCTCCCCCATCGAACGCCGAGCACCGTGTTATGCAGATACCGGGTTCCTTTCGTATGAAAGTAGTTTTCTCCCGCCGGAACTCCCTGTGCGACCATGGCGATACCGTCGTCGCCGCTGTTTTCAATCTCGTTATAGGCGACCGTGGTATTCACCGAGTCGTTAAAATGAATCGAGTCCGCCCCGGTATTCCGGATGGAACAGCCCACGACCCACGTGTTCCTGTTCCCTTCCTCGCCTTTCCAGAATACGGTTCCCATCCGTCCCTGGTCGCAGACGACGCGAAGCACCTGGATGTTCTCCGCCCCGCCGAAAGCAAGACACCATGCTCCGATGCCCGGATTCCATCGCTGATCCAGCAACGGGGAGGTCGAGAACCTCACATCCCTCACGCTGCAGTTCCGAGCCGCACCAAGATTCCAAAGATAGTAGCCTTGCTTCTCCGACTCCGGTGCCTTGAATTCATAGACGATGGCCGATCCATCGCCTTCACCTACGAAGTGCACATTGTTCAGTGGGGTGCCAGCCGCCGATTTCGGTGCCCAGCTGCTGCGATCCGGGAGCACATGCCGACCAAAGAAATAGTTGCCGTTCGGAATGAAAACAATTCCTCCTCCAGACTCGACAGCCGCCACCGCCTTCGTAAAAGCCTCCCTCTCATCCTGTCGTCCATCCCCTTTCGCTCCGAAATCCCGGACGTTCACCACTTTCATGGATTCATAATCGATCCTCGGCATTCCTTCCAGCCCGGGGCGCTCATAGAATGACGCGGGAAGATTCTCCACCACTGCTCCAACCCCGAGCTGCGGCACTAGCGCAATGAGCAGGACCGGAAGCCAATAGGGAAACACCAATCTGAGGGAGAATATCATGCAAATATGTTCACGTGCACACTATTGACTGTGAACACTCTGTCAAGCACTTCCAAGAATCCTTGATCGTAGTCGGATTCGATTTGACAGCTTGCGAAGAGAAAGGCATTGTGCACGTGGCACATTATGACATTCACCCAGAAGGAAATCGTCGATCAGTTGGGCATCAGCCGCGGCACATTGCACCGCGTCCTGTCCAACTCCCCTCTGGTCAAGGAGTCCACGCGTGAGCGGGTGATGCGTGAGTTGAATCGCTTGAATTATACCCCGAATATGATCGCCCAAGGGTTGAAGACGAAATCCACGCGAACCATCGGGCTCATTGGTCCCGCCGCGCTCCGAATTGCCAACATCGCAAAGCTGGACGCCATTTATCAGGCAGCGAGAGCCAAAGGATACACCATCTCATTGGGATACAGCGACGGAACTGCCTCCGCAGACGCCCAGTGCATCCGGGAACTCAAGGCCCGGATGGTGGACGGCTTCATCGCCATGGGCAGAGGGTTGGCGGAAACCGCGCCGGTCTATCAGGATCTCGTCCGGCAGGGATCCCCCCTGGTTACCCTTTACCCGTTGCCCGGACTGGATGTCGACTGCGTCTACATCGATACCCGTAAGGCCTACCGCGATCTGACAAACCATTTCATCAAGTTGGGCCATAAGAAAATCGGGCTCATGATCAACGCATCCCGATCTCAATTCTCCGTCAACCGGGAGCAGGGCTTCCGCGACGCCATGAAAGCCGCCAAGCTACCCGTGAACGAAGACTGGATTATTCATGCCAGCCCCGATGGATCGCCTTTCAACCAGGACGAAGCTGGCGAAATCAAGCTCTGGGATGTCTCCGACTACCAATCCGGATTCTGGGCCATGACCATGCTTCTTTCTCGCCGCGAACGTCCCTCAGCTGCACTATGCCTTTCGGATGAAAGTGCCATCGGGGCTCTCCGCGCAGCCGATCTTGCAGGGGTCAGGATACCGGAGGAGATCGCCCTGTGCGGCTATGACGACAAGGAGCCTGCGCGTTTTGCCAGGGTCCCCCTCACCACCGTGCACCAGCCGGATGAAAAATTGGCAGAGGAGGCAGTTTCGCTTCTTCTCGACCGCATCGCTAGACGGCTGCCTGCCAAGACTGTCCAGCGCTCCATCCCTACTACCCTTGTTGTCCGCGACTCCTGCGGAGCACGGCTTAGATCCACCTAAAATCTCATGACCGCAATACTCGAAAGCCCACCAGCAAATGTGCACGTGCACTCTGATCTAAAAAACAACTCCCGCACGGCCAGGTCAGATAAGAGACGCATAAAAATCGCCTATATCGGAGGTGGGAGCCGGGAATGGGCGGTGAAACTCATGGCCGACCTTGCGCTTTCGGAGAAGCTGGAGGGCTTGCT
>CAZRIL010000291.1:0-3011 GCA_964600115.1 uncultured Chthoniobacter sp. | reverse complement strand
GTCTTCGGCGCGAACGATTTGAAGCCGATGATTTCCAGAGATTGCAGATACATGGAGCCTTGTCGTAACGTGAATTTTGCGAGATCCTAAAGTCCGGCACGGTCGAGGCAAGTCAAATGCACCATATAAAGTGCGGATATTTTTTTACGACCACAACATATAGCGTTTCTTCATGACTGATCCCCGTGTTCTTGAACTCCTTGAGTTTCTACGGTTTCCCAGTGTCTCCGCTCAACGCCAGCATCAGCCGGATATGAAGGCCTGTGCGGAGTGGCTTGTGGCAAAGCTGCGCAGGATCGGACTGGAAGCCCGTCTGGAGCCGACTCCTGGACATCCGGTCGTTCTTGCGCGCACGCCGCACGATCCGTCGAAGCGGACGGTGCTGATTTATGGGCATTACGATGTGCAGCCGGCCGAGCCCTTCGAGTTGTGGACGACGCCGGCGTTTGAGCCGGACATCCGCGACGGCCGGATCTACGCGCGGGGATCGACGGATAACAAAGGGCAGATTTTTGCGCACATCCTCGGAGTTGAGGAGGCCCTGAGGGACGGGCCGCTTGCGGTGAACGTGGTTTTCCTGATCGAGGGAGAGGAGGAGGTCGGCAGCGACCATCTGGCAGCCTTTCTTGAGGGGCACAAAGCGGAACTCGCCTGCGATGTGATCGCGATCTCGGATACCGGAATGGCCTGCGACGGGTATCCCACGCTCAGCTACGCGCTTCGCGGCATTGCGGCGATGGAGGTCACGGTGAAAGGACCTTCGCATGATTTGCATTCGGGCGTCTATGGCGGGGCCGTGGCAAATCCGGCGACGGCCGCTGCAAGGCTGATCGCCTCTCTTCACGACGCGGACGGCCGCGTATTGATCGAGGGATTCTACGAGGCTGTCCGGGATCTCGAGCCCTGGGAACGTGAGGCAGCGGCTGAGGCCCCGGTGAACGATGCCGATATCGCCGA
The DNA here is from genome assembly GCA_964600115.1 of uncultured Chthoniobacter sp. Lineage (GTDB taxonomy): Bacteria > Verrucomicrobiota > Verrucomicrobiia > Chthoniobacterales > Terrimicrobiaceae > QYQL01. The sequence continues at coordinate 2,054 of CAZRIL010000291.1, read as the reverse complement.
GCAGGCCGGGGTCGCCGTGCTCACGGGCGAGCCGGGCTACACGGCGCTCGAGCGCATCGGGGCGCGGCCGACGGCGGAGATTAATGGGATGGGAAGTGGCTATCAGGGTGAGGGATCCAAGACCGTTCTTCCGGCCGAGGCGTTTTTTAAAGTGACCTTCCGTCTGGTGCCCGATCAAACACCGGACCGGATTCTGGACCTTGCGGAGGCGCATTTCCGCAAGCACTGCCCGCCGGGCGTTTCCCTCGACATCCAACGCGGACATGGCGGCGAGCCTTATATGATCGATCCGAATTCCCCCGATGGCCTCGCGGCACGGGCGGCGCTCGAGGAGGTTTTCGGTCGCAAGCCGGCGCTTCTGCGCGAGGGGGGATCGATTCCGATCCTGACGGATTTCCGCAAAATCCTCGGTCGGGATTCGCTGCTTGTGGCGCTCGCATCGCCGGATTGCCGCGTGCATTCGCCCGACGAGAATTTCCCGCTGGAGAACTTTTTCGCGGGCATCCGACTCAACCGCGCGTTGCTCGCGCGATTGGCGGGCTGAACGATAGCGTTACTTTTGAGGAATCTCACTCATCGAACGACCAGCGCCTGGAACGTACTGAGAATTGCGAACGGATCCAACCCTGTAATCCCCTCTCAAGGACCTTGATCCTCTCGTATCCCATCGCTGCGAGGTTTGATGCGGCAAGGGCGGATCGATTGCCGGAATTGCAATAGAGAATGAGAGGGGCGTCCGCATCCGGGAAGAGTTTTTCAATCCGGAGTTCAAGGACACCACGTGGGATGTTGATTGCGCTCGGAATATGGCTCCTCGCAAACTCGCTCCACTCCCGCACGTCAATGACCGGTGTTCCTGTGCGCGCGTGCTCATAAACCTCAGCTGCTGGTAGCAGGGTGGCATGCTCTCTTGCTGCAGTTGCCAGGTGAAGGAATCTCAATCCGGCTGAATCCGAAAGAATGGGAAGCGCCAGATCCGACAGAGTCCGGGCGGCCCAGTTGCTGATGAGTTGAGGCATTTTTCAGGAGCGCACTGTGGTGCGGCGGTCGTTGGAGATCCCGCGCAAAGCACGCTTCGCAGCGGACCTCACGCCGATTTCGGGATCCTCCGAGAGCCGTGTCAGATGCTCAAAGGATTCCGATTTTGCGGCGTTTCCCAAGGCTTCGGCTGCTGCGATCCGTATTTCCGGAACCCGGTGACGACTGAGGTAGACGGCGGCTTCGAATCCGCCGGATGAGATTTTCTCGAGACTCAAGAGAGCCTCGCGCACGACTTGCCACACAGCATCCTGCAGAAGTCCTATCAGCAAATGCTCGGAGACTCCGGTGGGGAAGCGGCCTAGAATGCTGGCGGTTTCGCGGCGGACCAGCCAGTCAGGATCATTCGCCGTCTGGCGAAGATCGGTCGTTGGGGGAGGCTCGGAACCCAACGAGAGCGCCGCGATGGCTGCCCGGCGCACGGAGGCGCTGCCATCCGAAAGAGCTGACCGGATGGCAGGTACAAGACGGTGGTCCCGCAAGTGTCCTAGCGCCGTCACCGCTTCCCTCCTCACCTCGGGCTCTTCATCGCCCAGCGCCACCACCAGATCGGGCGCAGCGGGTAAGTGCCGGCGGTCCCGGAGAGCCGACACCGCCGCCAGGCGAATCTCGGTATCGACACTTTTCAACCCCTCAATCAGGTAGCGGTCAGCGTCCGGATGCCGGAAAGAGCTTAAAACCTCCCCGAGCGTCAGGCTGACCTCGATGTCCGAGTCTCCCGCCAACTTCAGCAGGTCTCGCAGCGCCACGGGATCATTCTGAAACTCCAGCAGTTCGATAGCGAACTTCCGCACAGAAGCGCTTCGATGCCCGAGGTAGGCCGTTAGTCGATTGGTGGGAATCCTTTCGCCGGACGAGAGTTCGTCGACCAATTCCTCCATCTCATCCCGTACAGAGCCGGGCAGTTCATTAATCAAGATCGTCATTTTCTTCAAATTCTCCAAGGAGCTCTAGAATCCGGCGGGGCTCCGTCGCCGTGGTTGTGTCGTTCCGAGGGGAGGACAAAAATCAGGCAA
>CAZRIL010000290.1:0-3020 GCA_964600115.1 uncultured Chthoniobacter sp. | reverse complement strand
AGCCTGGATGGCGAGGAAGCCTACCGATTGGAGATCCGCGCTGGGGCGGTCGCACTGACCGCACGCACCGCCACCGGCCTGCGATGGGCGGATGGGACGCTGGCCCAGATACGTGCTCAGCACCCGGCGACTCTGCCCTGCTTGGCGATTGAGGATTCCCCGGCGTTCGCCTATCGAGGGTTTATGCTCGACATCAGCCGCGACCGGGTGCCGACACTGGCAACCCTGCGGGAGCTTGTCGTGCTGATTGCCCGACTGAAGGGGAATCGCCTGCAACTGTATATCGAGCATGCCCTGGCCTACGAGGGGCACGAAGTTGTCTGGGACGGTGCCTCGCCACTGTCCTTGGCCGAGCTGAGGGAACTCAACCGCTTCGCGCAGGAACATGGGGTTACGATTGATGCGAATCAGAACTGTCTCGGGCATCTCGAACGCTGGTTGAGGCATCCTCGTTACGCACCATTGGCCGAGCTTTCTCGGCCGACAATGATCGACCTTCCCTGGGGGCGTCAACTGGTGCAGCCCAGCACCCTTTGTCCAATCGATGAGGGGGCCTTCGCGCTGGTTCGGGATCTGCTCGGGCAACAGATCTCGGCTGTGTCCGGCGAATTCGTCAATATCGGCTGCGACGAGCCGTGGGATCTGGGCCTGGGGCGCTCGAAAGCAGCTTGCGAAAACGAAGGCCGCGGGCACATGTTCTCCCGATGGGTGTCCCGCGTCGCCCGGCAGGTGCGCGAACTGGGCCGCACTCCGATGTACTGGTGCGACCCGCATCCCAATGAAGACAACGGTCTGCCAAATGATTTGATTGCCCTGGTCTGGGGCTACGAGCACGATGAGGATTTTGCCACTCGTGCCGCCGCCCACCGTGCTGCAGGTCGCAGCGTGTGGGTTTGCCCCGGTACCGGGTGCTGGAACTCGACGACCGGACGGACATGGTATCGTCGAGGCAATCTGGCCAAGGCAGCCGCCGAAGCCGGGACGGCTGATGGGTTCTTACTTACCGCGTGGGGTGATGGCGGTCACCACCAACCGTGGCCCTTGACCCTGATGGGCCTTGCCGACGGCTTGCAGGCGGCTTGGTCGGGCGGTTCCGCATTTAACAACGGAGCTGACGGCCTGTTTGCGTTTGGGGATTCTGCGGTCGGGGGTTGGTTGGCCGAACTGGGTGATGCCGACGAACCTTTTTCCCGCCAGCTCCGCAACGTTAATGCATTGGTTCACGATTTTCGTACGCCGTGGACCGAGCCAAATCAACTGGACAATATCGCTGTGTGGCGCAGCATCCAGTCGCGCTTGCATGAGCTCGCGCAGCGAGTGCCCGGGGGACCGTGGGCCGACGAATGCCGTCTGGCCGTGGACCTCTCCGCGTGGGCGGCCGAACGTGCCGTGCTGCGCCGCGGACCGGACGATCCCGCTGCCCGCTCCGTGCTGGAGCAGCAATTCGCCCCGCTGGTCGCGACCCACCGCCAGCAGTGGCTGCGGCGCTGTCGTCCCGGAGGCCTCGATGATTCGTGTCAATTGCTTGAGGCCAATTCCCGACGCTGAGAATAGGGATGCAGACTTTTGGCAGTTCGACCATCCCGAGAACATGCCATTCGCGGGAAAGGCTTGGCCGCCGGGCCAACAGTAGACGCCCGGGATTCAGGATGCTGCTCATGGCAGCGCCTCAACGGCGGCGGAATGGACGATGACACCCCCTTGGTCGAGAAGGAATCCGGCCGCGCCGCCCGCGAGTGACGGGTCGCGCGCTTCGAGAAGAAAATCACCGTCCACGCTGGCGCGGATCAAATCTCCTTTCGCTGAAATCTGAAAGTCGCGCGGCGGCCCGAGCATCCACGGGCAGGCGGTCTCGGCAAGAGTCTCCTCGCCATCGCAGGCTTTGACAATCCGGGCTCGGCCGCCGGGATCGATCCGCAGGGAGTAGTGCCGCCGGAGCCCCTGCGAACGGAGCACCAGACCGAAGGATTCCGCAAGGCGGATTTCCACCCGCGCGCGAAACGCGTAGTCGCACCACTCGCGCGAGCCTTGGAGCAGAAGCCCTCCAGGGCGCGAGTGGTGCAGGGTGATCGTCGTGTTGTTGTCGTAGGCCGCGCAACCTTCCATCGTCCGCACCCATGCATGCGTCCAGATATTCCCGGATTTCGATGGCATGAGCGACGTCGTGGGCGCGCCTCTCCATCCGAGAGAGTCGAGCAGCAGCATACCACGCCCTCCCGGAAAAATCTCAAATCCGATTTCAGCGATGGGAAACCCATCCGTGCCGGGGATGGTCCAGGAGATGTTTCCCATCAACCCCGGAAGCAGCGCGATTTTGGGGCCATTGACGGATTGAAGCACGAGGTTCTGGTCGTAGGTTTTGAGCATCATCCGGACTTCGATCGGGCCGGGATTGGTGGCAGGAGAAATCCACCGCGCTTCCACGGTTTGGCCCGGGTGCAGGGTCGGGCAAGCGGACATCGCGTAGCTCCCTGCGGAGAAATTTTCTTTTGGGGTGAACGTCGCGGTGAATGCGCGGAGGATCCCGCTGGGATCGAGGACCCGGCATGCGAGTGCGCCGTCGGGATTTTCCAGTCTCAGGGCTTCGGGATTTTCAGGGAGGAACCCTTGGACGCTGCCGGGGAGGGAGAAATGGAACCGTGCGCCTTGCTTCGGCGAAACGGGTTCGATGCCGCGAAGCCTCCTGGCGGCATTGGTGATGCAGAAGGATTCTCTGAGTGCGTCGGTGATTGTCGCGCCCCCTTCTGCCGTGGGCAGCAGCATCCGATCTGCGACCGGCCCTCGCCAGTCCGGCCCGCCATCCAGTCCATCCAGCCCGCCGGCCACGCCGAGGATGCAGCCGACATTTCCCGCGTTGCAATCGGTGTCGTATCCTGCCGTGTTGACGATCATCTGCGCCTCGTGGAAATTGCCTCCGCTGTGGCGAAGTGCAAGGTGGATGAGCGCGTGGTTCGGCACGATGTGGCATCCGCCCCCGTAGCGGCTGTAGCCGTAGGTCTCCTGGATTTTTGCAAGCGTCC
>CAZRIL010000289.1:0-3052 GCA_964600115.1 uncultured Chthoniobacter sp. | reverse complement strand
GGTGTGATCCCAAGGGGTCTCCGATGCGGCGCAAACTTCGCTGCTTGGGACCTGCTGCCCACCACGCTTTCAGTCGCCGGGCTCACCGCTTCGGCGGCGGTCGAAGGAGCCGACCGCAAGGCGCAATTCACCACTCAGGGAGCCACCAATTCCGACCCGCTCTGCTTCCGCTACACGAAGACCGGAAAACTATCCCGTGCAGTGGTAAAGGAACACTGGAAGTTGTTCTACGATGAGGTGACCGGTGTGACATCGCTCTTTAACCTCGGAAGCGATGTCGTGGAAACCACTGACGTTTCCTCCGCCAATCCCGCCAAGGTCGCCGAGTTGAAAGCCGACTGGAACGCCTGGGCGGCTTCGTTCTCGCCAAGCCTCGGCACTTGGTGAGCGCGCCTGCATTCATGCGGTGCCTTTTCCTCCACACGCGGCTATGATCTCCTGCGCTCGACAAAAGCGTGCGCCTTTTCCAATGAGTCCCAACCTGCTCTACATTTTCGCCGACCAGCTGAACGGATTCTCGATTGGGTGCAATGGGAATCCCGACGCCCGCACTCCCCACCTGGATGCATTGGCCGCAAGGGGAACGGTCATGCAAAACGCATTTTCCTGCGCCCCGGTCTGCACTCCCGCCCGGATCACCATGTGGACGGGACGATATGCAGGAAATCTCGGGACCCTTGCCAACGATGCGCGGATCCCCGCCGGAATTCTGACAATGGCCGACGCCTTTCACAGCGCCGGATATCTCACCTCCTATGTGGGAAAATGGCATATCGGTGGAACCGGGAACGTGCCGGTGCCGGAGGACCTTCGCGGAGGATTTGAGGCGTTCGCCGGGTTCCAATGCTACAACGAATTCCGCGAGGATGTCCGCTTTTTCGACGAACACAACCAACCGCTCGCATTTCCGGGCCGCCACCGCACCGACGCGACCTTCGATCTCGCTATCGAGCGTCTGCAGGCCGCCGCGAAGGATGGCAGGCCATTTCTTCTCTGCGTCTCTGAGCAGGCTCCACATTATCCGTGTCAGCCCTCAGAAGAATTTCTCGCGCCGTTCCGAAGCCGTCAGATGAACGTTCGGCCAAATACGGATACGGGCACCGACCCTTACACCCCCACCTACAGCCCTCCCTCGCCCCCGAAAGCAGAAGACCCCACGTTCAAGGCTTACGGCGGCGACATGCAGGAATACCTTCGCCACTATCACGCGGCGGTCTCCCAGGTAGATGCTGGGGTCGGGCACCTGCTGACTGAACTTGAAAAGCTCGGCATCGCAGAGAACACCATCGTCATCTTTAGTTCCGACCATGGCGATATGCAGGGCAGCCATGGATTGACCAACAAATGCGTGCCCTACGAGGAGTCGGTCCGGATTCCATTCCTTGCAGCCGGTCCAGGCATTGCGAAGGGTGCAGTGTGCGAAAACCCGATCGGAACAGTGGATTTCTTCCCAACATTTACGGAGCTGTGCGGATTTTCGATTCCTCCCGGCCTTGCCGGACATTCCATGGCCGATGCCATTTTTGGGCGGAAATTCGGGACTTCGGAGCGGGTTTTCTCCGAGGACCAATCGGGCTGGGCGATGGTGCGCGAAGGCGCATGGAAACTCGTCTCCGACCTCCGCGCCGACGAACCCAAACAACTTTTTTCGCTGGAGAGGGATCCTTTCGAAATGGAGAATCTATTGCGAAACCCGGAAACATCCGCGGTTCAGGACCGGTTCGCCGAGGCCCTCCGCGTTTGGAGAAGGCAAAATCCCCTGGCGCAATAGGGCGAAAGTATCCAGTTTTTCGTTCGGGGAGTGGCGCAAAACGATAAAGGAGCTACGCTTTCCAGCATCGTTTCTTTCCGACCGTTCTAGTAGGTTTTATCCGTGAAATCCCTTTTTGCCTGCGCTCTCTTCGTGGCCATCGCCTGTCATGCGGAAACCAGCAGTTCGAATGCGGTCCGGAATGTTCGTATCGTGGATTATGGTGCCGACATGGGCAGCGGAGACATCATGTATCGCGGAAAAAATGCCGCACAGAAGCTCCCATACGATGCCAGCATGGGCGGCAGCGAGCGCCACAAGGCGGGCTCAACGTTCGTCTCCTCGTGGCCGTTCAGCATGGAGAGCCCGCTCAACCCGCCCGGATTGCGCTACGACACCGCCCAGAAAAACGCCCGCCTCTACGGAGGTCTGATCACGCTGACGATCAACAACACGGAGCGGGGACTCAGCGAGGGCCACCTCAATGCCAACCACGAATTTCGCGACGACTTCAATTTCATGGCGCTCAACGGCGGGGCGTTCAAACCCGGGGAGGAAATCGAGGCCTATGCCTTCTGGGCCTGGAAGAAGCAGGACTTCCAGAACAGCGGTGACAATAACCCTGTGAGCTTCAACGCGGACAGCCGCATCGCTGTGCACATCTCTCGCTATTGGGGAGGGGTTCATGCTGGCCGCTGGGTTGTCCAGGACTCCGGCAAGTTTTACGTTTCTGAAAAGACGTTTGGTGACGTCTACAAAATGTTCACGAGCGAGGACAAAGAGAACCCGATTGTCCACCGCACTCAGGTTTTGAGGCCCACAGACTCGAAATGGGCGCTGTGGGAGCCGAAAGAGCCCTACGGCATTTCTTTCGATCACAACAAAGCCAGCTTTCAGCCTCACGTTTTCAAAGACGTTACGGCCGTGGGATTCCTTGTCACCCGTGAGCTGAGCACAGCTGTCAAGGCCGTGCCTGGCGGGCTCAGCCCGAACCAGCCGATCGCTGTCAAATGGTATGCATTCCGCTGCGATGCTGTTGTCGGAAATGGGAATCTCCCTTCCGCAGTTCTTCCCACGGTGGAAGTGGGCGACCCCAAGCTTTTGCTCGGCAAAACGGAGGTCACCTTTGGGCAATGGGAGAAAGTCCGCCGCATCGCGGTCACCAACCAATACGGCCGAGACCTCGGAGATCTCGGATACACCTTCCAAGGCGATGGATCGATGGGCTCGATGCGGATTGGCGATGTCTCTCACCAGCCGGACGAACCAGTCACCGATGTCACCTGGCTTGATGCAGTGGCA
>CAZRIL010000288.1:0-3054 GCA_964600115.1 uncultured Chthoniobacter sp. | reverse complement strand
GGCGGATGGGAGGAAAACACGCTCGTCATTATCACATACGACAACGGTGAAGGCATCGCTGCACACCGCTGGGCCACCAAACTTTCGCTCTACGAGGAATCCGCCGCCGTGCCGCTTGTTTTGTCATATCCCGGTCACATCAATCCGGGAGTCTCCACCGCCCTCGCCTCGGGCTTGGACCTGATGCCGACGATCTGTGATTATGCCGGTGCCAAACCGCCCGAACTTCCGGGCATTTCCCTTCGCCCGGCATTGGATGGGACTGAAGAAACAGATGGCCGGTTCGTGGTGTGCGAACTCGCTGCCGACAAGGACCGCCCCGAGATCCAGGGGCGAATGGTCCGCACAAAGCGCTACAAGTATTGCGCCCATGCACCCGGCGATCGGTCGGAACAACTATTTGATTTGCAGCAAGACCCCGGTGAAACAACGAACCTTGCAGTCGATCCGGCGCACCAGAAAATCCTGAAGCGGCACCGCAAGCTGATGGCCGATTGGTGCGGGGAAACCCGCGATCCGTTTGCCTTTCATCGCTGAGAGATCCCAGGGGGATTTGGTTCAAAATCAGGAACGTTGGAGGGAATTCCGTTTCGATAGGAGCATTGGCGATTCTGGCAGAAGGTATTCGACGCAAAAGGCACCCCACGCATGGCAGAGGCTGGATCGCGGGGCGAACTCCTCCCACAAGGTTGAGGCCCCCGCATCGAGCATCGCGCCGAAGAGCTTCCGACAGAGTTCCTTTGCTTCGTTTCGCATGCCGCGGGTCGAAAGCTCGCGGCAAAAATTGGAAAGCGAATGCGGCGTGTTACATAGCACGGCGCGATTGGCGATCAGGTCGCGGTCATTAGTGGCCGTACAGATGATCGGAGTCGTTCGCTTGAGCCACGGCACATGGTATTCTTCGCGGAGGCATTGCCGCAGGACACCTGCTGCCTCGTCCGGTTCCAACATGCCAGCGCAATAACCGGCGGTAATTTGATTGTGGCGCGGAGTGGACCAGGGACGGAATTCTGCGGGGAGGATTGCCATATGCGTGAGCGATGAGGGATCATCCCGGAAGCCACCCGCCACCTCCCCGACCATGGCCGGACCGGGCTCCCCGGTATCCAGGGCGAAATAGACCTCCCAATCAATGGAATTGTAGCCGACCTCAATCAGTATCTCGCCGACGTGCACGGGCAGGTCGCATTCCCACGGTTCGAATGGATGCGGGTGTGTCCATGGATGCAGGTTCGTTTCATCGAGAAGTAGAGATCCATCGCACCAGACGCGCACGCGACCGGCGGCGGCGATCGCGAGATTCCGTGCGGATCCCGTCACAGGGAACTTGATGACAAAGGAATCGGGCTCTTTTCGCGTAGTTGAGAAGGAGTTGCGGTCCGCCTCGAAATGATAGTTCCACCAGGATCGGCGCTCGTGATCCAAACTGATGTCGCAATCGAGAATCCGGCCGTCGCGCAAAAACGTGTCCCGCCAAGCCGAGCGCAATCTGCCGGCTTTGGCCATGAAGTTTTCTGCCCTGGGGTCCCCGAGCGCGTGTGCCAACTCACCAAGCGCCCGCCACCCATCCGACCATATCGCGTTCAGTGCGGCGGAGCGCGGATGCTTCGCCAACTCAAACGAATTGCACAGGAAGATCCATCCCGGCACATCGGCCAACAGGCCATTAGCATCCGCTTGTCGTTCGAATGCGATCAGCCCCGCCATGGCCGACGGAAAGCATGCGCGCACGGTGTCGAGGTCTCCGGTGCCGGCGAGATAGCGGACAAGATTCGAAGCGAACCCGATACTAAAATCCGGAATGACAGATTTTCCCGAAGGGCTCGGATAGCACATTCGCAGCACACCATCCGGACCCGCCCCCCGCAGGTATTGACGGAGCCAGCGACGGATCGGTTCCCATGTTCCGAAAAGAAGCGGCATCGCCCCCATGTAATCCCCGGGATCGGCATACTGGCTGCGTTCGCGGCGCGGACAGTCGTTGAGCAGGTCGTCGCAGCACAGCACGACCGTTCGCGCGGCGGCTGCAACGATGGACATGTCACGCGCCGGCATTTCCGACACACCCGGGAGGTCGCGCCATGTCTCAGTGAGCGGCCAGTGGGATTCGCGTATCGCCAGCCTGCGGACGTGGAATTTAGCGGGCAGCGCAATGTAGCGGAGTGCCCGCTTTTCAAAGGATTTCCAGCACCGGACGCCAATTGGGAGTTCGAGGATCTCGCGAAAGTCGCCGCCGCAGAACTTATGGTCAGGCAGCCCGGTTTCCGTGAGACTCTCCCCATGGAGGAGCGTGCAGGTCGCGGGTTGGTCCGCCTCGATCTGCAATTCCAAAAACCCGAAGACCTCGCCCCCGAAATCCCACACCTGCCAGTCCGAAGTTTCGTCGGCGAAGACCGCTGCCCGGACTTGGCCGGAGAATGCTGGAAGGTCGCTCGGGATGAGATTTTCGCGTCCGGGCAACGGATGATGTGCGACAGCCGCAGGTTCTCTCCATGACGGATCGACAGGGCGATGCAGCCATTCATCAGTGTCTTCCGTGAGGTCGGCATGTTCGCCGAAACCAAGGCATCCGAGCAGCCGCGGAGCACCGCGCAGAAATGCGGGAGATTTTGCCGCACGCCAGAATTTGCGGTTGCCGGGATCGATTCGCCATCCTGTGCCCGCCACTTCGCCCGCCACCATCAACCCCGCCAGGCAGGCCGCATGGAACTGGGTATCAACACCGAGGTGATAGGCGCGGATCCGGATTCGGTTCATTCCGGCCTGCAGCGCGGCTGTGAGGTCCACGCTGTCGTAGTATTGCCACGGGGGAACCTCGCGCGGAGGACCGTGGCTGATCAGGACGCCGTTCACCCAGAGCGAATACCAACTCCCGCAGGTGACGGCCATCCAAGCCGTCGAGGGTTGCTCAGGGAGATCGATGTCGGCTGCAAAATCGGCAAATTGATCAGGCTCGGGAAGCAGCCCCTCCGGCCACCACCATCCGCAGCCTGAAGGCGGAACTACGAACGGGGAAGCAGTCTTATCGTCCGTGCATCTGCGTTGATAAGGTGA
>CAZRIL010000287.1:0-3077 GCA_964600115.1 uncultured Chthoniobacter sp. | reverse complement strand
ACGTGGGAAGAGGTGCTCCGCAAGATCCGGCCGTTATTGATTCAATCCACCGGCTCCTGCCCATTTTGCAGAACCAGATTTGAGCGAAAGCCTCCCTGACGTTCACTTAACGTAGTAATATTAGGTGCTTTGTCAAACGCCTTGAGTCGGCAGCTGAGTTCCCGGATTGGTCCGACCGGATAGGTGGCATAGTCGAGAATATGAACTCCGACATCGCCGAGCACGCCCTTGCTTCCATGCCCGGTTGAAAGACGCCAAAGCCAGGCCGGCGTTGTTCGCCAGTCGCCCCAGACTTTCGAAGCCAGCCACGCCTGAAGATAGCTGGCTTCAACGTGCCGGATCTCACCAAGAGCCCTGCGCCGCACCAACGTGGCGGCGGCTTGGATACACGGCCAATCGCGATAGGAAAAATTCACCATGTGGATCACTCCGGCCCGTTTCGCCGCGGCGAGCATCTTTTTGGCCTCCGCATAGTCGAGGGCGAGGGGCTTCTCACACAGGATATGCTTGCCGGCTTTCAAGCAGGCAAGGGATACCGGGCTGTGGAAAGCGTCGGGCGTGACGATCGACACCGCATCAAACGCGTTGTCGGCGATCAGGGCGTCGATCGATCCATAGGCTTTGGGGATCTCATGTTTCTGGCAAAACGCTTTCGCGCGTGACAGGTCGACATCGCACCCGGCGACGACACGACAACCGGAGATGCTTTTGAAACGCTCGGCGTGGACGTTCGCCATGCCCCCTGTTCCGATAATGGCAATACGGAGCCGGAAAGTTTTGGACTTTGGCATAGGGAATGAATGTTATCGAAATCCGATGGTGGGTCGCTCCCCCTCCTCGGGGTCGGCTGGCAGAGGCTCAAGGGCAGGAGAATTCGGGCAATCGTCCGGAATGCACACCGTCGGGTTGGCCCAGCGGACGGCGTTCAAAATGACTCTCTGGACTTCCGGTTGATGATAAGTCGGGTAGGTTTCATGGCCGGGCCGGAAGTAAAAAACTTTTCCGTTCCCGCGCTGCCAGGTTGCGCCGCTGCGAAAGACTTCTCCACCGGTAAACCACGAGACAAAAAGCAGTTCATCCGGAGTCGGAATACCAAATGGCTCGCCATACATTTCTTCTGCGGGAATCTCAAAGTAATCGCCGATTCCCTGAGTGATCGGATGGGATGGCAGGAGGTTCCAGAGACGTTCTTTGTCGGTGGATTCTCGCCATTTCAAAGAGCACGTGGTTCCCATGAGCGCCTTGAAGATCTTGGAATAGTGGGCGGAATGCAGGGCGATAAGGCCCATGCCCTCCAAGACTCGTCGGCGGACACGCGCGACGACATTGTCGTCGACGTCGGCGTGGGCCATGTGGCCCCACCAAATGAGAACATCGGTTGCGTTCAGGCGCTCGTCCGTTAATCCGTGCTCCGGTTGGTCGAGCCAGGCGGTTTCGACGGAAAGGTCGTCATGCTGGCGCAGTGCGGCCGCGATGGTTTCATGCATGCCATCAGGATAAAGGGTGGCGACTTTTGGGTTCTTTTTCTCGTGGCGATACTCGCCCCAGACGAGGACGTTTGTGGGAGAAGACATAAGACAAATCCGATGAGTGGGTTATAGAGGAGAATACAGGTTGTTGCATTCGCAACGCTCGATGAAATCACACATTCTTCGGTGATTCGCAATCTTCCAGAGTTGCACGAATCCAGCGTTTAAAGCACAAATCCGACACATGAACTTCGAGGCAAACGGGGATCTCCTGCGGGTGATCCGGCAGGTGGAGAAGCGGCTGGGCAGCCGGCGGGGCCGAATCGTTGTGCCCGATGCGCAGGGACTTCATCGACGCCGCCCGGGTGCGTTTTTTCATCCGTTTCCCGAGCTTTTCTTCCAAACCGGTGGTGCGGCGGAGTTTGAATGTCCCTCGGGACGTTACCGTGTCGAGGCAGGTGATCTGTGTCTTATTCCGCCCGGGGTTCCTCATGCAGAGACGCCTTTCGACACCGACTCGGCTTACGGAATCGTCGTCTTCATGCAGAATGGAGCGGACTGTCTCGCCGTCCGGGCCCGGTCTCCGAAAGACGGGATGATCGAGGCCGCCGACTCGTATGTGATCGCGGATGCGGGTGCGGGATTTCGAATTCTGGAGCACGTGAATGGTCTCCCCAGTGTTCATCCCGGACGTCGGGCGGATTATGTGCGTGGATTGGTGCAAAGTTTTTTTGCGGCCCTCGGATCGCTTCTTGAGCATCCCGAATCGAGGAAGTTGTCCGAGCCGCTTCCGCGATTGGTCGGCGAGGCGGAAAAATTGGTCCGGATGAATCTTTCGCGACCGGACCTGACCGTGTCCTCGGTGGCAAAGTCGCTCGCCTGTTCGCCCGACCACCTCTCTCGCCTTTTCCTGAAGGTTCGCGGGATGACCCTCAACGTCTGGCTGGCTCAAGAGCGGATCCAGACCGCCTGCGACCTCTTGGAGCGCTCCCGACACAATGTCTCGGAAATCGCATGGGCTTGTGGGTTTCGACGGCCGTCTTATTTCATCCGTCTTTTTCGGGCCTATAAAAACATGACGCCGCGCGAGTGGCGCGAGCAGGCTGTGAGTCAGACGCCGTGATCGGGGCTGTGGCGCATTGATGGTTTCGAGCAAGCCGGAACGTGCCCACGATCCAAAGTGGTGATAAACGGTCTTCCAAGGAGGAAAGTTCAACGGGAGCAGACGCCACGGGCAGCCGCTTTTGAGCACGTAGAACATGGCATCGAGCACCCGTCTCAAGCAAGTATGCGGACGCCCGCGTCGCTGCGCTGCCGGAAGCATGGGGCGCAGAATCTGCCACTGAAAGTCGGTCGTGCAGGTGTCGTATCGATTTTGAGCAATTTTCATCGCCAAAAAACCGCTGCGCGTAGGAGGTGGAGCTCCTCTCGCTTTTCAAAGTCAATTGTTTTGGCGCTTCGCTGATTAAGTGGGTGGAGCGAATCGGTTTGATGGAGGGGCTGTGCGCCCCCAAGCCCCGTACCGCTCGCCGCGGCAGGCGTTCCGGGGGGGTAGAAAATGAGAGTTGGCGAGGGTCGCGAGAAATTCGATTTTACAGATGTGGACGC
>CAZRIL010000286.1:0-3092 GCA_964600115.1 uncultured Chthoniobacter sp. | reverse complement strand
CTCGCGCAGTTTGGCGCTTCCATCATCCTGCAAGACCCACAGTTCCTTGTGAATCACGCCACCAGCCTTGTTCATCTTCCAGCCTGAGATCAGCACGGCGGTCGTTTCGTCCACCGCCTCGATCCTGGGATCCAGGTATTCGACATCCGCAAAACCATCGCCGATGAGTTTTTTCCAAAACGCCTCGATTTCTGCCCTGCCAGTAAATGTCCCGATCGGCCTGGCGTGCATCACGGCATGATCTTCATACTGGGCCGCGCAACCGGCGCCATCGCCGGAGTTAAATGCTGCTTTCCATTTCGAACTGGCTTCCTGGACTGCGTTCAGAAGCGGGGTGGTGGTGTTTGTCATAAATGCTGATCGGAAAATCCGGGAGGGGTGCCGCGGGAAACCGCGAGGGGTTGAGTGCCTTGAGTCGGTGGAGGCGGGGCAACACTAGGACGGTTTTTGGAAATAGCAAATGGAGGTCCCCTTCTCATGTGCCCGGCTGCTGGAAAATGGTTTGACAAGCGGACGGGGAAGGCGGTATTTGCCCACGGGCATTGCCACGTTGTTGGAGGACTTTTTATGTCAAAAACAGCGGTTTTTCATACGGCTCTTGGCGAGACAGTAAATTTTCTCCAAAAGTAACAGGCTCTTTTTCAAAGCTTTCTGTAATTGGTTATGAACTTCCCACCAGCCTCTTCATCCGGCCGCCCGGCTCGGGCAAAAGCATGCTGGCGAAACGGATCCCGACCATCATTCCTCCCATGACGCTGGATGAGGCAGTCGAGACGACGAAGATCCACAGCAAATGCGGCCTTCTGAGCGAGAAGAACTCGTTTGTCGCGATCCGACCTTTCCGCTCCCCGCACCACACGATAAGCGATATCGGCCTGCTGGGTGGCTCGACCAACCCGACTCCTGACGAAGTCAGCATCGCCCACAACGGCGTTCTTTTTCTGGATGAGCTTCCGGAATTCAAACGCTCGACACTCGGGGTGATGCGGAAGCCACTGGAGGATTTTTTACGGAGATACCCTATTCGAATGTTAAAATGAAGTGATCCCTTTGATATTGCGTCGAATCCCAAGGGTTACGCTTCAAGACAGCGAAACGAAAAAAGTTCCGCGTCCCGGATCATAAAGAGCAGTTGACGCCATTGTCCGGGTTGCCCCATTTCGGAGGACCCTCCCCAGGTGACGTTGTGCGCAGTGGCGTCCCCGGTGAAAGCGACGGACTGTTCGTCGTCCCGGCCCGCCAGCGGATTGCGATCGGTGTCGAGGACTCCAACCGTGATCGAGCCTCCGGGCCGGCAGCGGGCGTTAATTGTCAGGCGATTTCCGCCTGACTTGAACGGCTTGGTGAGCACGTAGGCGCCACGCTCACGGCTGCCCGCGAGCGAGGCGAAACCCTCCTTGCGCAAACGCGCCACGCCCAGCGCGTAAGCATCGCGCATAGCCGTTACGGCGTCGGTGGCGTCGGGGTGGTCAATGCCTTCCGGCGGCCCGCACCACCAGTCATGGTGCGAACGGGACCCGCCATGGTAGAACAGCCATTCATCGCCGATTTCAATGGGCTGGCTGGTCATCGATACCATATGCGCATCCCAGTGACCAGGGCCGCGGGGCGCAAAGAAAGCGGTGCCCCGATCAGCCGGTGTGAACGAATGGCCGTCGCGACTGTAAAGAAGACGGACTTCCATTTCGTTGGCAACGAAACGCAGAATGCCGAGTGTGGCGAAGTGCATGCGCCCGACCCGGAACTGCTGCATGCCATAGTGGCCGACGTCGAGATTGTCGAGAGAGACCGCACTGCCACTGGCGTCGTCGGGCGCTGAGATCAACCTCGGCTCCGTCCAATGCCGGAAATCGGCGCTGCGGGTTTGGATCACCCGCCGCCGGCCCATAAGGTCGGGGCGTCCGGGATGGACCGGCCCGAACCAGCCAGCGACCGTCCGCGTCCGCGGAGGGAAACCCACATCATACATGCGGTGGTCCCGCGTGTTCTGCACAAACATCCGTGCCTCGTGATCGTAATGCAGGCAGGAGACGTCGTTGAGATTTCCGCCCGTGCTGCCGATGGACGGGTGCCAGGGATACCGCGTCCATGTGAGACCATCGGCGGAATGCGCACAGGTCGTCTTGTGATTAAGACTGCGACCATTATGGCTACCTTCCGAGAAAATGGTGCGAAAGCGTTCGTCGGGTGTGGGCGGATGCGGATCCAGGATTATCCCGTTGGAATGGACGCCGAGTTGAGCCCAGGGATTTCGCCTCGTCGGCTCGATACCATCCTGATAGCCCATGACGATGTTGGTCATTTCGCCCTCGCGACTGCGGATGCCGGTTTCCGGCTTTCGGAAGGTGATTCCGTCATCGCTCTCGGCGTAGAGGAGCTTGGTTTTCCAAGGATGTTCCAAGCCCGTCACCTCTCCCAGATCCTCATACCAACACTTGATCCGGCCGTCAGCCGGGTCGCGGATGACGTTATAATTACTATACGTGAAGTAGAGCGCATGCTCCCAAGGGCGGTCACGACGGATGAGCGGTTCATTTCCATGTCGCTGTGGCTTGTGCCACCGGCGGGTGAGACCTTGGGAGGCCTCGATCAGGACGTCATCGACGAAGAGCTGGGGGAGGTCGTCGATGTGGTAGAAGGTGGAATCAATAATCGGGGAGGCCATGACATGGATGATATATCAAAAATATCCCCATCGAGGACAGGAAAACGGGGGTTTGGGAAAAACCAGACCAGTCCCGGTGAAAAGGCAAGGGCCAGTCCGGTAACGCGACGTTATACTCACTTCACCGTGATTTGCTCACCCCGCGTTACGGTGAATTGGCAGGGTGAGCGCTGGATGAATTCTGACCTGAGGTCAGTAAAGGGACGATTGAGGCTTGCTCGCGAATCTTGCAGGCGCAGAGTGGGAGTGCATTGATTCCTGCCGTTAGCGGCCTCTATAGCACAGGTCGGTAGACCCGACGGGATTCCTTTGGTCCAGAACCCGGCTGAGCGTGGCCGCTTCCGGGTGGCAGTGGGTTCGCCTCCCTTATCAATGTGCCAAGCATGCAAGTTTCGAGGCGAGCTCATCCCTCTTGAACGGCTTGGAG
>CAZRIL010000285.1:0-3128 GCA_964600115.1 uncultured Chthoniobacter sp. | reverse complement strand
GCCGCGCGGAAATACCTGTTCAGCACGCTCTCATCCCAGCCTTTTGAGAGGAACTCATCGACCACGCTTCCATAGGTCTTTACGTCCATCGGGACGGGCTTGCGCTCCTGGGTCTGCTTCAGATCATAAAGAATCCCGATGAGCGCAGCCTGGCTCGCCTGCCTTGAGCCGAAGACCGAGGTTTCGGGCTCCGCCCTGAGCTGCGCGGATCCAGCGAGCAGAACGACGAGGGCTGCACGATGGATCCTTCCAAGCATCATGGGCAACCCATCAATACGACTTGGCCCAGATGACCCGCTGTTTGCTGGGCTCACCCGAGAACGGACAGATTCCCGCCTCAGGAGAATCCTCGAATGGAATGCAGCGGATGGTCACCTTCAGGTCGTTTTTCACCTGTTCCTCGACTGCGGCACTGCCGTTCCAATGTGTGAGTGCGAACCCTCCGTGAATCTCCGGTTTTTCCGAATTTGCCGGCGTGAAGAACGCGTAGAATTCCTCCTTGGTGTCCAATCGGCGGAAATGCTCCTCGCGGAATGAGGTGGCGCGGGCGAGCAGCGACGATTGGATTTCGTCCAGGATCGCTGCGACCCGGGACGGGATTTCTGCAACCGGCAGGAACTCTTTGTCTTTGTGCGGCCGGTCCCGGCGCGAGACCGCGGCGGTGCCCTGCGCCAGATCCCGGGGGCCGATCTCCATGCGCAGCGGGACCCCCTTCTTGATATACTCCCAGCTCTTGACGCCGCCGCCCAGGTCGCGGGTGTCCACCTCGACGGAAACCCGGTCTCCGTGGAATGTGGTCGCGCGAATGGCTTGCGCAAGGTTCTCAGCGGCCTCCAGCACAGCGGCTTTGGAATCCTCTTTGGGCGTGATGGGAATGATCACCACATGCGTGTGCGCGATTCGCGGCGGCATGACGAGTCCGTCATCGTCCGAATGCGCCATGATCAGCGTCCCGATCAGGCGGGTGCTCACTCCCCAGCTTGTCGTCCAGGCATGCTGGACGCTTCCGTCGCGGCCCTGGAACTGGATGCCTGCGGCCTTGGAAAAGTTCTGCCCGAGAAAATGGGATGTTCCCGCCTGGATGGCTTTCCGGTCCTGGACCATGGCCTCGATGCAATACGTGCGCAGCGCGCCCGGGAATCGCTCGCTCTCGCTTTTCTCGCCGGTGAGCACGGGGAGCGCGAGAAAGTCGCGGGCGAATTTTTCGTAGACCCGCAGCATCTTCATCGTCTCGACCTCCGCTTCCTCACGGGTCTCGTGAGCAGTGTGGCCCTCCTGCCAGAGAAATTCCGCGGTCCGCAAAAACAGCCGCGGCCGCATCTCCCAGCGGACAACGTTGGCCCACTGGTTGAGGAGGATCGGCAGATCGCGCCAGGACTTCACCCAGCGGGCATAGGCGGCGCCGATGATCGTCTCCGATGTCGGGCGCACGACCAGCGGTTCGGTGAGCTCGCCGGCCGGGACAAGCTTGCCATCTTTCATCTCGAGCCGGTGGTGGGTGACGACCGCGCATTCCTTCGCGAATCCCTCGACATGCGCGGCTTCCTTCTCGAGGTAGCTCAAGGGAATGAAGAGCGGGAAATACGCGTTTTTGTGGCCGGTTTCCTTGAACATCCGGTCCAGCTCCGCCTGCATCCTTTCCCAGAGCGCGTATCCCCAGGGCTTGATCACCATGCACCCGCGCACCTCGGAGTTTTCGGCCAGATCCGCAGCGCGGATGACCTGTTGATACCACTCCGGAAAATCCTCCACCCGCTGCGGGGAGATCGCACTCTTTTGTTTCTCGCTCATTGAACCTGCCAATGTTTGCGGCGGCGGCGGGACCGTAAAGACCTTTCTTGAGGATTTTTCTGCCACCTGCAGCCGTGCTGTCCGGTGTTTCTCGATGTCCCTCCATCATGCTTGCCTCGGCGAAGGGCTCCGGCTTAGATGGTTGCGATGAATTCTGAAAAAACCTTCCGCATCGCGGTCCTTGCCGGGGACGGGATCGGGCCCGAAGTGATGGTCGAGGCGCTGAACGTGCTCGACGTTGTCTCGAAGAAATTTTCCCTTCCGCTCACATTCGACAAGCAACTCGTCGGCGGTGCGGCGATCGATGAGGCGGGCAAGGCTCTCCCCCCGGAGACGCTTGCGGCCTGCGAGGAGGCTGACGCCATTCTTTTCGGTTCTGTCGGTGGCCCCAAGTGGGAATCCCTTCCCCCGGTTGAGCAACCGGAGCGCGCGGCGCTGCTCCCGCTCCGGAAGCACTTCGGGCTGTTCGCGAATCTGAGGCCGGCTGTGTGTCTCCCGGAACTCACCCACGCCTCCCCATTGCATCCGCGCATTGTTGAGGGGGGATTCGATGTGTTGTGCGTTCGCGAGCTGACCGGCGGGCTTTACTTCGGGGAGCCCAAATACCTGAAAAAAGAAGGTGGTGAGGAATTTGCGGTGGACACGATGGTCTACTGGGAGAGCGAGATCCGCAGGATCGCCAATGTGGCTTTTGAGGCCGCCAGGTCCCGCCGCGGACGCGTGACATCCATCGACAAGGCGAATGTCCTACAAAACGGGATCCTGTGGCGCCGGGTCGTTACGGAGACCGGCCGTGACTATCCGGATGTGGCGCTCAACCACCTCTATGTCGACAACGCGGCCATGCAGCTCATTAAGAATCCCAAATCGTTCGATGTCGTGCTCGCGGAGAATCTGTTCGGGGACATCCTGAGCGACGAGATGGCGATGATTGCCGGCTCGCTCGGGATGCTGCCAAGCGCGAGCCTGGGAGATTCCACCGGCGGGGCGACCCGGTTCGGGATGTATGAACCCAGCGGCGGAACAGCTCCCGATATCGCCGGCAAGGGCATCGCCAACCCGATCGCCCAGATTTTGTCCGCCGCCATGCTCCTCCGCCTGTCCTGCGGACGAAATGATGCCGCCACCGCCATCGAAGCGGCGGTCCGCAAGGTCATTGCCGCCGGTTTGCGGACAGGCGATATCCATACCCCGGATACGACCCTGGTCGGCACCAGGGAAATGGGCCGCGCCATCGCCGCAGCGGTCTAGCCGCTATGCTTTTCCCTTTGCTGCCAACGGGGCGCGGGCGTCCCGCCCGCGAACCTGAACGATGGCGGGCAGGATGCCCGCGCTCC
>CAZRIL010000284.1:0-3167 GCA_964600115.1 uncultured Chthoniobacter sp. | reverse complement strand
TGCCCGCCGCCCTCCAAATCCCCGTCGCCGTCCTCATCCAATGCTTCTGGGTCCTAGTCTTCACCACCGTCGGCTCCCGCGTCTCTCCATCCGGACGAACAGAGCCATCGTAACAAGAAAAACCCCTCTCGCTACGATTCATTGGCCTATTCCGCCATTCTGGAGTGTTAGGCCAATCTCCCGAGGAAAGTTCTCCAACCCAACCCCAACTTTCTCTTTCGGCCGGCGGGAAAATGGGTAAGCTTGCGCATGACTTATGGATTTCACACATCGATTCATTGGCTTATCACCCCAAGCCGGGCGGTTTAAACAATTAGCCTAACTACTTGTTAGCCTATCAAAAATTATGCGAATTCTGATCCTCGCCCTCTACGGTGTCATTTGCTCATTAGCATCCGCCCAAAGCTTTAACGAGCGCACATTTTCATACAAAGGCACTGATTACATTACCAAGATACCAAATGATCTACCGGAGACATGGGTTCCGGGCTCGCCAATTCCTTTATCGACTGAAAAGGCATTTGAACTCGCCAACGACAAGTTTCTCAGCAGTTTCAATAAACTAGGGAAATTTAACCTTAACACGATTGCACTGAACCTGCAGTCAGAACCCAACGGGTGGCTTTATATGATTGTATACGTTCAAGATAGTTCTGAAGTTTCTTTCGCGGAGACCGGCAACGGGGTTAAGCAAGGGCAGCAATTGAGTATAGTCTATTTCGTTACGATGGATGGCACGGTGTTCGGACCTAACACGAAATGAGGCTAACAAGGCGCTGCAGCTAACCCCTAGAAGCGACCGGCCGACTTTTTACGACCGACCGGCTTCTCTTTACCCCTCACCTAGAGCTTGGACGCCTGATCGGGGTAGCTGAGCTTGGCGTTCGACCCGCAGGTCGGGGGCCTTGCAGACCCCAGAAAATTTCGCCCCTGTCGTAGGCGCCCGGAGACCGCGAGACAGCCGGAGGCAATGAGTCGGCAAGCCTTCCTTCGGGCATCTTCTCGGATTCTCCCCGATTTCCCCAAGGCCATCTCGCCAAGCCTCGGTTGTCGCTGCCGATTTTCTGGAACCGATTTGGCTCCCGCCGCGGCAGCTTCACTCTCCGGGAAGGGTGCCGAGACCAGGCTGCGGACTCAGCCCAGCCAACCAATCCTGACTTCCTTCTCCAGCACCCGGAACTCCGGATCGCCGGTGACGATTTGCGCTTTGCGCTCCTTGGCCAGAGCGGCGGTGAAGGCGTCGGCGAGGCTCAGCTTGTAGCGGGCCTTGAAATCGGCCGCGAGGTCGGAGAGCGCGCGCGTGACCGGATGGAACTCGATGGGCAACGCGGGAAGTTCGGCCGCGATTTCCGCCCATCGGTCTGCGCCGTCCTTGCGCACGACGATGTATTTGACCTCGGCATAGTTCACCTCGGTCATGTGGACGGGCTCGTCGCGGAGGCCAGCACGTTCGAGCAGGGCGGCGACCTTGTCCTCGCCCGCTTCACCCCGAAGGAAAGCGAGGAGCGCGAAACTATCCAGAACCACGCGTGCCGCGCTCATGCTTGGCTTCCTCCAGAGCCTTCTCCTCCGCTTTGTGTTCAGCCCACTCCTCCGCAAACGGCTTGCCGCCGGGCTTGCGCTTCAGAATCCCGCGCAACCGCGCAATTGCGTGCTTCGTCACCGGCTTGAGCAAAATGCCCTCGGGCGTGGAGACCACGACGGCGCGCGTCCCGTTCTCGATGTGAAACTCCCGCCGCAGCCGCGCGGGGATGACGACCTGGCCTTTGGTGGTAAACCAGACAGAATCGGACTTGGATGTCGCACCCATACCATGAAGTCTTACATTTTCAGAAAGTCCGTCAACTCTGGACTTTTCGCCGACTGGCGCATCATTCCCCGGCGCGAGGGAGGCCCGTCAACAACTGTCCGCTGAGCGCACTTCACGAGCACATTGGCCGGGACATGAGGGGGGCCTGGCCGTCAAGCTGGCCAGCGATGGCCCGGAACTGGGATCGAGGGGCGCTGGCGCGGCTCCTTGGACAGAGTTCTTCGTCCACGGGCAGACGATCTTTCCCCCGGACATCTGCGAGACGCTGCAGGCGATGGCGCGTCATGATGTCGGCTTGATCCGGCACTTGGCGGCGAGGGCGGTGAGCAACAGTGTTGCCCGTCGCCAAGCCTAAAGTATGTTCAACTCATGATCACACGGTCTGAGATAAAGCAGATGTCTTTTCCCGAGAAAGTGGCGTTGCTTGAGACACTCTGGGCCGAGATCGCAACAGAGCCCGGGCAAGTCGAAGTGCCGCAATGGCACAAAGACATTCTGGATGAGCGCGATCTCGCTCTCAAAGAGGGGCGAGCAACGGTTCCGGAGTGGGACGAAGCCAGAAGGCAAATCGAGCTAGCCACTCGATGAGGCGGCACATCAAGAATGCCTAGCAAGCCGCACCAGCCATCTTCGCAGCGCTGGGCGGCTGACTTTGATCGGTAGCTTCAAATGGTGAAACGGAACATCGTCATCATGTTTTCATGCATCGCTGCAGTCGTGCTGATGGCATGCACTGCAATGCTGGGGTTCTGGCTCGGCGCGACCACGAAGGCTTTAGCGAACGCCTCCGACTTTCTTGTAATCTCGGAGAACCTACGCATGGAAAAGACCTCCACAGCACAGGCAGTATCCGACGGAGCCTTGAAATTCGCTCTCGTCGACGTCGATGCACTGACCGCGTCGCCTTTCCTGAACTCCTCCCCTGTCGGCCGGCAAGCGGAGAACACAAAGAGGGCCATCGTGAAGTATTTCTCTCGCCATCGACCGACCCCACTTTCACCAACACATCCGTTCTCTGCGTGGGAACAATACATGGATACCGACAACATAAAGGCCACCAAGGAGTGGTATGGGCATTTTCTTGAGCGGGATCGTCGTGCGATGGAACTCATTTCCGACTCGACAAATGATCAGCCCTAACAGATCAGACGAACGAACTTCGCAGCGCCCGGCGGCTGTCCTTGAACGTCCCACCCCTTAATCCCCATGCCCAACGGAAGACCCGGTGATGCTCCTTGGACGGATTTCTTTGTCCACGGGCAGGCGATTTTTCCCCCGGACATCGGCGAGATGTTGCAGGCGATCGCGCGTCATGATGTCGGCTTGATCCGGCACTTGGCGCACCCGGACATGTGGG
>CAZRIL010000283.1:0-3189 GCA_964600115.1 uncultured Chthoniobacter sp. | reverse complement strand
GTTCTGGGCATTGTATTAGCAGTTCTGTTGGCAGGTATAGGCATCTCGATGATTGCCGGACCTCGCCGTGAAAGCCAAGTTGCCAAACATAAAAAATGAGCAGTTAACAGAAACATAAACATGCGGGATGACGGCCCCCTAATCTTGCTGACAGGCGCAACCGGCTATATCGGCGGTCGCCTGCTGCCGTTGCTGGAGAGGCGAGGTCTGCGATTGCGATGCCTGGCTCGGCACCCGGAACACCTCCGCCCACGGATCGCCGGCACCACAGAGTTGGTCGCTGGTGACGTTCTCGACCCTGAATCGCTTCCCTTGGCCTTCGAGGGCGTCGATACCGCGTACTACCTGATCCACTCGATGGGCTCCGCCCAGGGCTTCGAGCATGATGATCGGCAGGCAGCGGCCAATTTCGCGGCGGCCGCCAAACAAGCCGGGGTCCGCAGAATCATCTACATGGGCGCTCTCGGCAATCCGAAGCATTCTCTTTCCAAACATCTGCGCAGCCGGCAAGAGACCGGCGAAGTCCTGCGCGAGTCAGGTGTGCAGGTGATCGAGTTCCGAGCTTCGATCATCATTGGCTCGGGGAGCCTCTCGTTTGAGTTGATTCGGGCCTTAGTGGAGCGGCTTCCCATCATGGTCTGCCCGAAATGGGTGGCGACCCCCGCACAACCGATGGCCATCGAAGACGTGCTCGACTACCTTATTTCCGCTTTGGATCTAACGGATGGGGACAGCCGTGTCTTCGAGATTGGCGGCCCCGATCGGGTTTGCTACGGCGATATCATGCGCGAGTACGCCCGGCAGCGTGGGCTGACTCGGGTGATGATCCCCGTTCCGGTTCTGACGCCCTACTTGTCGAGCCTGTGGTTGGGGTTGGTAACGCCGGTATACGCGAGGATCGGGCGGAAACTGGTCGAGGGCTTGCGAAATCCCACCGTGGTTGAAGATCCGTCCGCCCTGGAAGTTTTTGCGATTCGTCCCCGTGGACTTCCTCAAGCGATGGCTAGGGCGCTTCTGAATGAAGACCGGGGCTTTGCGGAAACCCGCTGGTCTGATGCTTTGTCGTCGAGCGGCCTGAAGCCGCGATGGGGCGGTGTTCGATTTGGCTCCCGAATCGTCGACTCGCGCACAGCGACGGTGAACGTGCCGCCCGAGATGGCCTTTACCCCCATCCAGCGTATCGGTGGCAAGACCGGCTGGTACTATGGCAATTGGCTTTGGCGACTCCGCGGCGTTCTCGACTTGTTGGTCGGAGGCGCGGGGCTGCGGCGCGGTCGTCGCGACGCGCTGGACTTACGAGTCGGAGATGTTGTGGATTTCTGGCGAGTGGAGGCATTCGAGCCCAATCGTTTACTTCGACTCCAGGCTGAGATGAAGTTACCAGGCCGCGCTTGGCTGGAATTCGAGGTTACCAACAAAGATGGAGAGTCCCTTATCCGCCAGACGGCAATTTTCGATCCTGTCGGACTTCTCGGTTTGGCCTATTGGTATGCGTTGTATCCCATTCATCACTTTGTGTTTTCGGGTATGCTAAAAGGGATCGTGCGTGCCGTGCGGAAGGAGGAAGACTCCCCGTTGATTCAAGGAGAGGAACCTCATCCAACGGTTTACAGATGAATGAGCTCGAAATCCTAACAATATGGATCGAGGCCATGAAATCCTTCTTGCATAGAAGAGGTGCAGCTCGGACAGCAAAGCTCTCGTGGCGCTCTCAATTGGTTTTATTCGCCGCGTCCGTTATCTTCGCTCCCACCCCTTTGCTTGCTCACGTTCCATTTCTTGCCAAGGACAACGTTTCGCTTGAAACCGCCTTCCATGTGAAGGAACCAGCGAAGAGTTGGGTGACGTCCGGTGAGTTACACGGAGAACAAGACGCCAGATGGTTCACTTTCGATTGTCACTCGGGAGATCCGATCGTTCTCGAACTATTCGTTTCTCCCGACGCTGCCCAAGATTTTGTTCCGAAACTAGCGGTGGCTGGTCCCGGAGTCAGTCCTTCAGGCTCTCTCCCGCCAAGCATCAATCTGCACGGGATGGCTACTGCCGTATACTCTGGAGTGCGTGATGAAGAGCCGGATTTTGAACCTTTCACTCCAACCCGGCTGTATTTTGTCCTCCACGTCGATACCACGGCACCCGCCAGCGGGCTGTACTATGTATTGGTCTTTTCCGAAAGAACGGGCGGCAAGTTTGGTTTGGTAATAGGTTCGTCTGAAAGCTTCACACCCGTCGAGTGGATCAGCATACCGATAGCGGTCATAGGCACGTATTGTTGGGAGGGGCAGTCGCTTGCATTTGTTTTTCTTCCTTTTGCCGCCATACTCTTCGTAGGCGCTTGCATCCTATTCTTCCATGTCCGGAAAAAGCGATGCCATTGGGGAGCGTTGCTCGGAATGCTTGCGGGCATCACCTTTCTGGGCTCCGCGACACTATACTCCACTCAGGTTATGCCCAAAGCCTTCTCGTCGCGCTCGACGGAACTCTGGTTGTGGTTCGTTCCTCCCGTGATTGTTGCGGCCCAGATATTGCTGGGCATAGGCGTGATCCGGTCGGCAGCGAAAAGCAGACCGGTAAGAACCGGAATCTACGGGGCATTGGGGTTGTTCGCCTGGGCTGGATATATTATTGGTCCTATGATCGCAATTGCCTCGGCAATAGCCATTGCAATACGAAACCGGAGCACACGGTGAGTGCCGCGATTGGGTGGAGTGCATTATGAGAATCGCAATCATCGGTTCTGGCATCAGCGGACTGCTTTCGGCTCGCCTCCTCGCCGCCGACCATGACATCCACGTATTCGAGGCCAACAGCTACGCGGGTGGGCATACAAACACCGTCGCGTTCGAGGCGTTCGGACGCCACTACTCTGCCGACACGGGCTTCATGGTCTTCAACGATCGCACCTATCCCAACTTTGTCCGCATGCTCCAGATGCTGGACGTCCCGGCGCGCAATAGCGACATGAGCTTCAGCGTGCGCTGCGACAAGACAGGATTGGAGTACCAGGGCAGTTCCCTGAACGGTCTGTTTGCCCAGCGCCGCAATCTCGTGCGTCCGTCGTTCTACCGTATGCTCCTGGATGTGTTTCGCTTCAATCGCCAGTCTCTCGAATTGGTGCAGACGGAGGACTACGATCTGGAGTTGGGCCAGTACTTGGATCGCAACCGATATAGCCGCGAGTTCGTCGAG
>CAZRIL010000282.1:0-3197 GCA_964600115.1 uncultured Chthoniobacter sp. | reverse complement strand
AGCACTACCTTGACACGGTAGGGGTCACAGGTTCGAACCCTGTATCGCGCACCATCTTTCCAAGGCCTCAGATCCGTTGTTCCTCGAGGTCGTAGACGTCGAAGAAGGTATAGACGGGGCGGTTTCTGGGCACGTTTCTGGGAATGTAGTCTTCCATGTATTCCTGAATCCCATCCGGCATCTCGCTGAGCCGCTTTCCGCGGAGGTCGTTGTTCCAGCGGATGATCTCGATGCGTGGTCGTGAGGTAGCGGTCTTTTCAATCCACTCGGCGATTTCAGCATCTGTGGCGCCGGTCGCGACGAAATCACGGAACGCGTCGTAGGGAATGCCGGCAAAGTCGAGAAACAGGGCATCGATCGGGCAGCCGGAATGGTATTCGCCGCCCGTCCCGGCGAGGACGGCCCGGCATTTGTCAACAGCCCGTGCCGCGATGACGTAGCCGGCCAGAGTTTCGCGCGGACTGCGGGGGAACTCTTTGGTAAGGTCCTTTGCAAGGAGTTTCAGGCGATCGTTCATAGAGGAAAGGGGCGCAGCATCCGGCGGGAACCACTTTGAACCCGCTTTCGGTTTTCGGAGAAGTGAGCAGGTTTTCGTCGGGGGCCGCTTCCGCTGGACGTCTGCTATCGCAGGCTGAGACCCGGCTCAGGGAGGTCGACGGAGACGCGGTCGTTGCGGCTCTGGAAGTAATCGAGAGCCATTTTGAGGCGCTCGGACATGATCGTTTCAACCTGGGCAGAAATGGGGGCTTGAACCGCAAGCAGAGTGCCGGGGGGGACCCAGGCGCGGCCGGTAAAGTTATCCGGAACGGAACCTCCGGGGGCGACGCGCGGCATGTCGGCCACATACATCCGGCCTCCGGCGGGAGAGAGAGCGACCATCTCGACGTGGCCGTAATAAGATCCCGGCGTGCCGCGGGGAATCTTCCCGAGGCGACGGTCGCTGGTGTAGACCAGCACGCTTCCGAGCGGAGCGTGGCGCGGAGAGATCGCGCGCACGGGCTTCCATCCCGCATCGGACAGGATCTTTTCCCAGTCCTGTCCGTTGCCACCCTTGAGGCCCTTGCCGAGTCCGGATTTCGTGAGCAGAGAGTGCATCGCGCGTCCGCACCATCCCGACGGGATTCCGTCGTTCATGCTCGCCACCGTCATCTCACGCAGCGTGTCGCCACGCAGCAGCGGATTGGCCGAAAATGCCGTCAGAGGCAGCAGAGCGGCAGCAAGGGCAATGAGACGGGGAGAGACCACCCCTCCGATTTAGCGAGGCCGTGGCATCCCGCAAGGGAAAAAAGCTCCGATCAGAGATTCCGTCCGGCTGGCACGGATCTGCATTTCCCGCCCGGGATATGATCGGCAGGTTGCATTACGCGTGAAAATGTGCGCATCTTTTCACTTCTGATGAGGGTTCCCCTTCACGTTGTCGAGGCGCGCCGCGAAAAGCTGGCTGCGCTGATAGACCGCCACCGCTATCTTCCGGTGAGCGAGCTTTGTCGTCGTCTGGGCGTCTCGGAGGCCACGGCGCGGCGCGATCTGGCAGCGCTCGTCAGCCGGAACAAGGTCAAGCGTACGAGGGGAGGGGCTTTGGCCGAGTTTAATGAGCGGTTCCCGTCATTTAACGAGCGCCAGAAAGGTGCTTCCCGCAGCAAGTCGGTGATCGCTCGTGCGGCCGCCCGGTGGATGGTTCCCGGCGGGGTCTATTTCCTTGATTCCGGCACCACCATTTTTGCGCTGGCGGAGGCCTTCCATGCGCAGCCTGTCTCGCCGGTCACGATCGTGACATCGAACATCCCTGTGGGTGAACTTCTCTCGGCGCTCCCCGGGGTGAGTGTCTTTCAGCTGGCGGGCCAGCTGTTGCACCGCCAATCCGCGCTGCTGGGGGAAGCTGCCTGCCGGAGCCTGGAGTTCTGGAACTTTGATATCGCCTTTCTTTCCGCGGAAGGTGCCGACGAGGAGGGGATTTGGAATACGCAGGAAATCATTGTCCGCCAGCAATGTGCGGCGATTTCCCGAGCCCGGCGAATCGTTTTTTGCCTCGATCGGGGAAAGATTGGCCGTCGGGCGCCTTTCCTGCTCATGCCATGGGAGGGCGTTGATGGATTGCTCACCGACGCGCCGGCATCGAAGGTCGCTTCGGCTGGGATTCCTTCCTCCCGTGTTCTCGATCGGGCCAGCCTGCTTCTTCCCCCGGATCCGCGGATTTCCCGTTCCCAACTGCCGGTGCACTTTCTGTAAAATCCATGTTCCGGAAACCAAAAAAGCGCTTGACGGTCGTTTGTGTTTCTATATGACTGGAAACCGTCATTTAATTTCTCTCCCCTAAGGCCTGATGTCCTCTTCCGCATCTCCAAGTCGCTCCGTCGTCGAAACACTCGTTCGTGAGACGCTTTTCCGGCAGTTGGGGCAGTCGGTGCCCGCCGGCCCGGCCCCCGTGCTGGTCGTTAACAGCTCGGCCCGGCACATGCATATCTCTCCCGAGAATCTTGAGGTTCTTTTTGGGAAAGGTGCCGAGCTTACGGTCCACAAGTGGCTCTATCAAGAGGGCCAGTTTGCCTCGCAGCAGACCGTTACGATGGTCGGCCCCCGCAAGCGCATTATCCCGAACCTCCGCATCCTGGGCCCTTGCCGCAATCTGACCCAGATCGAGTTGGCCTTCACCGATGCCGTCCAATTGGGCATCGATGTTCCGGTGAAGATGTCCGGCGACATCGAGGGGACTCCCGGTGCCTACATCATGGGACCGAAGGGAATGCTCGAGATGAAAAACGGTGTCATCCGCGCCGCCCGCCACGTGCACATGTCTCCGGCGGATGCTAAATTCTATGGGGTCAAACACCTTGACCTCATCACCCTGCGCGTGCAGGCGAAGGGCTGCACGACGCGCTTTGATGATCTGCTGGTCCGCGTCGATCCCACCTTCAAACTCGAAGTCCACATCGATACCGACGAGGCGAATGCCTGCGATCTCGAGCACGCGACCAAAGTCGAACTTTTCAAATCCCAACCCTAGTCAAACCCAAATAAACCAATGAGCGAAGCAATCGGACTACTCGAAACGCGCGGCTACGTGGGCCTGGTGGAAGCCAGCGATGCCATGATCAAAGCCGCGAATGTGCAACTGATCAAATCCGTCCCCATCGGCGGAGCGCTGATCACAACCATCGTCCAGGGCGATGTCGGCAGCGTCAAGGCAGCCGTCGAAG
>CAZRIL010000281.1:0-3237 GCA_964600115.1 uncultured Chthoniobacter sp. | reverse complement strand
CTTGACGCAATTCCCGGAATCAGGGGCGCCTTCACCCGCCGGGTTCCCGGTCTGGATGTTTGCGTCGAACGGGAGGAAGCGCTTCAACGGCTCAAGCCGTTGCACGTGCAGGCCGCAGCGGAGTCCGGATTCGCCGGAATGACTTTTGCCACCGCGGAGCAGATCCATGGCAACATCGTCGCCCCGGTCTCGAAGAATTCGGCTTTCCCCGTTCCGGGTGCCGATGCACTCATCACGACAACGCCGGGTATCTGCCTCGGGATTTACGTCGCCGATTGTGCTGCTGTTTATCTCGCAGACCGCAAGGCAAGGGGAGTGGCCCTCGTCCACTCCGGGAAGAAAGGCACCGAACTCGGTATCGCTCCGATTGCTGCCGGGGCGCTCTGTGCGGCCACCGGAGCCGCCCCGTCGGATCTGGTCGCCCAAATCTCCCCGTGTATCCGCCCCCCCCATTACGATATCGATTTTGCCGCAGAAATTGTCCGTCAACTCAAGGGCTTTGGCATCGATGACGTCGTGGATTGCGGGACCTGCACGGCTTCCCATCCGGAGATCTATTATTCCTATCGCAGGGAAAAAGGCCGGACCGGACGCATGCTCGCGCTCCTGGCCATTTCAAGGGGCGGCTGAACCCGCCTTCTCGGGATCCCCGAAGCATGCCCGCGCACTGGTCCGCAAAGCCGGTCCATTGACTGAAAATCGCCGCTCTGTCATGCTTCGTGCGTGAAAACATTCGCGGCTACGTCTCGAATCTTCGTTTTCTCGCTGGCCTTCCTGTCCGGACTTCTTGCAGAAGAGGAAAGCGTCCAACGGGATGCGGCCACGAAGCCCCTCATAGTGAAAGCGCCGCCGGTGGCTCCGGCCTGGCCGGCCAAGGCAAATCCCGCTGGATTCGATGTCGTTCAGACAAACGACAGCGGCAGCGACCAGAAACACCTGGTAGTCAGGAATACGAAGACCGGGGAAACCCTGGAGTTTGATGCCGAAGGAAGAATGCTGGCCCCTGATGTTCTGGAACCGAGCAATGGGTGGCCTCAGATCGAATTGCAGTGCAGCGGGCCTCCCGAGTTCTATTTGCGAAAACTCTATCGGGTCGAGGATGATGACTACCGGTGCGTCCGCACGGATGAACTCACCCGCATCGACCTGCAAGCCCCCAGGGGTGCTCCGGTTGTCAAACTGGGGGAGGATTTCGATCTCTATTGGATCCGCTCGCACGAGACCAAACCGGGCGATCCGGAATCATTCGAGGACTTTACTGTCGACCATCCTTCCCCGGACCGCAATTTCATCGTTCGGGTTTCGTATTCACCGCAGCAATTGGAGAAAGTGGAAATCGTCGGGGCCGCAGAAGGCTCAGAGCCACAGCTCATCTACAACAGCGAAGACGGCAGCTACCCGGGGTCCATCTGCGGCGTGCTATGGCGGCCTGATAGCGGCGCCTTCGCGTTTTATTTGAAGGACGCGCCCCGGGTCGGGGCCACGTCGATCTTCACACGACGGGGAAATATATGGAAACAGTCGCCGACGCCCCCAATCACGTATCCTGTGGCCAAACGCATGGACAAGGCTGGAGCCGTCTGGCATGACCAGTTCGAGAAACCGCTCCGCTGGGTGGATGACCACACGCTGATTCTCGATCTTGACGGATTTTTCAAAGGCGGCGAAGGCGAGGACTATCATTACCACGCCACAATTCACTGGGACAAGAAGGGCAGGGCGGCGGTGACGTCGGTGAAGGCCGCTCCGGAATCCTAACCCGAAAACCTCGTTTGCCCGGGGCGATCCGGCACAATCTTCTGGCCGGGATGGGCCTTGCTGGTGATTTCCAGCCCGTATCTTGATGAAGATCGTTGGCTGTCTGAAGGTCTCAAGCGGGACTAGAGTAAAATGTGCCCGTATGGCGCTTGTGGCGCATATTTCCCGCCATGTGAGCCAAAATGACGCTTTCATGATGCGCTTATAAAGCTGAATGAATATTTTTATCTTACTGTTATTGAGTTATATACATAAAAATATCTCGTCAAGGCATACGAGTTGCTAAGTGGTGATCTGGTTTACTACATATATGGCAAAAATTTTAGGCATTGATCTGGGCACCACGAATTCGTGTATGGCCGTCATGGAAGGCGGAGAGCCTGTCGTCTTGGAGAATTCCGAGGGGGCACGCACAACACCTTCGGTTGTGGCGTTTTCAAAATCCGGCGAGCGTCTCGTCGGTCAGGCTGCAAAACGTCAGGCGATCACAAATCCGGCGAACACCATCTTTTCCGTGAAGCGCTTCATGGGGCGCAAGTTTGATGAGGTCCGCGAGGAAGAGCATCGCGTTCCCTACAAGCTCGTCAAAGCGGCGAATGGCGACGCGCACATCCAAGTGGAAATCGACGGCAAACCGAAGGCGTTCTCGCCACCGGAAATATCGGCGATGATCCTCGCCAAGCTCAAGGCGGACGCGGAGGCGAAACTGGGCGAGAAAATCACCGAAGCCGTCATCACGGTTCCGGCCTACTTCAACGACTCGCAGCGCAATGCGACCAAGGATGCCGGCAAGATCGCCGGCCTCGACGTCAAGCGCATCATCAACGAGCCCACGGCCGCCTCGCTGGCCTACGGGCTCGACAAGAAGGCTGATGAAAAAATCGCGGTTTATGATCTCGGCGGCGGCACGTTCGACATCTCGGCTCTCGAGATTGGCGACGGGGTTTTCCAGGTGTCTGCCACGAACGGCGACACCCACCTCGGCGGTGACGACTGGGACAACCGCCTCATGGATTGGATCATCGGCGATTTCAAGAAGGACTCGGGCATCGACCTTTCGAAGCAGGCGGATGCCGTGCAGCGCATCAAGGAAGAGGCTGAGAAGGCGAAGATCGCCCTCTCGTCCACCCAGGAATACGATATCAACCTGCCGTTCGTCACGGCGGATGCGACCGGTCCGAAGCACATCCAGAAGAAGCTTACCCGCGCCAAGCTCGAGCAGCTCACAGACGACCTCTTTGAGCGCACGATCAAGCCGGTGAAGGATTGTCTCGGCGACGCCAAGTGGTCGAAGAGCGATGTGAACGAACTCGTTCTCGTCGGCGGCATGACCCGCATGCCGAAAGTCGTGGATACCGCCCGGGAAATGATCGGCAAGGAACCCCACAAGGGAGTGAACCCGGACGAGGTTGTTGCAGTCGGTGCGGCCATTCAGGGCGGCGTTCTTCGCGGAGACGTGAAGGATGTTCTTCTGCTCGA
>CAZRIL010000280.1:0-3296 GCA_964600115.1 uncultured Chthoniobacter sp. | reverse complement strand
TTCTCGGAAGCGGGGTGAATCAATCGGCGGATGTCACCGCCGAGAAGTTTACGGGAACAAAATATGATAACTAAGCGGATCGTGATCATCGGGGCGGGCGGACATGGCCGGGTGGTGGCCGACCTGTGCGATTTGCTCGGGAACTGGCAGGAGATCGTTTTCCTCGACGACCGCTTCCCGGCGATGGACGCCTGCGGGGATTGGCGTGTCGTTGGAACGATGGCTGAGATCCCGGCCATCGCTGCCGGGGGGAGCGAATTTGCGCTGGGAATCGGATCAAATGCCACTCGCATGAGATTTTTGGAGGTGATCCGCCAATGCGGGGGCGTGCTGCCCGTGCTGATCCATCCGACGTCCGCTGTGAGCAGGAGAAGCCGTCTTGGCGCGGGATCAGTTGTGCTGGCCACAGCCGCCGTGAATATCGACGCGGAAATCGGACCGGGCGTAATCATCAATACCGGGGCATCGGTGGACCACGACTGCCAGCTGGGAGACGGTGTCCATATTTGTCCGGGCGCCCGTCTGGCGGGAGCTGTGAGGGTGGAAAATCTTGCCATGATCGGGGTCGGCTCCTCCGTGAGGCAAGGGATCATGATCGGGGCGGGTGCAACCGTCGGGGCGGGCGCTGCCGTTGTCGCGGATGTTGCCCCCGGCTTCGTGGTGGCCGGAGTCCCCGCCAAACCGCTCCAGTATTCCGGAGGGGCGGCGCGATGAGCGCTCTCCTGCCCCCATGGCCAGCCTGGCCATCGTATTCCGAAGAGGAAGTTACCGCCGTGAGCCGTGTGCTCCGTTCGGGGCTTGTGAATTATTGGACCGGCGAAGAATGCCGGTTGTTCGAGCAGGAATTTGCAGCCTACTGCGGAACCTCGCACGCGGTGGCTCTTGCAAATGGATCCGTGGCGATCGAGCTTGCGCTCAAGTGCCTGGGGATCGGACCGGGGGACGAAGTGATCGTTACTCCGCGCAGCTATTTTGCTTCGGTGAGTTCGATCGTCCTGGTCGGGGCGGTCCCCGTATTCGCCGATGTGGACCCGGTTACGCAAAACATCACAGCCCGCTCGGTGGAGGAAAAACTGACCAGCAGGACCCGGGCGGTGATCTGTGTGCATCTGGCCGGAGCACCGTGCGATATGGACCCTCTTCTGGAATTGGCCTCCGCGCATGGGCTGAAAGTTATCGAGGACTGCGCCCAGGCACATGGGGCGCGCTACAAGGGGAGGATGGTCGGGAGTATCGGCGATGCCGGAGCCTGGTCGTTCTGCCAGGACAAGATCATGACGACCGGGGGCGAGGGGGGGATGGTCACCACCAACAGCCGCGAGGTCTGGTCCTCCATGTGGTCCCACAAGGACCACGGAAAAAGCTGGGACGCCGTCTACAACGCGACCCATGGCCCGGGGTTCCGATGGCTGCATGAAAGCTTTGGCACAAACTGGCGGATGACAGAAATGCAGGGCGCGATGGGGCGGATCCAACTCTCGCGGCTTCCCGGCTGGACCAGGCAGCGGCGGCACCACGCCGGCCGCATCTGGGAAACCGCTTCGGCGCTTGATGGCCTGCGGGCCCCCGGACTCGTGGAGGGCGGCGAGCATGCCGCCTACAAGGCGTATGTATTTGTTGAGCCCGGATCGCTGAGGGCCGGGTGGGACCGGGACCGGATTATGCGGGAGGTTGTGAGCCACGGAGTCCCCTGCTTCACCGGCGGCTGCCCGGAAATTTATCTTGAGAAGGCATTTGACGGAACCTCCTGGCGGCCGGCAGGGAGGCTGCCGAACGCACAATGCCTCGGCGAGACGAGCTTGATGTTCCTCGTCCATCCCACTTTGGAGGACGTCCACATGGACCTGACGTGCGAGGTGCTCAATGGCGTGATGCGGAGGGCGGTCCGATGAGCCGGTGGCATCTGGCGATTCTGAGGAACCTGCTCCTGGCGGGAACGTATGCATCGGTGGCGGCGCTGTCGCTCGTGGTGAGCATGCTGCTCCGGTTCGACTTCGAGGTGCCCTTGGAATATTGGGCGTTTTTTCGGGCAACGCTTCTGTGGATTCTCCCGCTCAAGCTCGTGATGCTGCTGGCCTTCGGGCAATTCCGGAGCCTCCTCACATTTTTCAGCCTTTCGGATGCGAAGCGGATTATCCTTGCGATGGGTGTGGCAGCCGTCGTGGCGCTCGGGATCTGGTATGTCAGTAATGGCGTGCTCGTTGTGCCGCGAGCGGTGATCCTGACGGACTTTCTCCTCTCGGTGGCCGGGTTGGCGGCGATCCGCACCGGGATGAGGGTCTATCGGGAGCGCTTTGGTGATGCGGGATCTGCAGTTCAATCCCGGCGCAAAAAGACCGCGATCATCGGGGCGGGGTCGGCAGGTTCCGCGCTCTTCCGCGAGATCCAATCGAAGCCCGGCCTTGGCATCGACATCGTCTGCTTCCTCGACGACGACCCGGCAAAAATCGGGGGGATGCTGCACGGGAGGAAGATTGCCTGCTCACGGGCGGACCTTCCGGTCCTTGCCGAGAGCCTTCAGGTTTCGCGGGCGATCATCGCGATGCCAGGAGCCTCGCCGGCGGTGATCCGTGAGACCGTCGAGATGCTAAACCGCCTGGGGCTCGAGCACGACATCCTGCCCTCGGTCACACAGATTCTCCACCGGGACGTTTCGGTGAGCCACCTGCGGCACGTCGATCCGGAGGATTTGCTCGGCCGCGAGCCCGTCCGGCTCGACGAGGACGGGATCAAGACGATGATTGCGGGGAAGGTGATCATGGTCACGGGGGCCGGCGGGAGCATCGGGAGCGAGCTGTGCCGACAGATCAGTTCGCACAGCCCGGAAAAGTTGATTCTGGTCGAGCGGAGCGAACCGGCCTTGTTCCAGATCGAGCAGGAACTGCGGGGGTTGTTCCCGGGGCTCTGCATCGAGCCGCTCGCCTCCAGCGTCACCCAGCAGCACCGGATGGAAGACATTTTTCAATGCTTCCGTCCGACGATCGTTTTCCATGCCGCCGCCCACAAGCACGTCCCCCTCATGGAGGCTCAGCCGGCCGAGGCGATCCTCAACAACTGCTTCGGGACCCTCACGGTCGCCCGCCTTGCGGCCGCCTTCGGAGCGGAAAAATTCGTGCTCGTCTCGACCGATAAGGCGGTGAACCCGACCAATGTGATGGGGGCCACGAAGCGCTTCGCCGAACTCGTCTTGACCGAGTTGCAGAGAGGGCCGGACCAAATCCGCTTTGCGGCCGTGCGCTTCGGCAACGTGCTCGGATCCTCCGGCAGCGTGATTCCGGTCGTCCGCCAGCAGATCG
>CAZRIL010000279.1:0-3312 GCA_964600115.1 uncultured Chthoniobacter sp. | reverse complement strand
ATGGGGTTTCCAGCAATGTCACTGCGAGCGCATTCGTTCGTTCGTCAGTTGACAGCTATGCATCGACCATTGGAACGACCGTGGGACTGACCGGTGTAACCACGCCGACTGCAACTGCTTGGGGATCGACCATCGTAAATCAGACAGTCACGCTTGGCGCGGCGTTCCAAGGGCTCACAACTCCTGTGACCTTTCGCATCTACTTCATTGATAATGTAAACAATGTTGATGCCTCTCTGCGCATCACCAACGTGCA
Organism: uncultured Chthoniobacter sp.; assembly: GCA_964600115.1. Taxonomy (GTDB): domain Bacteria; phylum Verrucomicrobiota; class Verrucomicrobiia; order Chthoniobacterales; family Terrimicrobiaceae; genus QYQL01. Next base: position 3,056 of record CAZRIL010000279.1, on the reverse strand, counting down.
GGTTTCGGCAATTCCTGAACCTTCCACGCTGGGGCTCATCGGGGTTGCGGTTGGCGGCCTTGCCATCTGGGGTATCCGACGTCGCAGAAATGCGGCTTAAGCTGCCAATAGCCTGAATCTTTCCGAAGGGGCCCGGACCGCCAAGCGGTTCGGGCCTTTTTGCTTTCTGGCGAAGGTGAGGCCGTGTTGGACAGGCTTCTTTGTCGGATCGACAGAGGTTGGCAGAAAATGAACTCTTTCGGGACTCACACAGGACATTGCTGGCGGAAGTCTCCATAGGAAAGACTCAAGAGAGCATCGGTTTTAGTGTCCGGGCCGAAAAAATCTGGCGGATTTTCCGCGGTAACCGCGCATGGAGGATTGTGAGGGGAAATCCCTTGCTGCTGCCAATACCCCAAACTGCCTCCCTATGAAGAATTCTCTATTCCCGCTCAGAAAGCTCCTGACGCTTGCCGCGTTTGCCACAGCCTCCTCTGCAATGGTTCCCTATACGCATGCTGCGGATGCGGCGTGGGGCGTGACAACGGGTGGAAACTGGACGACGAACGGAAACTGGACGCCGAGCGGATTCCCGGGTGCAACGAGCGGGACCACGAATCAGGACACAGCGACCTTCAACCGTTCAACGATCGCTGCGAGCTCCAATGTGACGCTGGACAGCGCAATCAACATCAAGAACATCACCATCTTCAACGACACCTCGGTAGGGGGGATCAACTACACGGTCAGCGGCAACGCGACAAACAACCTTTCGCTCAGCGACGGCGGTAAAATTCTCGTTACCGGTAATGCCACAAGCGCAAATGCCCCGGTGATCCTTGCCCCGGTGCGAATGAATGGCAACTACACGCTGGAGGTGAACAACGTCAGCGGCGGCAACTCCAGCTTGAACATCGGTAATGCGAATGGCGGGGCGAACTTTGATACAGCTGCAAACCTTGGAAACGTCACGCTGACGATCCACGGCAACTCCACGGGCTTCTTCAATTCCCGCATCTGGCACAACCTCAACCAAACTACCGGGACGACGTTGGCCGTCGAGAAAACGGGGTCCATGGCATGGGTGCTTAGTGGCACGGGGAGCAACTTCACCGGAGGTCTTTTCATCAAAGAGGGGGCCGTCAGCGCCGCACTCAGCACGTCTCTGGGACTGGGTTTGGTTACCCTTGGCGACAGCACGCTTGGAAAAAACGCCGAGCTGAACCTTGGAGGTAACGTGAATATTGCGAATGACATCAGTGTGGCCTCCGGAGCCGGCCTGCGCCTCATCTGGCGTGGCAGCAATACGGGCACAACCAGCTCCACGGGCAATATCACGCTCAACAACAAGGAAGTGACGATTGATCAAGCACGCACCGGCACCTTCACGATCGGAAACGCCACGGTCGGCGCCCGACAGATTTCCGGAACGGGCGATGTGATCCTCCGGAACACTGGCGCCGGTTCTCTTGTCGTGACGGCCAATATCACGGCGACCGGCAGCATTCTGAATAACGGAACATCCACAGGCTCCAGCACCATCAGCGGGGCCATTGGCTCGAATGTCACCGGCGTTACCCAGAACAGCGCAACGTCAAACCTCACCCTCTCCAACGCGGGGAATGCCTACACCGGCAACACCACCATCTCCGCCGGCACGCTTCTTCTCACGGGAGCGGGAACACTCGGCAACAGCAATCTCGTCCTCAAAGGTGGCACCTTGAACATCACCGGCACGACCACCGGCTTCACGATGTCATCGAGCCAATCGATCAGCGGTAACGGATCCATCATAACTACGGGTAAGACGTTCACGCTCAACGGCGCTCTCTCGCCCGGCAACAGCCCCGGCATCGTCAATGTGACCGGAGATTTCACCCTCGGCAGCACCGCGGTGGTCAACTTCGAAATCAACGGGACCACCTCCACGCTGTTCGACCAACTCCTCGCCTCGGGGGTTCTCACCTACGGCGGTACGCTGAACCTGGCGACCGGCTACGCGGCGGTCCTCAACGACTCGGTCAAGCTCTTCAACGGCTCCAGCTACAACGGCACGTTCTCGTCCATCACTGGCACAGACCTTGGCGGTGGACTCTCCTGGGACACCAGCGCTCTGGCTACGACAGGAACGATCACGGTTGTTCCTGAACCGGCGACCTGGGGCCTTCTTGGACTCGGCCTTGGAACGCTGGTTCTCGCCCGGCGGAGAAAAAATTCCTGACGCGGAGAATAGCCGCTTCCTGCGGGGATCCGCATCAGAGCTGATTCAGTAACATTCCAGACGCTTCAAGCGGGTGGCTGCATGCAGTCGGGAGGGCTAAAAAGTTCTTGCTAGGGTAGCAGCGACAGTGGTTTATCTCTAAATAACCCCCTGTTGCCCAAACCCCATGAAGAACTTCCGGACCCCCCTCCTCGGCCGTGCTCTCGCGGTCCTCTCGATTGGCTTTGTCGCCAGCGCCTCCCTGCCGGCTCAAAGCCTTAGCTGGACCAGTGCCGGCAATGCGACTCTTGGTGGTTCCGGCACCTGGGACACCGCTTCGGCGCTGTGGTGGGATGGTGTTTCTGCCACCACATGGGGAAATCTTACGACGTCAGACGCGGTTTTCGCTGGAACCGCAGGAACGGTCACACTCGGGCAGGCGATTACCGCCAACGACCTGGCATTCAATACCACGGGCTATATTCTCTCGGGGGCCAATACTCTCACATTGGCCGGCACGACGCCGACCATCACGGTCGGCTCCGGGCTCTCCGCAACCATCGGCGCCAATACCGCCACTATTCTCGATGGTACGGCGGGCCTCACCAAGGCGGGCACCGGAACGCTGACGATTAATGGCACCGCTGCAAACACCTTTACAGGTGGCTTGCGGGTCAATGGCGGAACGTTGATCCTGAATCTCCAGAATATGGCCACTCCGACCAATCTGGTGGCCGCTTCCAACACTCTAACCGTCGGCAGTGGGGGTGGTCTCACGGTCAGCGGAACCAACGCCACAACCAGCCAAACCTTCGCTTCCACATCGATCAATTCCGGCACATCAACGATCCGGGTGACCAACAGCGGCACCGGTTCT
>CAZRIL010000278.1:0-3362 GCA_964600115.1 uncultured Chthoniobacter sp. | reverse complement strand
GGCACTCCCAATCGCTAAGCGGCAAAAGCCTGAGTCGGGCAGCACAAAACGTGCCGAAAACTGCTCACGGTGGTAAAGACAGGGCTTCGTCGGGATGCTCCGCCGTCTTGTCCTCTTCGACGCTTGCAGCAGCAGTCACTTCCGTCATTGCCTTGAACCTCATGCCGGTCGGTGTAGGAAAAAAGACAAGCGCTATATTGCGGACAGTTCCAGCCTGTGCGAGATACAGAGTGCGCTTTTTTCCCTGCGCTTCCGCGCTGAGTATGAGTTCCGGCGGCAGCCCCTGCAGTTGGATCCCTTCCAATGGAGGGACCGTATGCTCCTGTCCCCCTTTGGTGGAAACCTTGACGCTGGAATCCCAGATACCGTTGACAATATTCAGAGAGACAGATTTCGCTTTAGTCTGGAATTTATTCTCAACAAACCGGTGTACAATACGATCCCCCTTCTCAGGGACCAAGGGATCCAACGGCTGAAAGTCTCCGGCAACAATCAGCGTGTTATAGGAATCCCTATTGAAATCGAAGGGGAGTTTGTGCTGCTTTCCCGTTTGTTTCTCAATCAAGACAACCTCTCCTTTTTGCTCTAGTATCTCGATCGCAGTAATCCGCTGGCCAGCTGTTGAGCCGGGGAAGACCAATTTCCCATTGATCAGGAAATCCACCGGATTGGGGACAACGCCACTGAGAATTTGTAAGTGACTCTTAGCGGGAACAACAGGATCTTGGGCCGGGCACGCTAATGCACTAAACAGGATCGTTAGTATAATAAGCACTTTCATTCGCTGCGCAGATATTTGATTTTTGTCGGGGTATTAGTGGAAGCCAAGTCAAGGCTGATAGAGGAGTCCAAGAAGGACTGGGAAAGCACTCTCCCAGTGCGATAGTCAAGAGCCTGGCCCAAAACAAATACCCTGAACGCACGGGACTGAGTCGTTGCCGATTCAATGAACTTTCCAAATGCTTCCTCACGACCACGATCCATTAGATCCAGATTTGTCGTTCCTCCTCCGGTCGTTGCCTGTTTCGCAATGACTGGAGTAAAATTTGAACCGGAAGCGATATCAGGCAGTATGCGGAAGAGATCAGAAAGTCGGGAATACGGACGATTGGTGATCAATCGGCTGGCTAGGAAGGCCGCATTGGTCTGAGTAATCGTGGCCCCGCCAGCAGCGGGATCGGATGATATTTTGATATTCGAGAATAAAGCTTCAAGAACCGCGGCTGGAGCGGTGTTGACATTCACCCGTCCGTAGGATGTGGGATATCCCTGCGATGTTGAATTGCTTGAATTAACCGAGAAGAGATCGATGAGCTGAATTGCGCGCAATCCATCTTTGTCCCAAGTGCCGGAGCCTCCCCCGAAAGTAAATTCGGGCTGCCCGATCCGCAAAGAGCGCCCCCCGGCGGGCCGGAAGTAGGTAGGAGGAGTTCCACCAGAAACGCTTCCGCCAGTATCGTTGACCTGCACTGGATCAAAGATATGCCCGAGCTCAGCGATGGATTGCATCGGTCCATTCCTCACATAGGCCGGAGCGGTTTGCGCACTATTCGTAGTGTAGGTGGATGTGATGGCAGTGGGATCTGCCGAAAGCGAAACCAAGGCACTACCTTGGGGGACATCTGCCCTAACATAATCACGCTGTGCCCACATTGATGAAAAATTTTGCTGCCGCGCGGAGGTATCCGTTTGTCGCCCCTGCCAGAGCGCAGATGCGATGTTGTTCAGAGCCGCCCAATCGCTGCCAGTGAGATAACTTGCCCGACCATCGCCGACGGTGTTCGGGGAATTTGGGGGGCAAAAATTGAAAGTGATCCGCTGTATCCCGACTGGACCAAATGCGCTTCCCGGACTACTTCTGACCAGTCCGGAATTGGCTGGAGCATCCATTTCGGGTTCCTGACGGTTCATATCGACAAGAGCTCCATTCCAAAAAAGTCTGAATTGGGGATGTCCCGTCAGACCGCTCCCACCCGATGAAGTCGTCGGCCATCTTGGATAGCTTGAAGACCCACTGCTTGGACGCACAGTCGGGTGTGTGAAGTCCTGCTCGGCTTGGCCGAATTTATAGGCACGCATCTCATTCGGCTGCAGGATGACAGCAACATCGCTTGAGGCATAATCGAGCAGGTCAGTTTGAGGCCCCCCATTCGGGAGCTCAACATACTGGCGGTTATTCACTTGGAGCGAAACATTCCCAGAGACCACAACCGTGTTTGGGTTCCAAAGCTGAACAAAAAACTCCGAACGAAACTTCACTGTCACAGGGGGAGGAGCTGGTGCAGCGGGCGTCTCTGAGACCCATGAATTACGCTCTGCAACCATCACAACACATGGGGCAAGCTCCTTCCCCGCCGGCTCGCCATTATTTGCAGATGTTGGTGTCGTGTCCGGATCGATATAGTCCACAATTGATGAGGCAAGCCGGTTGAGATACGGCAGGCTTGTGAGTCCGGCGGATTGGGAACCCACATCGCGGCTTACGAACATTGGGAGATTCGTTTTAATGATCGATGCGATAAACTCCGCCCTCTCCTTCGAGGTTGGCCCGTAAGCAACATTTGTTGCCAGATCGTTGATGTTGAATTTGGGTAGCCCCCCATTCGTATAGGAATTTGGAATCACGTCGTAGGACGGGGTGTCATCAGCGGTGAGAAGCTGCTTCCTGGTGTCGTAGTCGGAGCGGTTAGTGAAAGCCTGTGCCAGAGTTTGAGGGCTCACTGCGGCCGTCACAAGGGCCCTTAGATTCGTTGCCTGGGATGCTGACACTAGGGTGTTTGCACTGTTGGTCAGCGCGATAACTCCGCTTCCGGAAAACCAATTCGTTGCATTGGTCCGATCAAGGCCTGCCCCGTGGTATCTGGGGTTCAACTTGCTCCATTCATCGACAACAAAGTAGGCGAATCGCCCATTCGTTGTCCCATCTGAATTGGTGAGGTAAACCCATGGAGCACGATACTTGTTGGTAGAAACACTGCTCTCGATGTAGCCCGCCGGCCCATTGATGTTAACCGTTGCAGCGGCGGTCGCATTGGTCCTCGCGTTGAGGAATTGCTGGATACTATTTGAGCTGGAATTGCTTGGGTAACCGGCGAGAAGGGCGAGATTTCCTGAAATGAGTGGAACCATTTGGGCTATATTCGTCAGGTTTTCATTGCCGATGGCGAGAACAGGTCCATAGCCGGCAGCATCATTTGTTTGACCGACGACGAATGCCTGATTGGTCCCCACCGCGATTCGTATTTGTTGGATGGCTGCATCAAGCCCGGCCTGAGCTGCGAGCCCCGCCTGCATCTTATTCCGCACACTCTTCGCAACATTCCGCTCCACGCTCATGCTCTGCATGAAAGCGACGACGATGG
>CAZRIL010000277.1:0-3364 GCA_964600115.1 uncultured Chthoniobacter sp. | reverse complement strand
GCCTCCACAAGCCGCGAAAACAACTCCATCCGGTAGTCCCGGTTGGCGGCGTCCGGAAAGAGCAGGTTCTCATCTGCAAAAAAGAAACACGGAAACGGCAGGTGGGCAATATCGTCCATCACCTCATTGAGGGGACGGAAAACAATCTCCGCACCCGCATGCTCAGGCAGGACACAATAGGGACAGCCTCCGTGGCATCCGCGGGCTGTCTGGATCGTCCCGGCGCGCAGGTATCCGGAGTCTTTGAAGAGGTCCCGCCGGGGTCTGGCAAAAGGCGCATGCGCGTTCCCGGTGTAAACCGGCTTCAGTTCGCCTGCTCGCAGATCCCGGATGATTTCCTCCCAGGCACCCTCGGCGGGTCCGCGGAGAATGGCATCGAAGTGCGGCTCCGCATCCGATTTCGCCACGGTCGGATGAATGCCTCCTCCGATCACTTTCCTGCCCGCCTTGCGGAAGGAATCTGCAAGCCGGTAGGCATTGGTGGCCTGCGGGGTGAAAAATCCGATACAGACAAGATCCGCATCGATCTCGAAGTCCGCTTCCTCCACATTTTCATCCAGAAGCGTGATCGCATGCCCGGGCGGAACGGCCCCTGCCGCTGTCGCCAACCCGAGTCCGGCCATCCGGAAATTGCCCACATCGTATCCGCTCACGATATCCCGCAGATCCGGATGGTCCTCCAGCAGCTTCTGCCATCGCGGGAATACAAAATGAAAACGCATCACATCGGTTTACGCCCCGGCAGTCCCGATGGCGAGCCTGCCAAAAAATGCAGGCCGCCGTAACGAGTGCTACGACGGCCTGCTGTTCCCCCCAGAACGAAAGTATTAAAGCAGGCTGCGTGCCAAGTTGTGGAATCTGGAGAAAATTCCTTAACGACCGGCTGGCATACCCGGAATTTGCGGGAGTTCCATCGTCCGATACCCCTCGGGAACCTTGAAATCCGCGTCCGATATCGCCTCCCGGGAGATCGCCTGCACCCGTATTGTCGTTTTTTTCCCATCCGGCGAGGTCAATTCCGTCAGCAGAGGAAATCCCTGCAAAGCGGGATTGGAAGCGATCGAGCCCTGATACTGGCTGAGTTGCGGGGCGAACGAGAGGAACTGCTCGGTGATCTCCTTGTATTCGGGAACGTCTTTTGTAATCCAGACTATCGCTTTTTGACCCGAGATCGTTCCGGTATATTCCTCGCAGGCCAGTCCAATCATGGTCTCCTTCCGACCAGTGGGCTGGAGTTCGACCGGCCCGGATGCGTCCGCTCCGGCCTTGCCGGCAAGTTGCGCTGCCATTTTTTGAATGGCGGAGGACATCGGGATTGCCACTTTTTGCGCATGGATCAGGGAGACCATCTCTCCCTTGCTCCCGTCCATGATCAGGGATGCGGATCCGGGGATATCCATCCGGAGTTTGCCGGGCTTGAATTTGGTGGTGGTGACCATGGCGGACTTCGCGCTCCCGGGAGAGGAGATTTCCTGGAGGATCGTCAAATCACAACGGGCGCCTGATACAGCCACGGCCAGGAGGATAAAAATGGGGCGGAGGATTGGGAACATACGCGAAACATGCACCCTCCCCCGCGCGACGCCATCATTTTTTTCAAACCGGCCGGAGCGGATAAAAGTATTTGACAATCGACCCACCCGCCGCTTTAGTGAGCGGCGTCGTTCGATACAGGGGCGGGAATTTCCCCGGACCCCGATTTTCGAAACCCGCAACACGTCGCAAGACATTGTATTAATTTTTGTCTGCCCATGGGGAAACCTCCCGAGGACAGGCCTACTCAATAGAGATCATTTCATGGCCGGCCACAAAACTGGTTCTCGCCAACTTTGAAATCCCCGGGGACCTATTCCCCAACCGAATTTACTCATGACTGACGAACCGACACTATCCGCCTCAACCGCGGAGTCCCCCGAAACACAACCCGCTTCCAAGGCCTCGCCCCGCGCAAGGCGCCCACGCCCGGCCAGGCCGCCCCGGCGTCGCCCGGAAGCAGCAAAGGCCGGTTCGGAACCAACAAACAATCATTCCGGAGAAGAACTGCCTTCCGACCCGGTTGCCTCCGAGGTCATCGAACCGGCACCAGTGCCGGCGGCTCCCGTCTCAGAAGTTACTCCCGAACCACAAGCGCCTCAGGCTCCCGCCGCCACCCCTCCTCCCCCACCGGCGCCACCAGCTCCTCCGGTTTATGCAGAAGGCATCGTGGAAGTCTCGGGCAAGGGCTTCGGATTTCTTCGTGAAGCGCGCCGCAATTTCGCACAGTCGAACAATGACATCTTCGTCACGCCTGAAGTCGTCCGCAAATACGGGCTTCGTGACGGCATGTGGATCCGTGGAGAAACCCGCCGCGGCAGCCGCGGCCCGCAGCTCTTCCGTCTTACCGAACTCGAAGGAGAGGATCCGGACAACTTCCAGAATCTTCCGGTTTTTGAAGAGCTGACGACAATCAACCCGAACAAGCGCATCCGCCTGGAGACGGTTCCCGAACGCTACACGACGCGCATCATGGATCTCATGACGCCGGTTGGCAAAGGTCAGCGCGGGCTCATCGTGGCCCCGCCCCGCACCGGAAAGACGACGCTCCTCCAGCACATCGCCGACGCCGTGGTCAAGAACCACACCGAAATGAAGCTGATTATCCTCCTCGTTGATGAGCGCCCGGAGGAAGTCACCGAAATCCGCCGCACCGTGCCTTCCGCGGAACTCATGGCCAGCTCGAACGATTGCGATATCAAGACCCACACCCGCATCGCCCAGCTCGCCATCGAGCGCGCCAAGCGTCTCGTGGAGATGGGCAAGGATGTCTTTGTTCTCATGGATTCGCTCACCCGCATCGGCCGCGCGTTCAATAACGCACAGGGCGGCGGCGGACGCACGATGTCCGGCGGCGTGGATGCCCGCGCATTGGAAATCCCCCGCAAGCTTTTTGCTGCCGCGCGGAACACCGAAGAGGCCGGCTCGCTGACCATTATGGCCACGGCGCTCATCGAAACCAACAGCCGCATGGATGAACTGATCTTCCAGGAATTCAAGGGCACCGGCAACATGGAGCTCGTTCTCGACCGCAAGATCAGCGACCAGCGGATCTACCCTGCCGTGGACATCTTTCTTTCGGGCACCCGCCGGGAGGAACTTCTCATCTCCGAGGAAGACCTGCAGAAGATCAACGTGATCCGCCGGGGCCTCGCCGGCCACAAGCCCATCGAGGCAATCGAACGCCTCCTGTTCTTCATCCGCAAATATCCGACCAACGCCGAAATGCTCAAGGGCCTTCCGGGCTAGGATGCGCACCGCCGAGTTCGCAGGCTGCCAGGGAGCAACTGTGGTTTTCAGCAAGGGGAAAGTTGAGCATGTTTCATGAGCG
>CAZRIL010000276.1:0-3365 GCA_964600115.1 uncultured Chthoniobacter sp. | reverse complement strand
ATGAAGCAAACGCGGTCTCTGCGGCAAGGCATATTTTGTCGAACGTCCGCGATCACCGGCACCTGCCCGTGGCGCGACCGATGCCAGGAGCGAAGCGACTAAGCATCGGGCGTGACGCGGGTAGGTGTTCGGTGGATCGCATTGTTCGGCTTTATTCTTTTGGAGTTTCGAGATCGCGGATCAGGACTCTCTGTGGAATGACGGCAATCCTCCTCGGAGCCACGGGAAAATAAAACCAATCAGGAGGAGGAGCTTCAATGAAGATCGTCAGAATGTTGAGATTATCGGCAAGTTGCATGGTCCATGTCGAATCGGCAATCGGCTCAAACTCCTCCTTAAATTCGTCAGGAACAAAAATCGAGATGCCCTTCCCCTCAGAATCTCCTTCCTTCGACGCCGTTTCGATATAGGCAAGAATATCTCGCCAAGGCGTTTCGCGGAATCTGAATTTCTTTATCGTTATGTTCTTGGCAACCTCAACCCACTCGTCTGCGTAGGCCTCGGACGCTTTGAAGGTGTATTCTGAATGTTCCTCGCTCCGACAAATCGCAGAAAATGCAAAAGCGATAAGGACTGGAAGAAGAGCTTTCATTTTATTGCCGAACGTCCCCGGTCAGCTATCCCCACTTGCTTCTGGCACCAAAGCCTGCTCCGCAGGCGACGTGCCAGAAGTCCGGAGGCGCGAAAGCGCCGCAGGATGGGGATTAGCTGGACCGGTCTGTTCGCATTTTATCTTCCTCTCGGGGATCGTCGGTACGCTCGGGCTCTGATGAATCGCTCTCAGCATCATGGAATGTTCTTCCACAGATAATGTCAGGCGCGTCGGTGCTGGGTGAAGCGGTCGGACTCCGCTGGACTTGCCTTTCCTCGTCGGCCCGCCCTTCACACTTCTCGCGCAATTGAACCGGAGCGGTCTTCCTGGCATCGTTTCGGCCGCTCCTCGGAGCCGCACCATATTGGCTTTGGCAGAAGGCGTCACAATCATGCTGGCATTGGCATCACCGCAGATTCTGTTGGAGCGAAGCGACATTTCTTTTGCGAACGTCCGCGATGACCTATCACCACTTGCTTCTGGCACCAAAGGCTGCTCCGCAGCCGACGTGCCAGAAGTGCCGAAGGCATGGTGATTAGGTCCATCGCCCCGTTGGGCATTTTTGTTTTAGAGTTCCGCGAGTAGTCGCTCATACTTAATTTCGCCTGCATAAACCAGCGACGTCATGTCTGGAAACACTCTGAAACCAAGTTCTTGCGAAAGTCGTTTGGCGACCGCTTCAGCCTGCCCCGTCTCCATCCATTCTCTTGCAATTGCAACCACGTTCCGATTGCACCCACGTCGGAGCTTCCTGATTGGGCGCGATCGATCTTGAGACGATTCGGAATATGTCTTGTCGAATATCCGTCGAAAACTCGAGGACCAAAGAAAGAGTTCGCGCCCATCGACGCAACCGCTTTCAGCAGCCTCCAATACTTTATTTAAGGTTTCGCGTCCATCTCGGATAAATTCCCATGAATCGCGTTCGGAGTATCCAATAATTCCCATAATCACCCCGATTTTCCGTGCATATGCGATGTCTGTCTGCCAGCTCGGTTCAGTTTGTGTCGGATAGGGAGCGATATCTTCCCTTGTTAGCTTCAGATAGCCCATCCTGCGGATGTGCTCGCAGACGTCGCGTCGACGATGGCCTCCTGCACCCATCTGTTCAAGCGTGTAAAGCAAACACACAAGATGTTGCCAATCTGTGGTGTAAGGCTGTAACCCGAAAATGTCAGGAGCGCTCGATCTCACGACTGATATTTTGTTGCCCAACGTCCCCGATCAGCGGCCCCGGACCGTCGGCGCGGCAGGTGCCGGGAGCGAAGCGACCAAGCACCTGGCGTGACGACGGGTAGGGGTTCGCTGCATCGGCCCGTTCGCATTATTTGTTGAGGACGAAGAAATAGGTGAGAGCACCACCGATTACAATGCAGATTACTATCCATGCAATGATACGGGCCTGACGGTCCATACGAGATTCACCAACTACTGATCGATCTGTATGACGATCTCCCCATGGGATGAGAAGGTGGAGTAGGTCAATGAATAACTCAAAAAGCCAGTGCATCTTGGTGGTTTATGTTATCGGCGTCGGAAATAACTCAGGAGCGCAATGAGAAGAAGGACAAGGGCGGGAATCCCAACAAAAGGAAGGACAAAGATGCCAAATGGGGGAAGCGCAGCGCATAGAAGCAGTAACGCCACGACGAATATGATCGTCGTAATAGAAATTGCAATTCCTGTGGGCGTCATATTGTTTGCGAACGTCCGCGATCACCGATGGCTGCCTGCGGCGCGACTCCTGCCTTGCGGAGCGAAGCGGAGCCGCAGGAGGCGTGACGCGGGTAGCCATTCGGTGGATCGCATTGTTCGGATTTTTATTTTTCATTTAGCCATACTGACTCGATCCATGCCGCTAAATCGGGCCAAGATAAATCTGTAGTTCCATCATGCGACCAAAACATAATTGAGCCATCGCTTCTCATTAAATAGTAATCTCCATTGTCCTCGCAAATGGGTATGTGGTTCTCGGGAACTCCCATCACTTTGGCTCCTACAAATACCTCGGTTAAGTCAGTGTGTGAATCGGGAAGCGTGATAGTAACCGGCTCAAGAGTGCCGTATACGATGTCACTTGCCTCTAACAGATATTGCCGAAACGAAGAGGGAAATGGAACTCCAATGGATTGTTCCGCGGCATCCACTTCTGAAAGCGAAGGTAGCCGAGACGGAATAGGAACCGGCTCATTGCGCTTTCGCAATTCAGCTATAGCGAGGTCGAGGGTCATTATATTTTTTCCGAACGTCCCGCATCACCTATCCCGGACCGCTGGCGCGGCGGATGCCAGCGAGCGAAGCGAGCAAGCATCCGACGTGACGGCGGGTAGGGATTAGGTGAATGCGCCTGTTCGCGGTTTTTGTTAAATTGACATTGAGACAAGGATTGATGAGCACAAATCAAAGAATACTTGGCAGGCTGCGGGAGCTTGCAGTGAAAGCGGAATAAGGTTGTTTGTTGGAGTGCTCATATATGAATACTATTGGTGTGTTGGAAAAATCGGCGTCATATCAACGGGCGGATAACTCTGCACGGATTCTGACAGTGATCGAAACGACAAACTCAACTCGCGGAAAAGGAACTGAGGAAGACCCTGTGCGCGTGCTGACGCAATACTGGACTCTTGACGGAACGCTTCTCTGCGAGGTGGACCCTATGTCTTTTGCGAACGTCCCCAGTCACCTATCCCGCTTGCTTCTGGCATCCGAGCCTGCTCTGCAGGCGAAATGCCAGAAGTGCCGCAGGCACGGGATTAGGTGCACTGGCTCGTTA
>CAZRIL010000275.1:0-3406 GCA_964600115.1 uncultured Chthoniobacter sp. | reverse complement strand
AGTGCCGTGGTCTTGTCGCGGACAAAAAACACCCGGGCGTCCGCCGTGCCGCACGATCCCGGAGGGGACTCGCGGAAGACGATGCCCGGCAGGCCCTCGATCGCATCCCTCAGGCGGTCCTGGTTGGCACGCTGTGCCTCGACGATTCCCGGCAGCTTGCGCAGCTGCGCAAGCCCGACCGCTCCCTGCAGTTCCATCATGCGAAAATTGAATCCGCTTCCGCTCCGGGTATCCTCCCAGCGCGGGACGCTGGGGTTGTTCTCATGTCCGTGATCATGCCAGGCGGCGGCCTTCTCGTAATCGGCTTTGTCCTGAAAAACAACCATACCCCCTTCACCGGTGGTCATCGCTTTTGCAAAATCAAAGCTGTAGGTTCCCATACGTCCCCATGTGCCAAGCGGCCTGCCGTCGAGCGCCCCCCCGCAACCCCATGCAGTATCCTCGATCAAGGCCAGCCCGCGCTTCTTGCAGATATCCCCGATTTCCCGGAGCCGCGACGGGGTGCCCAGCATATGGACAGCAATCACAGCCCGGGTCTGAGGGGTTATGCGCCGTTCCAGATCGGCGGGATCCATGTTCAGGGTGGCATCGATCTCGGCGCACACCGGAACCGCCCGCGCCTCGATAATCGCCTCAACGGTCGCAACAAACGTGAACGCGGGCGTGATGACCTCGTCGCCGGGCCGGAGGTCAAGCGCCGCCAGCGCCACGCGAAGAGCCGCAGTTCCCGACGTGACCGCCAATGCATGCGGAGCGCCCATCGCTTCCGCGAACGCCGTCTCAAACTCCCGGACTTTGTAGCACCCCCCGCGCAGGGCATCGAACCCGTGGCGGAACAACACGCCACCCCGATCAAAGACGCTGTTCACCTCGGCTCTTTCTTCCTGTCCGATCACTTCAAATCCAGGCATGGTTAATAATGGCTAACTCTTGATGATAAACTCAGATTTGGGGGAGGAACAACGGTTGGCAAGCCTACATCTTCAGAAACAGCGAAACAACCTTTTCAAAGGTAAGCACTTTCCGAAAATCCACTCCCAGCGCGTTGGTCAGCGGCTTTTCGTGGATGACGGTTGAGTTATAAAGCTTCTCATACTGTTCGTCGGTAAGGTTCTCACACAAACCTTTTGGAATGTCGATCCCCTGGCGCTCGACCATGCTCCAGAACTCCCGGAAGCCTTCCGGATAAAACTCCTCCATGGCCCGCATCACAATACAGTTGCCGACACAGTGATGCACCCCGAGGCAAATGCTCAAGCCCGCCGAGAATGGATGGACGAGCCCCACGTAGCTGGTCGCGATCGCGCACCCCCCCATGTAGGAAGCGACCATCAGACTCCCGCGGTTTTCATCGGACATCATGTCGCCTGAAAGAAAGACTTTCCGGCACAAGCGCAGCGTCTGCTCACCGAACGCATCCCCTACCGCATTCCGATAGGACCCATTCGCGGACTCCAGACAATGGATATACGCATCCATCCCGGTATAAAAATACTGATCGCGTGGAACGGTCGCTGTCAGTTCCGGATCGAGTATGATCTGATCGAAGACCGTGTGGTCGCTATTCATCCCCAGCTTGAGTCCGGTTGCCGGATTCGTCATCACGCAGGTGCGGGTGGATTCGGCACCGGTGCCGGAAACGCTCGGGATGCCGATCTTGTAAAGCCCCGGGACCTTCACCAGATCCCAGCCTTGATAGTCCGCCGCACTCCCCCCGTTTGTCAGGAGGTTGGAAACGGCCTTAGCCACATCCATCGTCGTGCCTCCGCCAAGGCCCACGATGGCGCACGGCAGCTGTCGGGTTTTGCTCAAAATCTCGTCGCGGAGCGTGTCGATCTGGCCGGTCTTCGGCTCATGGGAGGAATCGACGAAGATGATCAGGTCGCGCACAGGATCAACACGGAGATTGGCCGGCAGGCCATTGACCTGAAAAAAATGATCAATGAAATATACAACCGGGGCACTGCCATACCGCCGGTCGTTCAGAAGGCCCTCCAGCTCTTCAAGCATGCCAAACCCATAAAGATAGGTGCGGACGTTACGGGCGTTCTTGATTCCTGTATTCAGTATTTTGCTCATAGTTGTTTCTGTTTTGATAAAACCCGGTCGACATTTCCTTCCTCCACCAGCCTTCCGTTCTCCAGTCGGAACAACCGGTCGCAATGCGCGACGGTGGAGAGACGGTGGGCAACAATCAGGATCGTTTTTTTGCCATGAAGGCTGCGGATCGATTCCATCACGCCGCTTTCGGTTGCGGTGTCGAGCGAGCTGGTGGCCTCGTCCAAAACCAGGACGCTTGGATCGTGATACAAAGCGCGGGCGATGCCGATCCTCTGGCGCTGGCCGCCGGAAAGCCTCACTCCGCGCTCGCCGACAATGGTATCAAGACCCTGCGGCAACTCCCTGACAAACGTGTCCAACCGGGCGGCTTCGAGCGAGCGCCAGACCGCGGCCTCATCGATCTGATCCGCGGGAAGACCCATGGCGACGTTGCGACGCAGCGAGTCGTCGGTCAGGAAAATCGCCTGGGGAACATATCCGATGGTATCCTGCCACCCGCGAAGATTGCCCTGGATGTTCTCCCCATCAATGCTTACCCGGCCGCCAACAGGAAAAAGCAGCCCGAGCAAAATATCCACCAGCGTGCTTTTGCCCGCTCCGCTTCCGCCGATGAAGCCCGCAGACGAACCCTTGGGAATCGAGAGGCTGACATGATGCAGCGCGAAGGAATCCGTGCCGGGATAACTGAAAGTGACATCCTCCAGCTTCAGTTCGCTCCGAAAAGGAAACGGTATCCCGGGAAGCGGCGGCTTGCTGGCATCCAGGAGTTGGAGTTCGCCGTGCAAGGTTTCGATCACCGGCAGGGAAAAGCGCACGGACTGGAGGGCCAGAATCACGCGGTTGACCGAGGGCATGAACCGGAAGGCGGCGGCGGCAAAAAGACCGATGGTCGGGAGGAGTGTTCCGAGGGGTTTTCCCTGCCAGATCATTACGAGAACAAGGCATGCCAGGCCGGTCACAGCCAGCATTTCCAGGCCGAGACGCGGCATGGCTTGAAGAATGGTCAGCCGTTTCATAGCCCCGGTGCTGGCTTCCGTGTGGAGCCGGTATTGGTCCAAAAAATCCGTTTCACGACCGAGCACCTTGACGTCCTTCACCCCGCCCAAGCCCTGCTGGAGATGCTGGATCCGAAGGCCCTCGTGCTGCTGGCGCTGCTCCCCCCAGCGCTTCAGGCGGCTGCGGGTGACCCGGTGCATGGCCAGGCCCGCCACGCCGAGAACCCCAACAACGACCAGGGCGCCGAATGGCTCGACAAAAACGAGTAGACAAGCTATGCCGAAAATCACAAGAACTTCGGTCAAGAGGATCATCCCTTGTTGCAGGACGTTGGTGATATCGGCTACCT
>CAZRIL010000274.1:0-3442 GCA_964600115.1 uncultured Chthoniobacter sp. | reverse complement strand
CGCCAGACCGGGCGGGGAAAGGGAGACGCGGTCCGGCTGGGATTTTCTCTGGCCCGGGGTGATCTGCTCATGATTCTGGATGCGGATCTGACCATGCCTCCGGAGGATCTTCCGAAATTTTACCGTGCCCTGGCCGACGGGCGTTGCGAGTTCGCCAACGGCTGCCGGCTGATCTACCCCATGGAGCAGGGAGCCATGCAGTTCCTGAACCTCTGCGCCAACAAGCTCTTCGGTATCCTGTTTTCCTGGCTGCTCGGCCAGAGCCTCAAGGATACGCTCTGCGGGACGAAAGTGCTGAGCCGGAAAAACTACGAGGCAATTGCTCAAAACCGCAGCTACTTCGGGGACTTTGATCCCTTCGGGGACTTTGATCTCCTGTTCGGGGCGGACAAGCTGAACCTGAAAATCCGCGATATTCCGGTTCGCTACAAAGAGAGAACCTACGGGTCCACAAACATCAGTCGCTTCCGCCACGGCATACTTCTGTTCCGAATGGTGGCTTTTGCGGCCCGGAAGCTGAAATTTGTTTAGCCGTTTTCCGGCGTCCGCTCACCGCGTGATCGCTTCACTGCAACTGCCCGCCATTTTTAAAAAGCTCCCCATTCCCGCGTGGTTGGGAGCCTCCATTGTCCTGCTTGCTGTGGCGGCGGTGGCTTCCTTTCCCGGGACGTTCGGAATATCGACCATTTCAAAGATTGAAGCGCCGGAGCAGGGCGAGGGGTTCCTGCTGTCGACAGATTTTTCCAATGCCAAGGGTCGGGGCAGGAGTCTCCTCTTTCCCGAGCTACCGGTTGTTTTCGAAAACGGAGCCCGTCTTGCGCGTCCCATGTCTTCCGCAAAGGAGATCACCAATGCCGGGAGGGGAAGGTATGCCGTAAGCGGGTCCAAGATCCATTTTTCGACGTCCGACGGAGGGCCGGTGGGGAACCGGATTTACACGATCCGCAGACCCGGATGGTCGCTTCCTGAACCGTTGCTGCTGGTGATCTGGTTTATTGCCCTGACCGTGTCAGCAATCTGCCTTCGACAATTGTTACCCGGGGGGGGAGACAAGGTTTGGGAAAGTCCGGGGACCACTTATGCTTCGCTCGGCGTATCCGCCGCGCTCATCGCCGCATTCTTTTCGTTTCGTTCGTTTGTCTCCGACTGGTTCTTCCTCGGGCTCTTGATTCCAGCGGTCTGGGCAGCGCTGATGGGTTTGCTGTCAAAGTCCGGTGGTCGTTCCGCCCGGATCGGACTGGTGGTTGTCTCCCTGATGCCGGCTTTGGCCGGTTACTGGTATTACGGCCTTAACGGGGCATCTGATAAATGGTTCCTCGTTGGAGGCGGTATTCCCTACAGCGACGCCAGGATGCATTTTCAACAGGCCGCCGAGATTTCAATCCACGGGACAACCGGGACCCTTTTCAACGGGCGCTTCCTGTATCCTGCACTACTTTCGGTGGCTCTGGATATCGCGAGGCTGAATCTCCTTCTCGCGAACCTCCTTGTTTCCTCATTGGTGATGCTCGGTCTCGCAGCAACCTCCCGCATGGTCGCCCGGAGGATCGGATTCGCGGGGACCGCCATCTATTGCCTGCTCTTCTGGCTGTATTTCCGTGCCCACGGGTGCGGGTTGGTGATGACAGAGAACCTCGGTCTGCTGTTCGGAGTGGTCGGCTTCGGATTCCTTCTGCAATCCGTCGACACGCAAAAAATCTGGCCGATCTTTATGTCCATCGCTTTTTTCGGCCTGGGTTCCGCCGCGAGGCCGGGGGCACTTTTTGTTCTTCCCGCCCTTGCCTTCTATGCGGGCCTCAGGGTCTGGATGTTGCGTCCCGGCCGCCACCGTGTCGCCCTAGCTTCCGGAGCGCTAATCCTCGGACTGGCGGTGGTCACCATCTGTTTCGGAGCGAACCAGATGGTGATGAAATCCCTGTCAAATGGTGAGGCAAAAACTTTCGGAAATTTCGCGTTCACTCTGCACGGGTTGTTGAATGGCACCACTTGGAGCACAAGTGCCAACGAGTTCAACTGGGATACCTCGGCAATAATGGAACGGAACATCCGGCAGATCAGGGAGTCGCCATCAAGCCTGATCAAGGGAATCGGGAGGGCCTACGCCGAGGCGTTGAAAAAAGGTTTTCTGTTTCGTTTCGGCGAGGAGAAGCGGCTTGCATCCGCAGGCATGGCCACTTTTTTTCTGGCCCTGCTTTTCTGCTGGTTGTGGAAACCATTGCGTGCGGATGTTTGGTGGATAATTCCACTGGCTGCAGGGCTTGTTGCATCGATTCCGTTCGCTCCGCCGTGGGATGCGGGTGAGCGTCCGTATGCGGTGACAGAGCCCGTGCAGATCTTTCTGGCTGCCGCCGGGGCCGCGATGGTGCTCGATCTTATCCGGAGGCTTGCCGCCGGGCTGGTCCCAGGGCCTGTTCATGAGATTTCCACGCGTCCGGACAGCGGGTTGGAATACGGCCTTGCGGGGTTTGCAGCGCTTTGTTTTTTTCTGGTGATTCCGCTTCCCCTCGCGATGAAAGCCTGCGGTTTCAAACATCCCATTCCCCCGGAGTCCCCGGCTTTGATATCCGGTTCACAGCTGCGTGTTTCAACCGGAATGCAGGCGGGGCCGGGCGCCGTCTCCCGTCAACAGTTTCTCGACCGGATTTCGGATTTTCAGGCCGTCTACCCTGCCGAGGCCCGGTCATTTCTTGCTGAGTCCGGCGATTTTCTTCTGGCAATGGACTGGAGCACTTTGGGAATGGTTATCATTCCAGCGCCGGCCGCGCCCCTGATCCAGCAAACCACCCAAAACCCTGAGTAGACGCGATCATGGAGCCCGTTAGAATAGTCGGCATAGTTCTCGTCCGCAACGAGGACCTCTTCGTGGAGCAGGCGGTGAAAAACATTGCGACCTTCTGTGACGAACTCCTGTTGTGCGACCACCAATCAACCGACGGCACCGCACGGATCCTCGAAAGCCTTGCCGCCTCGATCCCGCATGCCGGATTCCATGCGATCCGGAATCCGGCCGAATCGCATCACCTGCTCTTGAAATACGCGGGAACGAGAACATGGGTTTTTGGTGTGGACGGCGATGAGCTCTACGATCCGACCCTCCTGCCCGCCTTCCGGGCGAGGCTTCTTGGGGGTGAGTTTGACCGCATTTGGCGCATGAAGGGGAACGTCCTCCATTGCACCTCCGTGGCGCCGGACCATTCCACTGCTTCAGGCCACATGGCCCCGCCCAGCCGGAGCATCACGAAGCTTTACAACTTCGGAGCGATTGGCTCATGGGACGGGGATACGCCGGAGCGGCTGCACGGGGGGACAATCCGGTTTCAACCCGGTTTCGATGACAACACGAAGCGCAATTTCCAAGAATCGGTCGGTTGGGATGTAACTCCGCTGCGCTGCCTGCACATGTGCTTCCTGCCCCGCAGCAGCCGGGACACCGATGGAGCCC
>CAZRIL010000273.1:0-3446 GCA_964600115.1 uncultured Chthoniobacter sp. | reverse complement strand
GGCAGAGGAGCATCCCGTGCGGACCGCGGTTCGCACGCGCGAATTCCAATGCGGCCAGGAGATGATCCAGCACCGTCCCCTCGCCCGCATCGAGCCATGGCACCTGCCGTTGGAGAAACTCTGTGTCACCGGTTTCGCGGACGTAAGCGCCCACGGACAGTGCCAGCCAGAGATGGTCGTCGCTCCAGATTTCAGACTCCGGCACCGTCGCCCCTTTGCCGGTCTCCACCGTCAGCGGCTGGACCTTGTGCAGGGCGCAGCCCCGGCGTTCCTGGCCGCGCATGAGGTCCACGATTTTGGCAGCGGCCTGGCTCGCGAGCGTATGCATTACGGCGAGGCAATCCTGGGCGGTATCCCGGTAGCCAAGCCCGTCGCGCAGCCCGGCCTCGATGAGCGTGGCGCTCCGCGACCAGTGGAAAGTTGCGTGCGCCTGATACGGATTCCACACGTTCACCATGGCGTCCATGTCGGGATCCGGGGTCGCAATCTGAAGCCTCGCCAAGCGGTCCTGCCAATGACGTTTTAACGAAGCAAGGCTCCCGGCGATGCGATCCGGCGTGTGGCGCAAGCGGGCGGAGGCACCTTCGATTTCCGCGCGACCCTCGCCCAAGAGGAACGCGGCCCCGGAGGTCTCACCCGGCTCCAGTGTGAATTTCAGGTGCAGGCATCCGACCGCATTGCCGCCGGCTCCAAGCGAGCCGGTGCAAAATCCTTGTTCGACAGCCAGCGGCTTATCCTCCCCTCGCCACGGGCCGATGAACGCTTCGCGCTTGGTGTCGAATCCGACGGGAGCCACCGTGCTTGCGAACCAGGAATGCCGTGTCCGCCACCCCGGCACCGGAGTCGCATAGCCGATGATCCCGTCATGGATGCTCGTCGAGGCCACGTAGAGGATCGCCTGCAGCGCGACCTCGGATGCAAATACCGGAAACCCGAACTCGCAATACGTGAAAACGTCGATCGTCCGCTTGTGTGCTGAGCTGTTGGTCAGCCGGAAATCCCAGATCTCAAGCTCCTCGTCCGGAGGAACAAAATAAACCGCCTCGCTGGCAATCCCATCGTAGTCGGATGCGATGCGCGTGTATCCCAACCCGTGCCTGCACTCGGTCTTGTGCTCGGAGATTGGCCTCTGGGTCGGCGACCAGGAGTTGCTCCAAAACCCGCCTGTTTCAGCGTCACGCAAATAGATGTAACGTCCCGGACGATCGCAGGGCACGGCATTGAACCGGTAACGGAGCAGGCGGTTCTGCCCCGGTGACCGCACGAAACTGTATCCCCCGGCATTGTTCGAGATAATCGCGCCATACTCATTGTCGCCAAGGTAGTTGATCCACGGCCACGGAGTGTCCGGGCGCTCGACGACATATTCGCACCTTTCGTTGTCAATAAATCCGTAGCGCATCTAGTTATAACAGATTTGGAACCACCGATGGACGCAGATAGACACGGATTACCAGGAAGTTATTGCAGGCGCAGCACTCACCCAAAGATTAACCGAGCCCCTGTGGAACTCTTTTATGACCAGCGTTCATCAGTGTGTATCCGTGGTTCTATTTTCCTCTTGAGAGTAAAAAACAAGCAGGGCCGCTCCCCCCAAGAAAGCAGCCCTGCTCTACCCCCAAATTTTTGAGATTAGACCGTGCGGCGGCGCCGCAGGACGATCACTGTCGTCAGGCTGAAGGCGAGAAGCACCCAGGTCGCTGGCTCGGGGACGGCTTGGATCACTAGGTCGTTGCCGCCAGTAAAGGTGTTACCCGCTGAGTTGCCGGTGTAGCCAATTTTGAAACTCTGAAGACCGATGGCGAAAGTCGCATCTTGCGCGTAGCCATTAAGAAGACCGGTAATCGCATCAGACCCGTCGTTATTGATCAGGAAGAAGTTTGTTCCGTCAACCGGCGAGTAACCAAGAGTGAGGCTGAGCGTGTTCCCTCCGAGGAGAGTCACCCCTCCCGTGACATTCACCTGGTCGTATCCGGTGCCGGCTGTCGCCCCATCAAGCTGCATCACCAATGCACCGGACAAACTTAAATCTCCGGTGTTGATGATTCCAGGGCTATTGCCTGGAGCAAGCGAGCCCCCACTTTGCACTGTCACTCCACCGGAGATCGTTCCGGATCCGCCGAGTGTGCCGCCTGTCTGGACGACTACATTTCCGGTTCCTGTCCCCGAACCGGAGGAATTGTTCACAAGCAATGTTCCGGCGCTCACCCAAGTGTCGCCCAGATAGGTGTTGGTCCCGGTGACTTCCAGCGTGCCTGCTCCGCTCTTGATCAGCCCGCCGCCATAGCCGCTGGTGAGGGCTCCGGAGAGCACCGCGTCCTTGGTCGCCGAGCCATTGGCGACATCCACGACCCGCTGGGCGTTGCCGAAATCCAAGGCGTTCTGGAAATCGATGGTGGAATCAGAGTCACGACCGCTCAAGACGAGTGCGCTGTTGTTGCCCACAAAATTCGCAGCCCCCCAGGAGAGACCGCCCCCGCTGATGTTCACCGCGCGGTTGCCTCCGTAGGCACTGAACCCGCCGCTGCCGGTGATTTTGATGTTTCCTGCACCAGTTCCGAACGATCCGGTGAAATCACCCGTGGCCGCGGTCAATTCAAGGACACCGCCCCCCCCCATGACAATCCGACCCGCAGTGATCACATTGGCTCCACTGGCCCGGAGGACACCCTCATTAATGTGCAAAGCCGCGGCAGACGCACGGTTACTCATGGACAAGGTGCCATCGCCTGTTTTTGTCGTGACGCCCGCGGCACCGATGGCTCCGGTGAGACTCACCACCCCGGATGAATACTGGTGTATAAAGAGTTCGTTGGTCGCCCCCGTGACGATCGATCCGTTGGAAATCGTATAATTTCCAGTTCCTTTGAATAGAAGCGCCCTGCCCGAACCATTAGCGAGGGTGAGAGTCAAGGTATTCAAATCCAATGATCCACCACCCGTGGTGTCAACCTCCAAGGCTCCAAGGTTTCGGTTACTCCCTGACAAAGCCAAATTCCCCGAGGTAGAATAGACGACATCCGTGGACGTGGCGAAACCCGCAGTCATGGGTGTGGCCCCGGTGTAGCGCGCCACATTGGCCCCAGCCGCACTCTGGGTCAGGTATCCGATCCCCGTGGAATCTTTGACCGCGCCCCATCCGGCAATACCACCTGTTTGGGTAATCAACGTGGTCGAGGCCAGATTGCCCCCCGAGGATATGTCCACGAAAAGGGTCGTCCCCAAATCATTGCTTGAACTTCTGATGATCGATGCCGCCGTAACAGTCAGCCCGTCGCCCCCGTTTTTATTGAGCACGATTTTGGCGGCGCCATTGGACACGTTGGTCCCGTTGTTGCCTCCGTTGCTCAAGGTGATGGCACCCACCGATTGGGTGGTTGTGCCGGTGCTCTTGGCCTTGAATTCCAAGGTTCCACCCGAAGCTCCACTGACGGCAGTCTGGCCGA
>CAZRIL010000272.1:0-3452 GCA_964600115.1 uncultured Chthoniobacter sp. | reverse complement strand
CTTGACAATGTCGTAATAGCCGGGGGCTAACAGCCCCCGGAATGTGCCTTCCATTCTCAATGATCCCGGCATTTACTACCTGACTCTCAATAGCCGGCGAACTTGTCCGCCGCGTTTGCAACGGTTCACACCACTCGTCTCGCGGAATGCGCAGTTGCGAGAGGTTTTCTTAGTGGTACTATTCCCTGTCGCCTCCCGTGCTTTCGGCACCCCGATTGCCAAGCACCCGCCTGCCCTTTTTGTGACTTTTTGTGACCCCCCCGGTCGCCAGTATCGTCGGGGGGTATTGACCCATGCGTCCCACTCTCGTAAACTAGCGATATTCGTTCCGCCCGCGCCAAGCCGAAGCGGCGACGAAAATGCGGCAACCTTTTCCAGTTTACGGGGGTGTTTCGATGAAATTCTCCGGCCGACCTGTTTCGATTCTGGCGACCGCCGTTCTTCTCTCGCCAATTCTTCTTTCTTCCTTGCGGGCGGAGGACGGCAACGAAAAAACCCTCCCGCCTTCCCCCGCGGCGCAGAAGGAACCGCTCGCCGTCATCAACGAGGTCTACGGCGCGGAACAGGCGGCGCTGAAGACCAACGCCGAACGCTCGGCGTTTGCCAAAAAATTGATTGCCACGGCTGCGGACTCGACCGATCCGCCCAATCGTTATTGCCTGTTGCAAGTCGCACTGGACGTCGCCCTGGAGGCGGCCGACCCTCGGACGGCGAATGATGCCGTTGAGCAAATCGCGGGCAAGTTCCAGGTTGACCCATTGGATATTCAGACGACAGCGTTGCAGACGGCCGCGAAGAAGGCCCGGCTCCCATCCCATCATGCCGTGCTTGCCATTTTTGGTTTTGCATTGCTCGATCAGGCAATTGCCCGAGACGATTTTCAGTTGGGAAAGACTCTGCTTGAGATTTCCGTGCGCGAAGCTCAATCGGCGCGAAACGCCGACATCCTGAAAAACTCCGTCAATCGCCAGACCGACTTCGAGGAAGTTTCTGTTGCGTATCAGAAGGTCAAGGAAACGCTGGAAAAGCTCGACAACGCACACAACGATGCCGCCGCGAACCTGACGCTTGGCCGCTACTACTGCCTGCTGAAAGGCGATTGGAGCCGGGGAATACCCTTGCTCGCCTTGGGCAGCGATGACGAGTTGCGGGCGATTGCCCAAGCCGAGCTTCGTAAGCCTTCCGACAACATCGAGCAGGCGAAACTCGGCGATCGGTATTGGCTACTTGCGGAATCGAAGCAAGGCCGCGCCCAGAAAAACATTCAGGCGCGAGCGGCGCTTTGGTATCAAAGGGCGAGACCGGGTCTGTCCGGCTTGACCAAGGCAAAGATCGAAAAGCGGCTGTCAGAACAGGCTCCGTCGCTAGACGGAGCGATACCTGAACCGCCTGAGCCGGTGTCGCCCCGCACCGACGGCAGCAACGACAAGATATCGGTATTCCGAGCAACCGTAATCAATTACAATCCAGCAACTCAAGCAAAGCCAAATTATGGTTGGTATACAAGAACAGGAAATCCCACAAATAATCCAAGTGGTGAAGCAACTAAATATTTACAAGTAAGGCAATTAGTAATAAAGTGGAATGGGGCGGTAATTTATAATGGAAATGGTGCTGGGGTAGTCAACGGAAGCATTACTGTTGGAGATTATACTTACACGTCTGGAAAATATAGAGGAACACAATATGGATGGCCATCTGACGGTACATCAGCAGGGCCCGCAGCATCTCCAGAAGATTTTTCAAAGGCATTGGGGGATAGTGCAAATGCTTTTGATGTATCCAGGGTGTCTTCTAAACTCAAAAATAATACAAAAGGGCTCAGATCACCGCGAGCCAACGTGCTCGCGCCCGTTCAAGATATAGTAGCACCGGCGCAAAGAGGATCTGAGAAAAAGAAAATTGATCTCCTGGTGAAAATCAGTGTTGAAAAGGACGTGCTCCACGGTTCCACTTCTGTTGAGAGAAAGGGGAGAGCGATTGTGGTGGTGACAGAGGGAGGGCAACCTGATTGCGTGATCGAGTTGCCACACTCTCCAAATACGCCGTATGCGCTGGAAATGGACGTGACCCGTTTGTCTTCCTATCGGCACGGAATTGCGGCTCGCCTCACATTCGGTAAGGGAGCGTGCGAAACGGGGATCGATGGACGTGACCAGGGGAAGCCGGTCTCAGCGATTTCGGCGTTCACAAATGGAGTTCCACATTCATTAGTCCGGGTTGATGACAATGTTATACCGGCGGGGCACAGAACCACTGTTCGATGGGAAGTTAGCGGTGACGGAATTACAGCGATTGTTGACGGAAAGCAACTGATGAAATGGGCTGGCAATCCGAGCCAACTAAGGTGTGATACCCTCTGCGGCAAGGTGCTACGGCACCCGACTAATCTGCATATCGCCGTTGCAACGAATACGGCCTACGAGATTTCGCGTATTGAAGTCAGTTCCATCAGTCCTGGGAAGTGATGACTCTCGGGTCATAAGAGTCTGCAAACGCGTCACCGGAAAAGTGGATATCACTAGGAAAAAATCAGTAACAGCCACCAAATCTATGCAAGTTGGTGAAGGCGATATGTTACAGAATGCTTGAATTATCTAATTTGGGTAGCTGTTGCGTTGCTCCCCCAATTCTCTTCTTTATTGAACGAGGCTTTCACTATGTCAGTGAAACTTATGGTAGTAGGAGTGAATTTTAGACAAGCAATGAAAGATGTGCAATGCCTCCTCGATCTACATGATACAAAAACCTTGTGTCGGCGTGGTCGTCCCGTGGAAAGCCTGGAAGTTTTGAAGCGATCTGCACTTATTCTTACAGTCACAGCTTGGGAAACATTCATTGAAGATGTAATTACTGGAATATTCGAGGATCGCCTGAAAGCTGCTAAATCCGTAGACGATATCAAGGAGCCATTTCTGGCATGCGCTAACTCTTGGCTCTATCCGACAGAAAGCAAGCGGAAACGTAAACCTGCCGATCTCATGTACTGGACCCAGGACAATTGGAAACACTTGCTCAAAAAGAGATTTGATGAAGAACTTGAACGGTTTCACACCCCGAAAAGCGACAACATTCGCAAACTGTCGAAGTGCTATGCGGGGTTTGACCTCACTTTACACTGGAAATGGCAACGACAATCTCCAAAATCGGCGTGTGACAGACTTGATACTTTAATAAAACGACGCGGTAAACTTGTGCATCACGGCAAGGATATCCTCTCACCTGGTGACAGCGCCAAAATCAATGAAGTTCGGCGGGGCGTAGCACTTATTAGGGGCTTGGTCAAATGTACTTTATCAGCAATTCCCTTCCTCAGGAACCGTAAGTAGCAGAGAGGGGAAAATGGGGATACAGAGGAAAAGGGGATAAGTCCAATTCCTGAATGAAATATAATGAAATGGGTGTAACCGGCCGTCCGCTCTACGCGGCCAGAGGCCAGACTGTTTGTTTTA
>CAZRIL010000271.1:0-3509 GCA_964600115.1 uncultured Chthoniobacter sp. | reverse complement strand
TCTTTCAACCGCCGGGGGGTCCACTGGTCGTGGCAGCCCGACAACGAACACCTCATCGGCTACGGGCCCGACCCCGCGCAGCCTGAGACGCCCTGCCTGGCAGAAGTGCGATACGATGGGACAGGCTACCGGAAAATTTCGCCCCTTTACCATTCCGGGCATCCCAGCGTTTCGCCTTCAAATCCGGATCTGATTGTCACCGACAGCTACGGGCCGGTCGGCCAGCTTCAGTTCATCTCGCGCAGGACGGGGAATCTGATCGCGAAAAAACTAGTGCCCCTGCACTCTTCCCTTTCCATTCCT
Source organism: uncultured Chthoniobacter sp. (assembly GCA_964600115.1). Classification (GTDB taxonomy): domain Bacteria; phylum Verrucomicrobiota; class Verrucomicrobiia; order Chthoniobacterales; family Terrimicrobiaceae; genus QYQL01. The sequence continues at coordinate 3,206 of CAZRIL010000271.1, read as the reverse complement.
CCCGGCCGGTCAAGACACGTGGTGGATTTGCATCCCGTCTTTCATCCGTCGGGCAAAAAAATCCTGGTCAACTTTATGAAGAAAGGGCTCAGTCAAGTCGGAGAAATCGAAGTTCCGAAATCCCTCCTATGAGTGTGCATATCCTTCTGGACGGCGGCTATAGCATGCCGAACTCCTCGACTTTCTTTGGGCGGCTCTCCCTCCGTGTCGGGCACTGGCTCGCCGCCCGGCACCGTAACATCGCGCTTGGAAAAGCCTGCAAAATCAGCCCGGAGGCACGCATGAACCCCAGGGGCGGACGCATGATCCTCGGCGACCAATGCACGGTCTCCCCCGGAGCGATTGTGCAGGGGAATGTTCGCATGGGCAAATGCTGCTCGGTGCAATCCTATAGCGTGGTGATCGGTTATGGCAGCACCGAGCAAGAGGAGGGAGTCATTATGATGGGCGATTATGTGCGGATCGCCCCCCATGTCACAATGCTCGCCGGCAATCACCGCTTTGCCGACCCCGGTTGCCCGATCCACGAGCAGGGGCTGGAATTGGCTCCCATCCGCATCGGAAACGATGTCTGGATTGCCGCGGGGGCCAGGATCATGGCGGGGGTTTCAATCGGTGACGGGTGCGTGGTGGGCGCGGGATCGGTTGTCACAAAAGATATTCCTCCCCACTCCATCGCTGCCGGAGTTCCCGCACGGGTGATCCGGAAGCGTGAAACTCTCCCGCCCCCGGAGCAGGGTGGCGCGGCCTCTGGAAAGTAGAGACTGCGGTCAGTGTCGCGGCTTCATCCGGCGGAAGGAACTGGGTTGTGCGCGCAACCGGAATCCGAGCTCTGCCCTGTAGCTTGAGGGGGTTGTTCCTGTCAGCGCTTTGAAGTGGATTCCAAAACGAGTCGGCGAAGCGAAACCGCAGCGGCGGGCGATTTCGGAAATGGTGGGAGCGGGTTGGATCAGCAGGCTCTTGGCGGCATCGATACGCAGCGCGTCAAGATGCTCGAACACCGTGTGACCAGCGACTTCCTTGAAAACTCTCGCGACATGCTCTGAACTCATTCTCTGGTCCCAGGCAATTTCTTCCAGAGTCAGAAGCCTTCCGAAATTTACCGCAAGAAACGCCTCGACCCTCTTCACGATAGCAGCGGATCGGGGGACGTGAACCGGATCTTCTCCGGAGCGGGAACGTCGCAATCCACGCGCGGCCAGAATCACCATCTCTGTGAGCAGGGCGGCCACGGCATACCGCCTTCCGGCATCCTGCCTGTCCGATTCCTCGCGCAACTTCCGCAGCAATGCCCCGGCCTCTTCACCGAGAAAATCCGGAAGGTGAACCGTTCGAGGAAAGCTGGACGCCACAAAGTCCTGAAATTTGTCACGGCCGGATCCCACGCGCGCAAGTCGCTTCCGGGCAGCAAGGATGCAGTCATCCAGAAACATCACTCTCACAACATGAAGAGTGGCGGGGCGGGACGCCTCCAGTGGAGTGATCTCCTGGAGGCAGGGACCGGTGAAGATGGCGGCGTCACCGGCCCGGTAACGAAATGGAGTCCCTCCATCGACCTGCTGCAGGAATTCTCCCGCCAGCAGAATGATCATCTTGAACTCCGCAGCGCTCCGGTTGGTCAGGACGCTTCCGGGCGGTATCTCAACGATCCGCTCATCAAAAAGAAGAAACGGCTGCGGAAGCCCGGTGATGGATCGATAGCTGACGCCCACAAAAACGAAGTATCAATATTCGTAGAGAGAAATCAATGTCTCTGTATTTCCAAGACCGGGGAGTGGGCCTATTTTTGCCATGTGCAATCCGAATCCCTGTTCCTCCTGTTGGTGGACAAACACAAAAGCCTCCACCGGATCAATCACTACACGAGCATCCTGACCTTTCAGGCGCTGGCGAGGTATGCCATTGTGAGAAACGCGCCTGCTCTAATTGACCGGGCCAGGGCGGAACTCATGCCATTTGCCTTGGGACAGGTCGCGGCATTCGGGAATTTTCAAACCTATCATTGTGGCGGAAACGGCGCGGCATTGCTCCACCGGCACGGCCACCTCCCAGAGGCGGAGCAGATCCTTCGCGAATGTGCCGACGCCCAGATGGCTGCTCCCCGCGGAATGGCCGGAGTGTATTGCCGCCCCAAAGCCGAGGAACTCCCCCTTCAGCGCATCTGGATCGATACGGCGTTCGCTGTTTGTCCGTTTCTTGCGCATTGCGGAATCGCTTTCCACAGGGAGGACATGCTTGATGACGCCGTCGCCCAAATTCTAGGCATGCGCTCGATGTTTCTGGATCCGGAGTGCGGGCTTGTCCACCAAGGAATGAATTTCAACGGGCAGGGAATCATATCAAGTGACCACTGGAGCCGCGGAAACGGATGGGGCCTGCTGGCTTTGGCCGAAGTCGTGGATTCGCTCCCTGACTCGCACCCTCGCAGAGAAGAGTGCCGCTCCATCTTGCGCGACTGGCTTCTGGCCTGCCTTGCCTGCCGGAATGAGGAGAACCTTTGGTATCAAGAAATGACCGTGAAGGAACCGGGAATCACTTACACCGAGACATCCGGAAGCGCGCTGATTCTCTTTGCCCTCTCCGTAGCCATCCGCCACGGACTTCTGCCCGAGGCAATGGCCCAATTCCATGAGGGGTTGGCCGCACTGATGAACTATATCACCCCGGATGGCTCGATCTTCCATACCTGCACGAGTTGCTGCTGCCCGGAGGACGGATCCATTGCAGCCTATTTGAAGCGTCCGCCGATCAGGAATGACTCCCATGCCTTCGGCGCAGTTCTGATGGCCCTCGTTGCCGCAGAGGAACTTGGCATCCCGCCCCATATCTTCGGAAAACAATTTCAACCAAAATAATACTATGAGCTTAATGAAATTAGACGCACTCAAGGCGGCACGTGCCGACCGCGAACCCTGTTCTCTCCCGATCTCCGACGAGGAGTTGTGCCGCCGGTATGAATCCTTGTTCACCGCAGCGGTCAACGATGTGCTTCGCGAACGGAACTTGATGCACCGCACCCTGCCGAAAAACATCCTGCCGCTCCGCGATCACATGAAAATCGCTGGACCGGCGTTCACCATCAAGGGCGCGAAAAGCCTTCTAGTAAAAAACGAAATGGAAGAGCGGGCCAGAATGTTGGAGTCCATCCCCCCCAACAGCGTGGTGGCTTGGGACACGAGCGGCGACGACGAATCGGCACAATGGGG
>CAZRIL010000270.1:0-3529 GCA_964600115.1 uncultured Chthoniobacter sp. | reverse complement strand
GTAGCCATGCATCGAAAGACATGTCAAGGCCAAGATGGCATGTTTATTAAGGTCGATACCTGCCGACAAATATAGCGCGCCGACCAGCGTTTTCTGCGATACGCGGCGCGCCTCGAATTACAGATTTGCGTATCGAGGGGTTCTTTTGGAGCCAGCGGGATTTTGAGGTAAAATGGTCCCAATGCCTCGAACAAACGCGATTCTGTCCAGCGACAGTGTTGGACCAGCAGGACGAATATAGTACCCCCTTTAAATGGACGAAAAAATGGTGACAGGAATCAAAACCAACGGCAGAGACTATCATGGTCGTTTCGCCCCCGGACATCCCGGCGGTCCTGGTCGCCCGCCTTCGGCGAAGGAACGCGAATATTTGGAAACCCTGGGGTCGGTTTGCACGATCGATGATTGGCGAGCGATCTGCCGTCGTGCCGTCAAGGATGCCCGGGCAGGCGACCATCGCGCGCGAAATTGGTTGTCGAAGTATCTCGTCGGCAATCCCAGACCTGTTCCTGATACACCGGTCCCCGAGAAGCCCAATCCGTTCAACGACGCACCCACCGATGTGATTTTGGAAGTTATGTATGAAAACGCGCGTCGGAAAGAGTATTCCAGTAACCGTATGCCCAATTGATTTCCACAGAGATGCTGAAGTTGTAGCCGCTGACAGGTAGGAATGGATGAGTAAAAATATTGGCAAAATCGGGATGAGGGGTAGCTCCCCTCAAGTGGACGGGGCAAGACTGTTGGCCTGCTGCTCGCCGACACCTTGCCCTGTCCGACCCGATACTAGGAGCAGCAGACATGTCACTTTCCCACCATGATCTTCGGCAATACCCAGTCCCCGTTGCTGTCATTGGCTTTTTTGACACGGTGCAAGTATGGCTCGGCAAAAAGCCGACCAACGAGGAGATCAAATCACTCAAAGCTTTCTGTGGACATTGCCATGTTCAACAGGGCTCCCCTTGGTGGAACAGGGATCTACGATGCCGGCTTCAACTCCACCAACCTCGCGCTGAAGCACTTCGATTGCTTGATAACAGTCTCGTCGAAACTAAAACCACTTTTCACATCAATCAGGTTGACCTCGCCATCGATATGACCGTGCTTGACCAGGACGCGCTCGACTGGCTCTATGAGTTCCTCGACCAGCACTTGGTAAAGCGATGGCACGGCAAGCAGCCCGTCTGCTACTGTGAAACCACGCGATACACCGGCCAAAAAAAATGGCAGTCTCAGCAGATTGTCATGTACCCTCAGCGCCAATCCCGCATCAACGGACAACCCTGCGTTCACGTCGAGTGGCGAGCAAGGGGCAAAAACAAGGTTGAAAAAATCGGCATCTACGACCTGGGGCAACTGCTCGACTTCGATCATCGGGCATTTTGGCAACAGCGACTCTGCCTCGAGGATGTCGATTTCGCGATGCTGGGCCGACAATTCCAGCGACGAGGGCGCGCAAAATTACCGGTTAGCTGCGGCCCCTATAAGAACTCTGATCAACATGTCGGTTTCATGATCGGAAGGGCGGCGGCACAATCGGAAAATGGCCCCACGGCGCAAGACGTTCGCGACTGGTGTCGAGCATGTTCGTGGTTCCGCACACCAACCAGCCTGATGAGATTGAACGTGGAACCGTTCCTACCGCTCTATCATTAATGTAACCGAATCGCGTTTTCCCCCCTTGACCCTCCCGATCTACGCACAAGTCGTAAAGCTGAACCTGCCTACATCGCTAAGCCATACATGTTACCAGTCTGGATAGTCGCTATAAAATCCATGCAGCACAGCCGCTAATGAATCCATCCAATAGAACGATCAAACATCATCCTGCCTACGCTAACAGGATCCCGAGACCGTTTTCATGATTCCCCCATGCTGTACTCTTTCAACCCGTATTGAGCCGATAGACAAGAAGATCAAGAACGTGAGAACGTGTGCCAACATTTTCACTGGACGAGAGATACCGATCATGATACACGTCGATGGTCTCTTCCGATCCCCACTAATTCCCCAATTCCTGTTTGTATCTCTCGCATGGATTCCTTGGCTTGCATTCCTTCCTTTCCCGATGCATCCCTGCTGTTGTTCTCCTACGCCTTCCTTTCCCCGACGCCTCCCTGTTGTTTTGTTCCTATGTCATGCATCTCGACCGCAGTCATGCATAGCAGCCCTTTCCCCCTCCTTCCCGAATCCAGTGACTTTTCTTTCCTCCCCCTTCATTCCATCGCCCAGGACGTTCGTACACGGATTCCTTGAGCTCCGTTTCATTTGTTCCCTAACCAGCTCTTTGATCGCGTTCTACACCATTCTGACCTCAGCTTCGGATTCGGCTTGCATGTCCATCCTATTGCTTCATTGCAGATGTTTTCTTTGATATTCCCTTCTCGCTGATTTCAATGGAACCCGCTTTCCTTTTGCATTCACATACTGCCAAAAAGCCCAACCATCGGTTGCCTTCGCCTCGCCCGTCACACTTTGTTTGGCCGCTACCGCTGCACCTGAAGGACTCTTGGGTTCCCCTTCTTGGAATCTTACGAGACCGCTTGAGAGTAGATCGGCTTCCAAGTTTGTGCCCTTGTATCGGGAACTCAGTTTGCCGGCCTTCACAATCCCGGTCTCAATCAAGTCTTTCAGGGAAATGCTTGGCATCTTGATTCCGAGAACCTTTTTGAGGCGCAGAACCGAACTCGCTCTACCCAACCTGCGCGATGAGTTCAGGATTCCTGGAACCACGGTATTACGGTAGAACTTCGTGTCCTTCTTATTCAGCAGATCCTCATTCCGCTCCAAAGCAAATGCGATCAACATCTTCTCCAGGTCTTCGATGTCCCCATGACGGGAGGATGGGGCGACAAACCGGCCTGCCGGTGTTCTGCGCGCCAGCAGGTACAGGTAGGCATCTCCTTTGCCGTCTATGATGGCGTCATTGAGTTTGTTTACCTTGCCTACCGAGAAGCATTCGTGAGCAAAATCTTGGGCTTGGGCAAGCCCCACATACCAAACCTTGTTGCGGACGGATAGAACATAGCATCCACAGGCTTTTGACAGCCCTTCGTGGCTCTGGCCCACCGTCTGCCAGAATTCCCGCTTGGCTTCCGACCCGCTATTGAAAAGCCCGCTTTCTTTTCTGGGCACCTTGAACGGGCCGAAAACGCTGTAGTTGATCATGTGTATTCCTTCGTCCAAACAAAAAGGGAGTGCCGGAAACCAAGGCCACTCCCGAGACCCTTGCAACAGGGCACCACAGAATGGCACCTGGCCCGACACTCCCAGACGGGAGCGCGGGGTCCAAGCACCGCTTCTGTGGTACAAGAGCCCGAAGGCTCAGGGTTGCAATTCCTCGGGAAGCAATACCTGACGTACACGCGTCAGTTCGAGTTGTCTCATAGCCGTGACTTTTTCCACGGCTGTTGGCGCCTTGGCTCCTTGATATATCATTGTCCGTACTCGGCCGGCACGATGCCGGTCGCTTCTCCATAATTTATCAGGCCCAAGCTCACGCCACCAGACCAGCAGAATGGTCAAACAG
>CAZRIL010000269.1:0-3564 GCA_964600115.1 uncultured Chthoniobacter sp. | reverse complement strand
CTGAACCAGACAAGAATCGAGCGGGCGAAGGAACTCCTGGTCCATTCAAGGCTTCCGATCAAGGAGATCGCCTCCATGTCCGGCTTCAAAACGGAGCGCTATCTGTCAACCCGCTTTAAGCAGTTCACCGGAGTCGGCCCCAGCACCTTCCGCCGCGGATCGCTGAAGTGACGATCCACCAATTCGCGAGGAAACTCACTCCTCCCCGTCCCTCCCAAGCTTCGTCTTCACGCTCGCCGCGACTGGTACGACTTTATCAATCTCCATGTTTTCCCATGCCAAATACAGCGTGTGGCGGGCAGTGTGGAATTCCTTGGTCGGCTTGAAGACGGCCTTCGCGCTAAGAGCTGCCCCGGCGTTGTGGCGGGCGAACAGGGCTTGGAGTTCGCCGATGATTTCTTCGGCAGCGGCTTCCGGGATCAGGGCGCCCTTGATCTTGAGCTCGAAGCTCTGCTTGAAGAACGCGGCTCCTTTTTCCCCGGTCACTCGCAGGATGGCGGCATCGTCGGTCGTGCCCCGGTGGGAGTTCGAGAACCCGACCCACACGATCCTATCAACGGCCTGAGCTTGCAAGGAGGAGGCGAGTAACTGCGAATAGGTAAAAAAATGCCCGCCTGCAGGCAGGCATTTTCCGCCCATGCGTCACCACATGGACTCGCGCACCCCCTTTCGACGCGCCCGATTACGCTTCACCAACGGCGACGATCCGCCCGGCACGCAGCCTTCTCATGGTCCGCCATGATGTTGCCGCGCCACGAGGGCGCCTGCATGGAGTCCGCGATAGCGTCTTTGCCAAAGTGCTCCCGCAGATCCTCGGCCAGGTTTTCCTTCAGATCGTGTGCCCACGAGTTGCTGAAACCGAATCTGGCCGCCGTGTCCGTCGCACGCCTGCCCTGTGCGAAGTCACTCACCATCGCCTCGTAGCGGGGGTTGTGGGTATCCAGGAAGTCTTCCCAGTCCATGGCCCTTGCCGCCGCCCCTGCAGGATCGTCTTCGCTGCCCGCCAGCATGTCGCCCAGCGGGATCTCCTCATCGGTTTCCGGGTCGTAGCCTGCCGGTTCCTCGAACGAGAGAACCATGGACAGGTTATCCAACTGAGTTCCGGCGTTCATCACATCGGTACGACCGGCCGAATAGCCGGTGTGCAGCTCCGCGGATGGGGCATGCCCAGGCGCAGGCCCAGGAGATCGCCATGCAGCTGGTCAATCCGCAGGTGACGACGGCACAGCGCAGGCAGGAGCTGGCGAAGATCAGGGCCAGCAACCCGACCCTCTACGCGTCAGTGTCCAAGGCCATCGACCAAGCGCGCCAGCAGGCAGCCAGTGCCGGACGCGACGGGGCTCTGCAGCAAATGACTCAACAGGCGGGCCCCGGCGGCGGGCAGCCACCAGCCCAGTGAGCCTCCGCGTGGAACAAGAGCGCAGCCTGCTGCTCGCCCAGCAGCTCCTGCGGGACCTGCTTCACCACTCCACTCGCCCGAAGACCGTCAAGGACCTGACGGCCCGGGCCAGCCGGGCTCTCAGGCACTTCCCGCCCCTGACCGACCAGGGGCGGCCGCTGTGGAGCCAGGACACGTTCGGCGATTAATTTATGGACACCCCTATGATGCCCACGGATCGACCGACGGAGCCAGTCGACAGTAGACATGTGGCTCCCGACAATAAATACGGGGCCGCGATGCGGCGCGTGGTAAAGACTGAATATATTGCGGGACTCAAGGGCCTTGGCGAGAGAGTGGCAATGACGCTCGAGTGCGGCCACGTGATGAATCGGAATAAAAGCCGTGGCGTGCCATTGCGGGTGGAATGCCTAGAGTGCCAGAAAGAATACAGTGATGGGCGGCCGTCGGATGGTGTCGAATTGTTGGGTGACGAGGAATGGAAGACCTGTCTGGACTTCCCGGGATATCGGGTGTCGTCGTGGGGAAGAATGAGAGGTGCGCACGGAGACAATTACTTGAGGCCAGCGCCCAATGAGCGCGGCTATCTTTGCGTGAACGTACGGCAGCATGGAAAACTCCATCGGATTAAGGTTCATCGTCAGGTCGCAAAAGCCTTTTGCCCCAACCCGGACGGGCTGAAGGAAGTGAACCACGAGGATGGGGTGAAGACCAACAATACGGCGGCGAACCTGAAATGGTGCACCCGATCCGAGAACCTACTGCACAAATGGAGAGTTCTTGGGCACAAACATGGGGCATATGCGCTGATGCGGATGAAGGAGGCAAATACGGGCCACCTGAATCACTCGTCGTTGCACCTTTTTCTGAATGGAGTTCCTGTAACGTGTAAATCCCTCGGAGCATTGTGCGGTCGGAGCGGAGTGACAATCTCCAGAATGATCCGCTCAGGAATGACTCCTGAGGAAATAGTTGCAGCTCCCAAGATCATACATCGCAATCGCCAACATTCCCCGACCACTCCCACACTTCATCTCATGCAATCCGTTACTGCCAGCAGTTCAGGAAATGATGGCAGCGAACGCGAAGACCTAAAGAGCAATGCAGAAATCAATGCGAATACTGAAGATCATCAGATCAACACCGTTGAATCGGCTGCGAGCGGGAAAGATTCTGCGGTAGAAAAGCGCGCCGCCTAATCGTAACTCGGAGGAGTTGCAGCTTCAGAATAGCCGGAACAATGCAGCGTCGGGATTTGAATGCTGAACAGTAGGAGGGCTTGCTGGCAACCGTCTCCGCCCTGGCGTTGATCATCAGAGGTAGCTTGGAATCCGGCTTCGCCCAGACCGGAATGAGGCCCCAGCACAACTCCACCAGTTCTCTTTCAGAATCCTGGTCCCGCCTCACCACAGCGCTACCTGTTGTGGGGGCAATATTGAATCTGGTCGGAGGCCGTTAGTGGATCTGCGAAACTGCGAATGCTTTCAGAGAAATCTTGGTGGTATCTGGCCTGCTCAAACTCCTCTATCCTGACGAGAGCTACACCAAGGAAGCCGTGGCAAAGTGTCTGGAATACGCCTTGGAGACGCGCAGGCGGGTCAATGAACAGCTCAAGAAGATCGGGGGCATGGAGTTCTATGACGTGCATTTCAGTTACACCGACATCGAGACCGGCGAAGAAAAGTTTATCGGTGTGCCCGAACAGGGCGGTGGATTCCTGATCCCGGATGGCGCGATGAATCCGGGTGTTCTGCACACCGTATCACGCGGCACGTCCCTTCTGTGCCTCTATCGCCTCGAAACTCAGGTCACCTCCGGGAGTGGCAGCCTGAAGATCTCGAGCTTGGGCTAAAACTCTGCGGCCAAGGAAGACATCAAGGTGGGGTTCGACTACTTCAAAGCCAACGCGGGCCGCGTGAGCGCCTCCTTAAAGCCCGGAGATGAACGCGTTGAGCGCCGCGAGCTCTTCGTCGGATGCTAGTTTGCCCGGACTTTTGCATTCACATTCTGTTGGGAGAGGACATGTCCCACAATTGACACCTTTTCTCCTGTTGGTTTTGATTTTCATTGGGGAGGAAATGGCGGATCTCGCAAGCTCCTCTCTGGGATTTTTTGACAAGGCGGCTGGCACCTATGTGCTTGTTGCGGACCCGCCGCGCAAGTGG
>CAZRIL010000268.1:0-3607 GCA_964600115.1 uncultured Chthoniobacter sp. | reverse complement strand
CCGGCCATCACAGCCAGGTCGATCGGATCCTTGTCCTCGCTTTTGGAAGCCAGCGAGCCGGCAAGAATGACATCCTGCGCGGAAGCGCTCCCCCACGGTTCGATTTCGCCGAGGGTGAGTTTGTTCTGGGTCAGCGTGCCGGTTTTGTCGGAGCAGAGGATATCGATTCCGGCCAGTTCCTCGATCGATTCCAACCGCGAAACGATCGCCTTCTTCACCGCCAGCATCTTGGCACCGAGAGCCATCGTGACCGAAAGCACAGCCGGCGTCGTGAACGGCACCGCCGCGACGAGCAGCACCAGCACATATTCCGCGAGACCGAAAAGGCCTTGGCGGGAGAAATGCCCGCGCATGCCGGCCAACTGGTCGATCACCAGCACGGCCGCCAGAGCGACTGTGAGGACAATAAGAAAATTCCCGATCCCGACCACCGCTTGTTGGAAGTGGGATTTCGATCCGGCCGAAGCCACCAGTTTGGCGGTCTTTCCGAAAAATGTATTCGCCCCGGTGGCTGTGACAACCGCTGTCATCTCACCCTTCTTCGCAATCGATCCGGAATAGACCGGGTCGCCTTTGACCTTCGATACCGCAAGCGATTCCCCCGTGAGCGCGGCCTGGTCGACACTCAGATAATCGCCGTCCAGAAGAACTCCGTCGGCCGGGACCACGTCGCCGAGACGGATGCGCAAAATGTCCCCCGGCACCAGATCCTTCGCCGGAATCTCGCCCCACTTCCCTCCCCGCAATGCTTTCGCGGTGAGCGCCAGCGAGTTTTTGAGCGTCGCCAGCGCGTTCGAGGCCGCGCTCTCCTCCCAGAATCCCAGAACCCCGTTGAAGATGAGCATGAACATGATGATGGAAAAATCCACCCAGTCCTGGATCAGAAGCGCCATCACCGCCGGAGCCTCGACCATCCACGGCAGCGGCCCCCAGAAATAGCTCAGGAATTTCAGAAGAGCGCTTTCCTGTTTTTCCTCGAGCGCGTTCGGGCCGAATTTTCCCAGCCGCGACGTCGCCTCGTCGGCGGACAAACCATGCGAGGGATCGACCCCCTGTTCGCGAACGACATCTTCAGCGGATTTCGCAGGGGCAGCTTGTGTGCTCATAGGAGGAGGAATACCCGCCCAGCTTGTGTTCGCCCCGCTCCCGTGACTACACAAAACAGCACCGCATCACTTGGAAAAACCCGAATTCCGCACTCGGAGATGACCCTGGTCAAGTTTTGCCTCCCTTCAGGAGAGGCTTTCCGTTGAGTCTCCTACGGGAGGCGGAATGGCTCGGGATTCATTCGGGCGAGGCGCTTCTCATAAAAGTCCGGCTCGCGAATCGACAGCAAGAACATTGCGTGCTCCATCTGTGCCGCAAAGGTAGGTGCCGGATTGGGCAGCGGCCCTTCCTCCACCCCGACCTCCGGGAGGTTGAGATCAAACAGCCCGCTTGAGGTCGCTGAGCAGTCGCTCTTTGATACTGGGTGTGGCATAGCGGTACAGAATTTCTTGAAAGTCGGGCGAACCGGTGTCGCGTGCAGTTTCAAGGCGATCAAATGAAGCACGCCTGCAACCCGGATCCGGCATCCGCCGTAGGTCACCGATTCGCTGCCCGCAATCACTTTCACAATTGTGGGTGCTTCCACGAGCATAAGGTCGATCCGGAACCCATCGCCATCGACCGGTTCGAACTGCGCAAAGGCTTTGGTCTCGTGAATCGGATTGTAGCCGAGGCCGGCGAGGACTGCCTTCCATGCCTCCAAGTCTGCTGAGCGAACCATGAAGTCGAAATCCAATGTCGTCCGCTCGTAGCCGTGCGCATTCACCGCGTGGCCTCCGATCAGGAGAAATTCCAACCCCCGCTTTCCGGCCTCGCCCGTGAGCCGCTCGATGAGTTCCAGCGTCATGAAAACCAGTGGAATCCAACCCGCCGCCGCGGTCAAGGATTCCTCCCGAAGCATGCGTTTTCCACAAGGCACGGAAAATCCCCCGGTTCGCTTCGCCGCCATTCGCGAACAGCCCCTGATTTTCGAAGTTGCGCACGGCGCTGTGTCAGAGCAAAATACCGGGCATGGGCACCATACTTCTCGGAATCCTTCTGGCGATCGTCGCGTTCGTCGTCATCGCGGGACTTTTTGCGATCGGCCAATACAACGGGCTTGTGGCCCTGCGCAACCGTTTCAAGAATGCGTTCGCGCAGATCGATGTCCAGCTCAAGCGGCGCTACGACCTCATTCCGAATCTCGTCGAAACAGCCAAGGGCTACATCAAGCACGAGCGCGAAACCCTCGAAGCTGTCACCCAGGCGCGCAATCTCGCCCAAACGGCCGGCAGCCGGGCCGCCGCAAATCCCGGCGACCCTCAGGCAATGAAGGAACTCTCAGGTGCTGAAGCCGGCCTCACGGGTGCTCTCGGGCGCCTCCTAGCAGTGGCCGAGGCTTACCCCGACCTGAAGGCAAACCAGAACATGATGCAGCTCACAGAGGAACTCACCTCGACGGAAAACAAGGTCGCGTTCGCGCGGCAGGCCTACAACGATTCGGTCATGACCTACAACACGAAGCGCGAGGTTTTTCCCACGAACATCATCGCCGGCATGTTCCAGTTCCAGGCGGCTGAACTGTTCCAGATTGACAATCCGGAGGAGAAGCAGGCACCAAAAGTTTCGTTTTCATGATCCGCCCGTCGCGATCCGCCTTTGCGGAACAGGCGGCGGCAGCCCGCGTGGTTCCAGTCTGGACCGAGATCGTTGCCGATGGCGACACTCCGGTCTCCGCCTTTGCGAAATTGGGCGGCACAGCGCCTTCGTTCCTGCTGGAGTCGGCGGAGCAAAATGATCAGGTCGGCAGGTATTCGTTCATCGGATTCGGCGCGCACGCCACGTTCACCGCATCCGGAAAATCTGTCACCGTCACGGAGGAACGCCTCTCGAAAACCTATGAGGCCAACCGGGATCCGCTCGATGAACTCGAGCGCTGGATGGAGAGATACCGGGTTGCCCGCAATCCGGAACTGCCCCCGTTCTGCGGCGGCGCGGTCGGCTACCTGGGATACGACTGCATCCGCTGGTTTGAGCCGACGATTCCCGAGGCTCCGAAGGACGAACTGGGAATCCCGGACATGTTTTTCCAGATCACGGGATCGGTGGTCGTCTTTGATCACAAGCGGCGAAGGATCCAGATCGTTGCAAACGCGTTTCTGGATGACCGCGGCATCGATGCGGCCTATGACGCCGCCAGCTTGAGGATCGACCAAATCCTCCAGGCCTTGCGGAAGCCGCTGGCATTCGATCCGATCTTTACCGGCACCACGCCCGCCCAGGCGGAGAGCACTTCAAACACCACCCGGGAGGAATACCATTCGATGGTGGAACAGGCGCAGGAATACATCCGTGCCGGTGACATTTTCCAAATCGTGCCGTCCCAGCGTTTTGAGACCGCATTTCCCGGCGATGCCCTCGACCTTTATCGCGCGCTTAGGTTTGTGAATCCGTCTCCATATATGTTCTGCCTCAGATGCCCCGGCGGATATTCGCTCGTAGGGAGCTCGCCGGAGGTTCATGTGCGGCTCACCGAATCGCTCGTCGAGATCCGCCCGATCGCCGGCACCCGGCGCCGCGG
>CAZRIL010000267.1:0-3631 GCA_964600115.1 uncultured Chthoniobacter sp. | reverse complement strand
TGCTCGTGATGCCCACGCCGGTTCCGTCGGTATAGTTCGGTCCCGTGCCAAGGTCCAGATTCCGGCCGGCCAGAACTTCCAGATATCCGGGACCGTTGATCTGGATGTCTCCTGCCAGGGTGTTGCTCAGCACATCGGTCGATGTCCGCTTCGTCGGGTCTCCGATATAATTTCCTTTCGCCTCGTTCGCCGCGAGAGCGCGCAGGGGCGAATTCTCGTTGTAGGGGATCACATCCCGGCCGGCGGAAACAATGGAGACATCATCCGCAGCGGTATTCTGAATATAAAACGCGATATCTGAGATGTCCTTTTTGGCTATGATTCGTGTGACTTTCGGGGTGAAGAGCGTCATCCCTGAAATGCTGCCTCCGACGGCATAGAGTTGCACGGGACTCGAATCACCCTTGTGGAGCAGGCTCTCGGAGTGAAGGGATCTCTTGATGTCAATTCCCGAGGCCAGCCCAGAGAAAGAGCCGTTTTCCTGAAGGGCGATATTGACTTTGGAATAGGGATTGAAGGTGCTTGCGATGGCGCTCAAGCGAGCACGCCCGGAAAGCGACTGATATGCAAGGGGGGAGGAAACCCCCGGAAACTGGGCGGGATCGGCGTCGGAAAGATTGATGGTGGTTGCCGTCCAAACGGCAAGGTTCTTCCCGTTGACCGAGCCTTTGCCGGTCGATTGAAGCCCGTTGATCCCGCCGGAAGCAACCAACTCGAGCGTGCCGGTGGACGAAGGGAAGAGCGTCAGGGCGCCGACCAGGTTCACATCACCGCTAAAGGCCGAACCCTTGAGATTGGGGGCGCTCAGTTGAAAAACGCTTTGGAAATTGCTGAAATCGACTTCCGACAAGCGGAGCCAGGGCTGGAAGTAGGAGGCATTCGAGGACGAGCCGTACCAGATAAACAGGTTTTGTGTTCCATACCAGTTCGACAGAATGGATGTTGCCGTGGCCGCACCGGGAAGTGTGGATGCGCTCCGCAGAGTCACCCCGCCGCCGAATGAGGAAACATCGGCACCTGCGGTTGGGGAAAACGTGTTGAAATAGTTTTTATACCAGAACTTGTTGTTCAGCCCCTGCGGAAGCAAAAACGGGTTGGTCACAGGACCGAGCAGGATGTCCTGCAGCGCGCTGACGTCAAAATGGGCTTTGCCGGCCATGAGCGCCGTGGGGAGCCATGTCGTGCTGTCGTAAACTACTCCGCCTTCGCCGTTGTTGATATCCAGAATTCCCAACTGGGGTGAGCGCGCGGAATTTGTCGTGATGCTTCCCCCTGCAGATAATGTTCCCATCCCGCGCTCGACGTAATAAACGCCTCCGTCGATATTATTTCCGGCGCGGACGATGAGATCCCCGCCGCCCAACTCGAGGATTTTGGAGTCGGAAGGCTTGAGGTTGTTGCCGGCCGCATCTTTCCCCTGCATGCGGGCATTCGTGGGAGTGAAGGCGTCCACATTCACGAGATCGTTTCCGGCCACCAACGTGACATCTCCGCCACCCAGGGCACCGACCCCCTCGAAAAAGTTACTGAAATCGATCCACCATGCCGTGGAGGTCGCTGTATCGGTCACCCGCGTGGCCACGGATGATCCATCCACCCCGCCATCCGAGGCAAACAAGCCGGTGGATGTGTTTACGTATCCCCTGCGATAAAGCCAGTTTGTCGGAGTCTGCCGGGAGGAATCCACCGTCAGGATGCCCCCTATCCTTGTATAGCGGCCGATGTTCTCCCCGGCAGCCAGCCGGATGTTCCCTCCGGCCATCGACCAGGTTGCCGCATACGTCTGCTGATACGCCCCCAGGGTAATGCCACTTCCATCCTGGCTGGGAGTTCTGTTCAGGATGGGAAGCACAAAGTCATTTGCCTGGTAAATCGAGGTCGCGGTGGGAAGCGCGACTCCGGCCGTGTAGATCGTGGCGAATTGGTTCCTCAACTGAATGTCACGCCCGGCAGTGACCGTGATGTCACCCGTTCCCGTGCGGATCACCTCATAGCGCGTTCCCCGGTTTGTTCCCGTTGATGAGATGCGAATGGTATCCGCCGTCTGGCCGGCTGATCCGATGCCGGCTACCGTGGTTGAGCTGTCGGTAGTCGGCACAGCCGGGTAAAACTCACCGACAAGAACCGACCCCTTGCCGGGGACAAGTGAAATGCTTGACAGAACGGAACGGAAATCGGCCGCCGCCAGGTCGGCCCCGGCCGACAGGCGGTAGGACCAGGATTGGGTGTTAGTTGGGAGGTTGGCGTTGATGGTTTTCAGTGTGGCCAGCCACATCGTCGAGTTTCCATTGTCCGACGTCGCGGTGACCGGCGTGAAACCGTCGCTGAGGGTGTTGTTGAAAATCAAGTCACCCTTTGCCCGTAGCGTGAGGATGCCGGGAGCGGATTTTGCGCCATAGCGGAAGGTGGAGAGATCCCAATCGGCAGAGCTGAGCGACTGGGCATTCGTCGAACCGGTCGGGTTTGCCAGACCTAAAGCCAGATCTCCCGTGCGGTTGATAATTTCGACACCGGGCGCAATAACGAGAACCGAAGCGAGTGCAGCAGCGCCGGGATTTCCTGTGAGCAACTTCGTCCGCATGGCAGCCTCGCCTGCTGTCATAAATGCGGTCGCGTCGGTATTGATTGTCCCGCGAAGTGCCGTGTCGAGAGTGCCGGTGGCCGTGCGGTCATAGAGCCGGCAAGCCTCCACAACGACGGAAGACCCCCCCTTGATGGCGCTTTCCATCGAGTCCACCCTCACGTCGTTTCCAAGTCGCGGAGCTCTCAGGTGAAGCGTCCCTTGGAACTGTCCGTAGAAAGCGCTGCTCGTGGGATCGGTGTATCTTCCGTTGGGCTCCGCGAGCTCCAATGCGGCATTGCCCTTGATTTGATCTCCGATTTTGAATTCCGCGACGGAGAGGTCGATGGTTGAACCCGACTGAAGGTCCAGCAAGGCGGCGGTGTTGGCCACGCCGTTGGACTGGGCTCCCGCCTCGATCCGGATGCTGCCGCCCTTGCCGGCGCTGCTGAACTTTTGTGCTGCAACCGTGAGCAACGCGCCGGACTGGACGGTAACATTGTCACGAGCAGCGAGGGCGATGCTTCCGCCGGTCACCCCGGAGGCGTACAGGTGAGCCGTTCCCGTGAGCGTGATGTTGCCCGCGTCGGCGGACAGGCTGAAGTTTCTCGCGTGAGCACTGCCATCGATGAAGATATTGCCCGTGCGGATCCGGAAGTTGCGCTCTTCCGTGAAGCCACCGGTTTCCAGCGGGCTGTTAATATTGGCAAACGAGAGGATCGCTCCGGTATCGAGCAGGAAGGACCCGCCCGTGGAGCCGGCGGAGGCCGATCCGAGAAGCGTGCCGTTGTTAACGAATGTGCCGAATCCCGACCGGATCTCAATCGTCCCGGCGTCCCCGCCACCGGTATGAGCGGAGACATTCAGCAAGCTGCCCGCGCCCAGGATCACGCTCCCCGTGTCGGAAATGAGCCGGATATTTCCCGCATCCGCATAACGGGTGATATCAAAAAAGCTTTGCGAAGATCCGGCGACATCGATATCGCCCCCGATGGTCACGCTGCCTGCCGTCGCGCGCAATGTGAGGCCACCGCTCAGCAGGCGGATCGTCGAGTTGGCCACCACCGAGCT
>CAZRIL010000266.1:0-3669 GCA_964600115.1 uncultured Chthoniobacter sp. | reverse complement strand
ACCGGCTCCCGTAGAGCCAGCCACAGAACCATCCGCCCCCGCCGCGGATTCCAAGGAGTAAACCATGGGACAAAAAGTCAATCCAATCGGATTCCGCCTCCCGATCACCCGTGACTGGGGATCGCGCTGGTATGCCTCGCGCAAAGATTTTGCCGACTATCTTCTCGCCGACGCCAAGATCCGCGAATCGCTGAAAAAGAAGCTCAAGCAGGCCGCTGTCGCCCGCATTGTGATCGAGCGCGCCTGGAACAGCCTGCGCGTCACCATTCACACAGCGCGGCCGGGAGTCGTCATCGGACGCCGCGGTTCTGAAATCGAAAACCTCACCAAGGAGGTCAGCGATCTCGCCGGCGGAAAATCCGTGAAGATCGACATCGTCGAGATCAAGAGCCCGGACCTCGACGCCCAGCTCGTCGCCGAGAACGTCGCTTCCCAGCTCGAACGCCGCATTTCCTTCCGCCGCGCCATGAAGCGCGCGGTGCAAATTTCCATGGAGCAAGGCGCTCTGGGAATCAAGATCCGCGCCTCGGGCCGTCTCGGCGGCGCCGAAATCGCCCGCACCGAATGGTATCGCGAGGGCAAAGTCCCTCTCCACACTCTCCGCACCCCGATTGACTACGGTTTCACCGAAGCCATGACGGTCGCTGGAAAGATCGGCATCAAGTGCTGGATCTGCAAGAAGCAGGAAGTCGTGGAAGCTGAAAAAGCTGAAGCCTCCCGCAAACCTGAACCCAAGGAAACATTCGAGCCAGCCGCCTGATCGAATCTCCAATCTTAGAAGGGACCTGACATGCCACTTTTGCCAAAACGCGTGAAGTATCGCAAGACCCAGCGGGGAAGCCGCAAGGGCCTCGCCTCACGCAATATCCATATCGACTTCGGGGAATTCGGACTCCAGACGCTTGAACGCGCCTGGATCACGAATACCCAGATCGAAGCCGCCCGCGTCGCGCTCACCCGCAACATGAAACGCAAGGGAAAGCTCTGGATCCGGATCTTCCCGGACAAATCCGTGACCGCCCGCCCGCCGGAAACCCGAATGGGCAAAGGCAAGGGCCAGCCGGAATACTGGGTCGCCGTCGTGCGCCCGGGAAACATCCTTTTTGAACTCGACGGTGTCTCTGAGACCGTCGCCCGCGAATCCCTGCGCCTCGCGGCCAACAAACTCCCGGTTCGCACCCGCTTCATCGCCCGCCACCACGCCGGCTGATTCCTGCCATGAAGATCGCTGAAATCAAAGAACTCACCGCCAAAGAACTTCTCTCCCGCAAGCGCGAGCTGCGCGAAGAGATCTTCAACCTTCGCGTGCAACAACAGAGCGGTCAGCTCGAGAAGCCCCATATGCTTCACCTGCTCCGCCGCAATATCGCCAAAATTGAAACCGTGCTCAGCGAGAAGACACGGCCCACCACCGCAAAGAAATGAGCGAAACCATCACCACACCAGAAACCCCGGCCGCCCGCGACCGCTCACTCCGGAAAACCCGCGTCGGCGAGGTCGTCTCGGATGCCATGGATAAAACCATCGTCGTCCGCACGGTCACCCGGGTGCCGCACCCCAAGTTCGGCAAAATCACCAAGCACGTCTCAAAATTCCATGCCCATGACGAGAAGAACGAAGCCAAAGTCGGCGATCGCGTGAGCATCATGGAAACCCGTCCTCTCAGCCGCCAAAAACGCTGGCGCCTGGTGGAAATTCTCAAGCACTGATATGATCCAGCTCCGCACCCGTATCGATGTGGCCGACAATACCGGCGCCCGCATGGCCACCATGATCGGCGTCATCGGCAAAGCCTCGCCCAACGCCCATGTCGGCGACATCATCACTGCCAACGTCAAGGAAGCCTCCTCGGGCGGCACCGTGAAAAAGGGCGATGTCGTCCGCGCCGTGGTCGTCCGCACCAGGCAGCCCGTCCGCCGGGAGGATGGTTCCTACCTTCGTTTTGACAACAACGCGATTGTCATTATCGACAAGGACATGAACCCCCGCGGAACCCGCATCTTCGGGCCTGTCGCCCGCGAGCTGCGCGAAAAGAACTTCATGAAAATCATATCGCTGGCCCCGGAGGTTCTATGAGCAGACCCAATTTCCACGTCCACAGCGGAGATATCGTCGAGGTGATCTCCGGCAACCACAAAGGCGCAAGCGGAAAAGTCCTGCAAATCATCGCGGCCAAAAACCAGGTGATCGTTGAAGGCGTGCGGATGATCAAAAAACATCAGCGCAAAACCCAGGACCAGCCGAACGGTGCCATCATCGAGCGCGAAGGCCCGCTCCATATCTCGAACGTCAAGCTGGTCGAAAAGGCCGCTTCCGACAAACCGGCCAAAAAGAAGGCCGCCTAAGCCATGACACAGGATCCTGAACTTCTCATCGAATACAAAACCAGAGTGCTGGGCGCCCTGCGCGAAAAGCACGGTTATAAAAACGTGAACGAGATCCCGAAGATCTCGAAAGTCGTCGTCAACACGTGCATCGGCTCTTCGCCGGACACGAAGGAAGCGCTCGAAATCGCCAAGACCGAACTCACCACGATCACCGGCCAGAAGCCGGTCACGACCACCTCCAAAAAGGCGATCTCGAACTTCAAGCTGCGCGACAACCAGGCGATCGGCGCCAAGGTCACGCTCCGCGGCCGCATCATGTATGAGTTCCTCGAGCGCCTGATCAAAACCGCGCTCCCGCGTATCCGCGACTTTCGCGGTGTCTCGACCCGCGCGTTCGACGGCAACGGGAACTACACGCTCGGCGTCACCGACCAGTCGATCTTCCCGGAGATCGAACTCGACCGGATCAAAAAGAACATCGGCTTTGATGTGACGATCGTCACCACCGCCGCCACCAACGAGGAGGCGAAGTCCCTCCTGAGCGAACTCGGAATGCCGTTCGCCGACAAAGCCAAGAAAGCAGTTGCCAAGGTAGCGGAAGCCGCCGCCTGAGCACCCACAAGCCCATGAATGATCCCATCGCAGACCTCCTGACCCGGTTGCGCAACGCCACCGGCGCCAAGAAAACCGAGTTCAAGATGCCGTATTCGAAACTCAAGAGCGAAGTCGCCAAAGTCCTCAAGAAGGAAGGCTACATCAGCGACTACGAGCTCGACACCACGGAGAAGCATCCCCAGCT
Organism: uncultured Chthoniobacter sp.; assembly: GCA_964600115.1. Lineage (GTDB taxonomy): Bacteria > Verrucomicrobiota > Verrucomicrobiia > Chthoniobacterales > Terrimicrobiaceae > QYQL01. The sequence continues at coordinate 543 of CAZRIL010000266.1, read as the reverse complement.
GAAAATCCGCGTCAAATTTGTCAACAAAACCAGCGCCATCGCCGGGCTCAAGCGGGTGAGCCGTCCCGGTCTGCGCCGCTACGTGGGAGCAGGGGAAATTCCCCGCGTTCTCGGCGGCATGGGCATCGCGGTGCTCTCAACCCCCCGGGGAGTCCTCTCCGGTCAGGAAGCGCGCAAACAAAACGTCGGCGGCGAAGTGCTCGCCTACATCTGGTAACATGTCACGTATCGGCAATAAAAAAATCACGCTTCCCGCGAAGGTGAAGGTCTCGGTCTCCGAGGCTGGATCCGTCGCTGTGGAAGGACCCAAGGGAAAATTGGAGTGGACGCTGCCGGCTGCCATCAAGGCGAAAGTCGAAGGCACCGAAGTGGCGCTCACCCGCACCGGTGAAACCCGCCAGGAAAAGGCTCTTCACGGTCTCTCCCGCGCGCTCGTCGCCAACATGGTCACGGGCGTCAACGAGGGATTCAAGCGCGAGCTCGAAATTCAGGGCGTCGGCTTCAAGGCCGCTGTCCAGGGCAAGACGCTCAACCTGAGCCTCG
>CAZRIL010000265.1:0-3669 GCA_964600115.1 uncultured Chthoniobacter sp. | reverse complement strand
CAGGAGGAACAGGAACAACTAAAGGTCCATCGGCAAAGTCCCAGTTTCTTGCACCACTGACGCTCGTTTCTCGATCCCCACGCCGAGGATCAATCTGCCATCGAATTGAAATCAATTGCAGAGGACCCGCATAATGGGGAGCGCCCATCGGAGGCACCTCGATCTCGACATGCGTTAACCCGGGGAGATGCGCAGAGACAGTGAGAACCTCCCGAATGGATTTGGCTGTATAAAGACAGCCATCACGCAACACCAAAGACTTCACCCTTTTCGGAGAGGTGGTCGGAGCGAAACCTTGGATTCTGTGCTTGAGGATCACAGGAACTTCATCAAGCTTTTCTCCTGATAGGCCAACAAACTGAATCGCGACCTTATACTTGCGGTCAACGACAGACTGATACAGGACCAGGAGCAGAATGACAGAAATGCAGGCCCCCAAGGATCCCACAGCGTTCGGAGCTGTCAAACTGGCCTTGCGTGGATGCCAGACAACGGCCGCAATAAGCATGACCAAATAGCCTGCATGCAGGAGAAGCACTCCACCGGTGAAAAGTCCCTTTAGACCCAAGGAGTCATGCTCGACCGAAAGGAGATCCAAAAGCAGCGAAAAAAAACGAGGCATTCCCGAGAGGCCAAGCGTCACGACTGCAGTCCAAATGAAAAGGTAGATGGGAGATTTTCTCATGCGCTGGCGTTGGCAGTCGGTGGCGCGCTAGCGCATTCACTGAATGGTCTTGGCTTCACTTGTTTATTTCCAACAGATGCTGCAACGACCGATAAAGAACAAGGCCTCTGGTCCGCGAAGCACCGCGCAGCCACCAAATCATAAATGTGCCCGTTCGATATTCCTTGATGCTCCGAACCTCATTTAACTGCAGCCGCCAAAGGACTCTCCTACCCACGGAAGAGAGGACACCGTTTCGTATCTCGTACCGGTGATTCTTTTGGAGCCAAGCAATATAGCCCCAGACAAATCCCCCGATAAGAAGCGCACAGGCACACCCCGTTTCGATCGTCGGGTCGTTAAGGCGAAGCTCACCCGCGGCAAGTGTCCAGAAGATCCCCGCAGGAACAACAATCCAGCCAGTGAAAATGAAGAAAAGCCTCCACACACGAGCACTTTGGTCGCACGGGAATGTCCCTTCAGCCTGCTGGAGGCGAAACAAAGCCTTATCGCAGTTCATTGAATCGCGCTCAACATCTCTAATGCTTTGCTACAAGAAGGATGGAGGGCGACTCGGCTGCGGTCTGTCTTCATAGATTCTGAAGCTGGAAAGAAATCGCCAACGCATCCAACCGGAATGTGCAGTCGAGAGTCATTGTCGTTCGGCGTGCGGCTTTGAAAGGCAAGTGAAGCAGAATGCCCGAAAAAACTGAAGGAAGATCGCCGAGGAGGCGAAGATCCTCCTCGAACTCGAAGCCAACCCGCTCGCCCCCCGACCGGCCATCCGCCCCGCGGGCGGGATGGCCGCGGACCACAAATCCATTCGCGTTCCCTTGGCGCGATTCGCGGGCGGCTTTCGGTTCCGTCCGGTCCGGGGCGACGGACGCGAGCAGAGTCGCGTCCCAGGGGATGCGTGGCGCTTTCCGGCGCGTTACCCTTGGAGGATGGCGATGTCTTTGCGGCTGCGGACGACGGGTTGGTCGGTCACGATGACCGTGGTGCCTGGGGTGAGGACGTCGTAGACCTTGCCGGCGAATTCGGGACTCATGCGGAGGCGGGTTTTTATTTCCTCGGCGTCCACGCGGGGGCCTTTGCTGGTGACGGTCATCCAGCGCGGCGCCTGACGGCCCGGGACAAGGCGGCTGAGGAAATCGCTTTTCCCTTCGAGCAGGGAGAAGACATGGTCGCCGAGCGGATCGGGTCCGGCAATGGCAAGCGGGGCGCGGCCGATGGGCTCCCCGTTGCGGTAGACATAGATCGCTTTGTCCGCGGAGCTGATGACCATGGTGATGGGGCCGGTCGGGCTGCGTTCGGGTTTCCACTCGTATTCGTTCTCCGCGAGGTCACGGAGCATCTCCGGGGTGAAATCCTTGGGGGCGAGGAGCATTCCGGGGTGGGAGGCCAGGTGCGGCACGGGGGTTTTGCCATCACCCACAACGACCGTTCCGCCCTGGGCGGTTTCCTTGAAGAGAAGTTGGGAGAAGTCAAACGGCAGGCGGATGCAGCCGTGGCTCGCGGGGTAACCGGGCAGGTTGCCCGAGTGCATGGCGATGCCGGTCCAAGTGAGCCGCTGCATGTTGGGCATGGGAGCGTTGTTGTATTTCTTCGAATAGTGCTCCGACTTTTTCTCCAGGATGGTGAAAACGCCGCCCGGGGTTGAACGGCCCTTGGCCCCGGTACTCACGGTGGAGCGTCCAATCAGAACCCCGTTGCGGTACACGTGCATCATTTGCTCCGGAATGCTGACGAGCACCACCACCGGACCGGTGGGCGAGAGCTGAGGGTTCCACCAATATTCGCCCGGTTTCAAGGGACCCGTGGGCTGGCCGGTCGGTGTGCCCTTGGTGTGCCCGGAGGGTTTTTCGACCGCTTGGGTGGTTCCGGTGACAAACAGAGCCGTAAGGAGAAGAGCGAGGAATCTCATGGGATGTTGGCAAATGGTTGCGTCCTTATGGCGGGTCGCGCGGCGTTCGTCCATCCGGGAATTAGGGACGGCCAAGGGCCGGGGGCCTGGGGAAAGGGGACTGAGCCGTGTGAAGGAGGGTGACCGCCGTTGGTGTGATCCTTTTCCGTCCGACCAAAGTTCTGACGCGCGGCTTGAGGTGGGCGGCAGGCGGAATCGGCGGGGTTTGCCGGGGAAAGAAGCGACGGAGCGTTAGGATAACGCTCCCTACCGGTTGGGGCGGCCACGGTCTGACGAACCGCGGCTACGGGAGTGTCTCCGTGTCTCCGCGTCTCTCCTCCCCGCGTCTTTCTTCCCCTCTTCCGGCGACCAGAGCGGCGTAGGTTTCGGAGGGGCGGTCGCCGAGGTGGTCTTCGGCGTGGCGTTGGGCGTTGTTTTCGTAGTCAACGCTGAAGAGGCCGAAGCGCGGGGTGTAGGATCCCCATTCGTAGTTGTCGGTGATGGACCAATGGAGGTAACCGAGCATGGGGACGCCTTCGCGGACGAGGCGGCGGACTTCGCGGACGTGGGCGCGGAGGAATTCGCTGCGGGTGATGCGGTCGCGGCGACCGTGGGCGACGCTGTTGTCGAACTTGCGGCGCAGGGCCATGCCATTTTCGGCGATGAGGATGCCGCGCTGGAAGCGGGCGGCGTAGTAGCGACAGAAAAAGTGCAGCCCCTCGGGCAGCATGTGCCAGTCCCACCATTTGCGTGAGAGGCCGTTCATCAAGTGACCGTGCAACCCTTTGCTTTTGAACTCGAGGTCATGGAACGACGGCGGGCGGAAGATGTGTCCGGTGAACGGGTCGTAATAGTCGAGGCCGAGGTAATCGAGCACGCGGGGACGTTTTGATTGGTCGAGGACGTCGAGGAAAAATCCGTACGTTTCCGCGGTGGCAAAGCGCGGCGCGATGCGGTCGGTCAGCCAGTGGACGAGCCGGCCGATCCACACATAAGGGTCGGTGCGGAAGGGCAGGTCGGCGGCGAGGAGTTCCTGGTGGAGCCGGGCCGCGCCGCGGCGGAAATGGTCACGCAAGCCGTGGCGCGGGATGTTGTTTTCGCG